>NZ_CP022961.1:6352500-6689726 GCF_002285795.1 Plantactinospora sp. KBS50
CCGCCGGTCTTCGACCGGCGTTCCCTGGGCTATCTGGGCCTGACCGAGGCGGATCTGGTCGGGGCCGTGGCCCGGGAGCGGGACGAGGTGACCCGCCGGATCCAGCGCTACCGGGGCGGCCGGCCGATCACCGCCCTCGCCGGTCGCAGCATCGTGCTGGTCGACGACGGGGTGGCCACCGGGGTCACGGCGCGTGCCGCCCTGCGCTGGTTGCGGACGCACCGGCCCGACTGGTTGGTGATGGCCGCGCCGGTCTGCTCGCCGCAGGCGCACCAGATGCTGGCCGCCGAGGCCGACGCCGTGGTGTGCCTCTCCACGCCGCCGGACTTCGAGGCCGTCGGCCGGTGGTACGTCGACTTCGCCCAGCTGCGCGACGAGGAGGTACTCGACGTCCTGGCCGCGGAGCGTTCCAATGTGCGATCCCCCAACCTCGAGTGGAGGCGACGATGAGCGTCCAGCCGGATCCGTGGACCTGGCGCAACCCCGTGCTGCTGGGCGGCTACCAGCAGGTCGACGGCCGGGACGAGCCCGGCGGTGCCGATCCCGGGGACCCGGACCGGGAGCCCGGAACGGGTCGCGGTACCGGAGACGAGGGCGGCCCCGGCACGGAGATCGAGCTGACCGGCTACCGGGTGGCGGCGGAGGACGGCGAGATCGGCACCGTCGACGAGGCCACCGCCGAGGACGGGGCCGGTGTGCTCGTGGTGGACACCGGTGCCTGGATCTCCGGCCGCAGGGTGCGGCTGCCCGCCACGACCGTGCACCGGATCGACCACCTCGACCGGACGGTCTACGTCGACCTCGACCGGGAGCAGGTCAGGGACCTGCCGGGCTAGGGAAACCCTCAGTAGACCACGGGCAGGCTCCGCAGGGCGCGGCTGCGGAACGAGGGCCGCCAGGCCGGGTCGGCGGCCGGGTCCAGGGTGGCCTTCGGGAACCGGCGCAGGAACGCGACCACCGCGACCTCGGTCTCCAACCGGGCCAGCGGTGCGCCCAGGCAGTAGTGCGGGCCGTGGCCGAGTCCCAGGTGCGGGTTGTCGGCGCGGTCCAGCCGGAACCGGTCCGGCTCGGGAAAGACGTCGGGGTCGCGGTTGGCCGCGGCGATGCCGAGCAGCACCGTCGAGCCGGCCGGGATCACCTCGTCACCCACCGTCAGCTCGGTGCTGGCGAACCGGCGGATCGCCAGCGTCGCCGGCGGCTCCAGCCGCAGCGTTTCCTCGACGGCCCGGCCGGCGAGCCCCGGATCCTCCCGGACCCGGGCATCGGCCGTCCCGTCCCGGAGCAGGTTGAACAGGCAGTTGCCGATCAGGTGGACCGAGTTCTCGTAGCCGGCGAAGAGGACGAGGAAGGCCAACGAGGTGAGTTCGTCCTCGGTCAGCCGGTCGCCCGCGTCCCGTGCCGCGATCATGGCGGTGAGCAGGTCGTCGCCGGGGCGGGGGCGCCGGAACCGGATCAGGTCCAGCAGGAACCGCTCGATGGCCAGCACCGCCCGGCCGCTGGCCGCCGGGTCGTCCGGCGGTGGGCTGAGCATCGCCCCGGTCCACCGGCGCAAATCGGTGCGGCGGTCGGCCGGCACGCCGAGGACGTCGCAGATGACGGCCACCGGCAGCGGCCCCGCGTACCCGGTGACCAGGTCGGCGCCGGCGGCCGGCAACCGGTCGAGCAGTTGCTCGGCCATCGCGGCGATCCGCACGCGCATGCCGCCGACCCGGCGGGGCGTGAACGCCTGGGAGACCAGCCGCCGGATCCGGGTGTGGTCGGGTGGGTCCATGTTGAGCAGGTTCGCGTCCAGTGTGGGCGGCAGCGAGAAGCCCTGCCAGCCGCCCGAGCCGGTGCGCTTGTCGAGGGACAGGCGCGGATCGGCCAGCAATGGATGCACGTCGCGGTACCGGGTCACCAGCCACGCCGGTGATCCGTCCGGCAGCACGACCCGGTGCGCGGGGCCACGCTCGCGGAGTGCCGCGAAGGTCCCGTGCGGGTCGGCGAGCACCGCATCGATGGGTGACGGCACGTGTCAGCTCCGTTCCCTTGCTGCCAGCCGGGTCTGCGCCAGCGCGGCCGCGGTACCCGAGGAGTTCATCGCCGCGGAGACCGCGACGAGCCAGTTGACCTCGGCCGCGAAGTCCCGGCCGCCGGCCGGCTGCTCCTGGGCCGGCACCGGGCCGCGGGCCGGCGGACCGCCGGTGGGCTCCGGATCGTCGGCGTCGTCGGCCGGGCGGGGCAGCCGGGCGTACCAGGAGTCCCACCGGACCCGCCGGCGCTGCTCGGCGAGGGCGGCCGCGTCCTCGGGCCCGCTCCGGCCGGCCGTGGTCGGGTCGCCGGGACCGCCGGGACCGCGCCCACCGTCCGCCGGGCCGGGCGCGTCGAGGTCCGCCCGGCGGCGCTGCTCGAAGGCGACCAGCGCGGCCCGCAGCCGACCCGCGTACCGGACCGCCGGGTCCGGCCCGCCGGTGGGCTCCGCGGCGGCGGACTCGTCGAGGTGGTCGCGAACCCCGCGGATCCCGTCGCCGATCTCGATGACCCGCCGGCGCAGCCGGCGGTCCAGGTCCCACAGGGCCGCGGCGGGCCAGCGGCCGCCGCGGTCCAGCACGACCTCCGGCATCGTCACGGCCACCGCCTCCCAGAGCGGCCGGAGCCGCTGGTACGCGCGGCGCCGGGCCAGCAGGGTGGTCACCCGGAACATCCGGGGGCCGAGGGCCGGCAGCGTCAACCCGACGATGATCAGCAACGCGCCCAGGGATGCCGTGATCGGCACCAGGAACTCCCACCGGTGCTGGTCGAAGTGCAGCAGGGCGGCGACCACGGTGCCGGTGCGCAGCACGCAGTAGAGCACGCCGAACGCCGCGCCGGTGGCGGTCAGCCGAAGGCCGCGGCTGAGCCAGGTGCGGCCGGCGTCCCGGGCGTACGGCAGGCAAAGCCGGATGATGTCCGCCACCCCGACCGCGACCATGGCCAGGTAGCAGCCCAGATAGATGCCGTACGTCGGCTCGGCGGCGTACGTGGCGGCGGCCACCCGGGGCTGCTCGGGGCGGGGTGGGACGGCCGAGAAGAGCACGGCCATGGTGACCAGCACGCCGACCACCCAGAGCAGCCGCCAGCGGGCTCGGCGCCAGCCGGTGCTGCCGGGATGTGTCCAGAAGATGATCAGGCACTGGATGGTGCCGGAAAACGCGATGACCCCGCTCTGGCTCACCAGCAGGGACAGGTTCGGTATCCCGGTCCAGCCGTCCAGCCGCGACCAGATCGCCGGTGTGGAGACCGTGAAGACCAGGCCCATCAGGGCGAACGCGGTGCACACGGCGTACAGGGCCGGGTCGCGCGGGTCCTGGCGCAGGCCGCGGCCGAGCCGGTAGAGCAGGGCCGACCAGGCGACCGCGGCGGCCACCGGGTAGAGAACGCCGTTCACCCGTTGTCCCCGAGCGCCCGCTCGATCCGGGTGATCACCCGGGCGGACCGGGCCGGTACGTCCCAGGTCTGCTCTGCCGGCCACGGGCTCAGCCGGCCGAACAGCTCGGTGCCGAGCATCTCGGCCTCGCGCTCCATGGAACCGTCATAGCAGGTACGCGCCAGCGTCCGCGGCTCGGGTGCGCCGAGCGCCTGCCGGGCGGCCCACGGCTCGATGGTGGGCAGGACGCGCCGGGTCATCTCCGGATCGTCCAGCGGACGCAGGTGGTGGCCGAGCAGCAGGTGGGCGAGTTCGTGGCAGGCGATGCCGTCCTGCAGCCACGGTTCGGCGAGTGCGTCGACGAAGATGCCGAGAGTCGAGGGCGTCACCACCACCACGCCGCTGGGCAGGTCGGGTGGCATCTCCAGCCGGGTGAGCCGGACCGGCCGGTCGGTGCGGGCACCGACCGCGGCGCAGACCTGCGCGACGTCCGGGTGCCGGGGCAGGCCGAGGCCGTCCACGAGGCGGACGCACCGCCGGCGCATTCGTGCCGCACGCATCCGTTCACCGTCCTGTCAGGGCGCGCCGGTCTCCGGCCGCGGTGTGCCGTCGTCCACACCCGGCGGCCGGGCGTCGCCGGAACCACGATCGCTGATTCCCTCCATCTCCAGCAACTGTTCGAAGATGGCTGTCATCGCCTCCTGGCTACGGCCGGACAGGCCGCTGCGCCCGAGGACGTCCCGGAAGACGACCTGCTGGACGCCGAGCCGCCGCATCTGGCCAAGTCGATGCAGGTCAGCGGCGACGGTTCCGGTCGGATCGTCCTCCTCGTCGTCCACCAGGTAGGAGGTGGGGACGCCGAAGGCGATGGCCAGCGCCTTGAGATGGCTCAGCCGAGGGTCGGTGGCCTTGCCCTGGCGCAGCTCGCCGAGGTAAGCGCCGCTGATGGTGACGGTCTCCCCGACCAGCTCCCGGATCCGGTCCGCGATCGGGCCGGGCCGGTTGATCCGGTCGGCGATCTCGCTGTTGTAGTACTCGCGTCCCGGCCGACCCCGGCCGACCTCCTGCGATTCGGGGCGGAAGGTTGCGAACAGCTGGTTGAGCTTGTCCGCCAACGTCCGTCGCGACCCCTGCGACAGGCCCTCTTTCATGATCACCCTCACCAGCATCGAAACTTGTCCGGCGGACGCGGCACCTGACATCACGATAAACGGACGTTGAGTCTGTCAAAAAGACTAAACGTACGTTGTGTCGCGAGGACGTCTCGGCGTAGCCTTGCGGGCAGCACCAACGGGGGTGGTGCGGGCGGCCGCGAGGGTCGATCTGACAAGAACGTCCCTCCGGCCGACCGCGCGGACCCACGGAGAGCGCGGTTCGCCATCGAGCCATCGCCTCCCCCATCCGGCACCGGCCCGGCAGCCATCGATGCCGCCGAGCGCGAACGCCCGCCCAGCAAACCAGATCCACCACGATCGCGCTGGTACGCGACGGGTGGATCAACCCGTCAGCCGGCCGCCTGGAATACTTGACTCGTCAAGTATGTTCCCCCGGTCGTGCCCCGGGGTGACCGACCCCGGGACGGGCGTGAGGAGCAGGTCATGCAGTTCGGCGTCTTCACCGTCGGCGACGTGACGCCAGACCCCACCACGGGGCGGGCGCCCTCGGAGGGCGAGCGGATCAAGGCGATGGTCACCATCGCCCGCAAGGCCGAAGAGGTCGGGCTCGACGTCTTCGCGACCGGCGAGCACCACAACCCGCCGTTCGTGCCGTCGTCGCCCACCACGATGCTCGGCTACATCGCCGCCCGCACCGAACGGCTGTTGCTGTCCACCGCGACCACCCTGATCACCACCAACGACCCGGTGAAGATCGCCGAGGACTACGCGATGCTGCAGCACCTGGCCGACGGGCGGGTCGATCTGATGCTCGGCCGCGGCAACACCGGCCCGGTGTACCCGTGGTTCGGCAAGGACATCCGGGCCGGCATCCCGCTCGCCATCGAGAACTACGCGCTGCTGCACCGGCTGTGGCGGGAGGACGTGGTCGACTGGACCGGCCGCTACCGCACGCCGTTGCAGTCGTTCACCGCGACGCCCCGGCCGCTTGCCGGCGTACCGCCGTTCGTCTGGCACGGCTCGATCCGCAGCCCGGAGATCGCCGAGCAGGCCGCGTACTACGGCGACGGCTTCTTCGCCAACCACATCTTCTGGCCCAAGGAGCACACGCAGCGGATGGTGGCGCTCTACCGGGAACGGTTCGCCCACTACGGGCACGGCTCGCCCGAGCAGGCGATCGTCGGCCTCGGCGGCCAGGTGTTCATGCGGCGCAACTCCCAGGACGCCGTAGCCGAGTTCCGGCCCTACTTCGACAACGCGCCCGTCTACGGGCACGGGCCGTCCCTGGAGGAGTTCTCCACGGAGACCCCGCTGACCGTCGGCAGCCCGCAGCAGGTGATCGACCGCACCCTCGGCTTCCGCGAATACGTCGGCGACTACCAGCGGCAACTGTTCGTCGTCGACCACGCCGGCCTGCCGCTGAAGACCGTACTGGAGCAACTGGACCTGCTCGGCGAAGAGGTCGTACCGGTGCTCCGCCGGGAGTTCGCGGCCCGGCGCGGCCCGAACGTGCCGGACGCGCCCACCCACGCCACGCTGCTGGCCGCCCGTGCCGCGAAGCCGGCGGAATCGGCGGAATCGGCGAAGCCGGCGGAGTCCGGGGAGCGGGCGGACGACGGCGACCTGTCGGAGGTGACCCGATGAGCCAGCGGACGATCGCGGTGGTCTCGGCCGGGCTGCGCCAGCCGTCCGCCACCCGGCTGCTCGCCGACCGGCTCGGCGCCGCGGTCCGGACCGGGCTGCGGCAGCACGGGATCGACGCCGAGATCCGCCCGATCGAGCTGCGCGAACACGCGCACGAGCTGACCAACGCGCTGCTCACCGGCTTCCCGCCGGCCGCCCTGCGGCCGGCGGTGGAGGCGGTGGCCGGCGCCGACGGGCTGGTGGCGGTCACGCCGATCTTCAACGCCTCGTACAACGGGCTGTTCAAGTCGTTCTTCGACGTACTGGACGAGGGGACGCTGGCCGGCCGGCCCGTGCTGCTGGCCGCTACCGGCGGCACGGCCCGGCACTCGCTGGCGCTGGAGCACGCGGTCCGGCCGCTCCTGAGCCACCTGCGCACGCTCACCGTGCCGACGGCCGTCTTCGCCGCATCCGAGGACTGGGCCGGCGGCGAGACCGCGGGTCCGCTCCAGGGCCGCATCGAGCGCGCCGCCGGCGAACTGGCCGCCCTGGTCGCCGAGCAGGAACCGGCGGCCGCCCCCGACCCGTTCGCGCTGACCACCAGCTTCGACGAGCTGATCGCCGGGGACTGACCCACCCCGCGCCGCCGGCGCCGCGCCGCCGGCACCGCCCCGGCCCACCGCCCCGGCCCACCGCCCCGGCCCACCGCGCCGGCCCACCGCGCCGGGGGCGTAACCGTCCTGGCCAGGGCGGTGGCACTAGCATGGCCAGCGCGGCCCCGGCCGCGTGCGTCGCGCACGCGGCGGTCGCCGAGGAGGTGAGCGTGCACTACCGTCCGTTCGAGGAGCGAACCCCGGACCGGCAGTACCGGGACCTGCTCGCCCGGATCCTGCACGACGGCGTGGCGGTGCCCACCCGGCAGGGTCCGGAGGCGCTCACCCTCATGCAGCAGACCATGCGCTTCGACCTGGCCAACGGCTTCCCGCTGATCACCGACCGGAGCGTCGCCTCGTTCTGGCGCAAGCCGATCGGCGAACTGTGCGCGTTCATCAACGGGGCCACCACGCTCAAGGAGTTCGCCGAGTTCGGCTGCGACTGGTGGGGGCCGTGGGCCACCCCCGAGAAGACCGACCGCCGGGGACTGCCGCCCGGCGACATCGGCCCGGGATCGTACGGCGGCGCGTTCCACGACTTCCCGACCACCGAGGGCGCCGGGTTCGACCAGTTCAAACACCTGGTGGAACAGCTGCGCGAGCTACCCGGCGACCGCACCCACTTCGTGTCGCCGTGGATCCCGCAGTACCAGGTACGCGGCGCCGGCAAGACCCCGCGGACCACCATCGCGCCCTGCCACGGCTGGGTGCACGTACGCGTCATCGGCGGCCGGTTGCACCTGCACATGTTCCAGCGCTCCGGCGACGTACCGGTCGGGGTGCCGGCCAACATGATCCAGTACGCGGCGTTGCTGCTCATGCTCGACCGGCTGACCGGCATCCCGGCCGGGGTCTACTACCACACCATCTCCGACGCGCACATCTACGCCGACCAGGTCGACCAGGCCCGCGCGATGCTCGACCGGACGCCCCGGCCGCTGCCCACCGTGGCGCTGAGCGCGGCCGGCGAGGCGGTCGAGGACATCCACGACTTCCGGGCCGAACACTTCGAGCTGACCGACTACCACCCGCATCCGGGCATCGGCCGGATCCCGGTGGCGCCGTGACCCGCACCGGCGCGGACGTGCTGACCACGCTGGTGGTGGCGGCCGACGAGGACGACGTGATCGGCGCCGACGGCGACCTGCCCTGGCGACTGCCGTCCGACCTGCGCCGGTTCAAGGCGCTCACCACCGGCGCGGTGGTGGTGGCCGGCCGGCGTACCCACGAGTCCATCGTCACGCGGCTCGGCCGGCCGCTGCCCGGCCGGCTCACCGTGGTGGCGACCCGACGCGCCGGCCTGCCGGTACCCGACGGCGCGCTGACCCAGCCGGACGTGCCGCAAGCGCTGCACACCGCCCGCACCATCGCGGCATTCACCGGCCGGGACGAGTGCTTCGTGATCGGCGGCGCGGAGATCTACGCGCAGGCGCTGCCCGAGGTGCGCCGCATCCAGCTGACCCGGGTGCATGCGCGGGTCGGCGGGGACACGGTGCTGCCGGCCGGCTGGCTGACCGGCTTCGAACGGACCGCCGGCGAACGGGTCGAGGGCGACGCCCTGCCGTACACCGTCGAAACCTACGAACGGTCCTGAGGTGCCGTTCTACCACCTCAGCAACTCCCGCTCCGAGCAGCAGTTGACCGACATGCTGCGGCTGGAGGCCGCCGGCGTCTGCGTCTTCTGCCCAGACGGGCTGGACCGGGACCCCGACCAGCAGATCCTGCACCGCACCGCGCACTGGACGGTCACCCCCAACGAGTTCCCGTACGCCGGCACCCGGCTGCACCTGCTGCTCGTCCCGCACGCCCACGTGGGCGACCTGCTCGACCTGCCGTCCGCCGCCCAGGCCGAGTTCTGGCCGGTGCTGGGCTGGGTGCGGGACCGGTACGGGCTGACGCACTACGGGCTCGGGTCCCGCAACGGCGAACCCGGCCGCACCGGAGCCACCATCGAGCACCTGCACGTACACGTCCTGGTCGGCGACACGGACGACCCGGCGCACCGGCCGGTGCGGATGAAGCTGAGCCAGCGGCCCGACCCGGCGGCCGAGGCCCGGCTACGCCAGCGGGTCGCCGAGGTCCACCCAGATCAGCTCCACGCCGGCCGACCGTAGGATCCCGTCCCCGTCCAGCAACGCGTACGGCCCCGCGAAGTGGCAGCTCCGGAAGCCGGCCTCGGCCACCAGCCGGGCACAGGCCGGGCACGGGAACGTCGAGACATACAGGTCCGCGCCGGCCAGCGCCACCCCGGTCCGCGCCGCACGCGCCACCAGCAGGGCCTCCGCGTGGATCGCCGTGGACAGATCCGCCCGTACGCCCCGGCGGAACTCGTTGCGCGGGTCACCATCCAGGTACGGTGCGTACTCGGTGGGCAGGTGGCGGTTGTACGCCACGTCGAGGATCTCGCCGTCCCGCGCCGCCACCGCGCCGACCTGACGCCACCAGTCCGAACTGTGCGCCGCCGCCTCGGCCGCCCGCCGGGTCAGCCGGACCGACAGCTCGTCCACCGCCACCCGGCCGTCGTAGCCGGCCGGCCGCTGCGCCTGGCTCCACGGCCGGTCCCAGCGCAGAAAGGTCCGCTCGTACCGCACCGTCCGGCCCTCGGCCAGGCCGTGCCGGGACACCAGGTCGCGGAGGAGTTCCTCGTCCGGGACGACCAGAACGTCCGCCCGGACCGCGGCGCACAGCCCGTCGGGCGGTACGACCCGGACCGGCGGCCGGCCGCCCGCGGCGGACAGGTACCGCGCGGCGGTCTCCGGAGCCAGCGCGCGGATGTCCTTGCGCAGCGCCGGATGGTCCGCGGCGAACCCGGCGCCCAGCAGCAGGATCTCCGCGGCGTCGCCGTGCCGGTCCAGGAACGCCTCGTAGCCGGCGTGCAGCACCGGGAGATAGAGCAGCAGCTGCTTCACTCGGCGGGCCGCTCCCCCGCCTCGTCGATCTCGTCGAACAGGTCCTGGAGCAGGTCGGGCAGCCGCTCCGACAGCCGCTCGGACATCCGCCGGCCCAGGCCGAGCTGCAGCAGTCGCAGCCGCGCCGAGGTGCTGACCGTGGCCATCCGGTCCAGCACCTCCACCCGGCCGCAGTACCCCGCCTCCAGCTCCTCGATCTCCTCCGGGTCGTACGTGTCGGCGGTGGCTACCAGCACGTCCGGGCGTACCGCCTTGATCAGCGACCAGCGCGGCTCGTCCGCCGGTTTGAGCGTGACCAGGCCCACGCCGCGCTGGTGGGTGACCATGCGCAACCGCTCCAGTTCCGGTACGGCCGGGCGCCACACCCCCTTGCGGCGGCGGACCTTCTCGTCGCTGTCCACCCCACGATCAGGAAGTCGCCGAACTGTCGGGCCGCCTCCAGGTACATCGAGTGGCCCTCGTGCAGGATGTCGAAGGTGCCGCTGGTGAGCACCACCCGCAGTCCCAGCACCCGCAGCGCCGCCACGATCTCGCTGATCTTGTCGTAGTCCGTCACGAGCCGCAGCTCAAAGTTGGACGCGTCGGCGAAGAATCCGCTGGTCGCCACGGTGGGGCGGGACGCCGCAGCGGTCCGGTCAAAGATCTGCTCTGTCATGTCCGCGAACTGCGCTTCCACCGGTAGTCGGGATGGCTCGGCCAGGGCCGACCCAAGGTAGCGCGCCGGCCGAGCGCCGCACCACCGCACCCGCCTGTGTCGGGCACCCGCAACTCGTACCGCGTCGGTACGGTGGTGGCCATGGTCCCGCCCCTCGCCCGTACCAGCGCGGAAGCCCACCTTTACATGGACCTGCACCCATGCCAGTGCGGCGCCGGCGGATTCGCCCGGGACAGTGCGGTGATCGCCCTGGCCGACGGTGACCTGGCCAGCCGGTACACCGGGGACTGCGGGGGATGCGGCCGGCCGCGGGAGTTCCTGTTCCGGCTACCCGCCGAGACCATGATCCCGGCCGCCGGCCGGTTCAGCTACGGCGACACCCGGGCATCCGAGCTGCTCGATCCCGGCGAGTGGCTGTGGGTGGCCGACGCCTACGCCGGTACGGCCCCGGCCGACCCCGCGGACCTGCCGGCCGAGCAGCGGGTCCGGGCCGGCGCCGCGCTGCACCGCGCCGCCGCCGCCGTCGACGAGGTGCTCAAGTTCGTGCCGGCCGGTGCGGACGAGGCACCGACCGCCGCCGTGACCAGCGAACGCGGCCGGTCCGCCGTGGGCCGGCAGCCCGGCCGGCTGCGCCGCAACCGGCTGGTCGCGCTCCGGGACGCGTACGCCGCACTGGCCGACCGGTTCGGCTGACGGCTCCGGCGCAACGGTCGGGCGGGTCGGCTGACGGCTCCGGCGCAGCGGTCGGGCGGGTCGGCTCAGCGGTCGGGCGGGTCGGCTCAGCGGTCGGGCGGGTCGGCTCAGCGCCGCGGCGCCTCGTCCAGGCAGGCCGCGCTGATCCCGATGAGTTCCTGAAGGCCGCCGAGGAACTCCCCGAGGACGTACCGCGGATCGTGTTCGCGTTCGTCGTCCACCTCGGCACGGGCGCCGGCCGAGGCGAACGCCACGCAGACGTCCCACAGGCTGCCGCCCGCGGAACTCCACATCCACACGTCGTTGACCAGGGTGGGCACCCGCAGCAGCGGCTCGGCGCCGAACAGGCCGATGCCGTGCCGCAGCGGATCGTCGGGGGTGTTGCCCAACGGCAGCATCAGCGGCAGCACCCGGTGCGCGCGGGCGAACTCCACCGCGTCCGGATCGGCCGCATCCACCTCGACCAGCAGGCCGTCGGTCCGGAACTCCTCGATCAGCACGTCCGGATCCGCCACCCCGAGCCGCTGCGTCGCGGCCCGCGCCACCTCGGGGCGGGTCCACGGCCGGCCCGCGTCGGGCGGTCGGTGCGCCGCGACCCAGACGTTGAATGCCGACTCGGTCTCCAACTGCACGGACAGCCGGCCGACGGAGAGCGAGTGGTACCGGACCGGGGCGCCGACCGCCGGGTGGAAGGCACCGGTGTACCGGCCGACCGGAAACATCAACGGCGTACCGCCGGTCGGTGCGGTGCTGGGTCCGGTCACGGCATGGGCTCCAGGTAGACGACGCTGCTGACGAGCAGGCTGTGGACGGTGCCGAGGAATCCGGCCAGCAGGGCGGCGGGGTCCACGAGATCGCGGTCGGCGCCGCCCGCCTGACGTTCCTCCGCGGCGAGCGCCTCGCAGATCCGCCACAGGCTCTCGCCGGACGGGCACCGCTCCCAGATGTCGTAGACCGTGCGGGTCACGGTGACCACCGGGTGATCGAAGAAGCCGATCGAGTACAGCCAGGGTTCCTCGGCCTTGTTGCCCAGGCCGAGCATCCTGGCCCCAACCGGTGCCGGCGGGCGAAGTCGACCGCCTCGTCGGAGCCCGGCACCACCCCGGCGGCCAGTCCCGCGCCGACCAGATCGTCCAGCAGCGAGGTCAGTTCCTCGCCCGCGGGCAACTGCCCCTCCGCGGCCTCGCGCAGCGCCGCCAGGGTCCACGGCCGCTCGGCCGGCGGCCCGGTCACCCCGTGCAGCAGCGCCCAGACCAGGAAGCGGGGATCCTCCAGCTCCCACACCTCGTCGCGCAGCCGGATCCGGTGGTACCGCTGCTCCGAGCCGACGGCCGGGTGGAAGGTGCCGAAGAACTGCCCGACCGGCAGCAGCAGCGTCGGCGGTGCGACAGTGGTCACCGCGACATCCTCCGTCGGCACGGCCTGCTTGGCTGTGGCACTCGCTCCGCCTCCACCTCGATCACTCCCGGACGTCCCAGTATCGGGGATCGCTGCGATCCGGCACCGCCACGTCATCCGGGTCGTACCCGCCGCCGGACCCGGTGTACGGCCGGAACCTGTCCAGCACGGACCCGATGTCGCCGCCGAGCCGGCTCATCGACAGTTCCCGCTCCCGATGCCCGGCCGCGCCCGCCGGGTCACCTCCGGCCGCGTCCTCCGGGCCGTGAGCCGCGTCCTCCGGGCCGGTGTGCCGGTTGCCCCGCCACAGCACCCACACCGAGTCGCGGTCCGGCGGCCCGACCTTCACGAACAGCGTCGCGTCGTCGGTGGTCCCGATGGCCAGGAAGCCCCGGGACACCAACGGATCGCGGTGAACCTGCTGCGCGACCACCAGGTCACGGTGGCGATCCTCCGGGTCGACACCGAACAACGGTTTGAGCCACGACAACGAGAGCTCCAGCGGATAGCGCTGCACCGCCGCGCCGTCCATGTCCTCGCCCACGTCGGCGATCCCCACCGGACGCTCGGGACGTACCCCGTTGGTCTCGGCGAGCCACCGCGCGTACGCGGGCGGCAGTTCCTGCCCGAGCGCCGCCGTGAGGGCGGCGAGCTGAGCCGGATCCAGCCGCCCGAACGGCGCGAACCGGGCCGGTGCGTCGTCGAACGACGGCACGTGCACGCCGTGCCGCCCGGTCGGCGGGTCCTGCGGCTCGTCCGCGTCCACCCGCCGCAGGGTGACCGTCCACCAGCCCGGGGCCCGGAAGTCGACGTCCGCGAACCGCCACGTCTCGTCGAGCACCGGAAACGTCTCGCCCAGCCGGACGGTGTACTCCAGTTCCTCCCCGCTCGGGGGAAACACCATGATCCGGGCGGTGGGCGGCGAGCCGGGCAGCGCCGATGCCGCGACGCCGGTCCACCCGATGCTGGTCTGGGTGTTGTTGTCGATCCACACGACATTGACCTCAGAGCCCACGACCGTCTCCTTCCGCACCCGGCACGCCACTCACCCGGCCAGCATTGCGCGCAGCGCCGGCTCGGGCGGCAGCTCGAACCCGAGCACCTCACGGGCGATCCGCTCCGCCTCGGCCCGGCCCACCGGCAGCACACCGCCGTCGGCCGTCCGTCCGGCCGCCGTCCACTGTGCGGACCGCTGACCGCTCGCGGACAGCTCCAGCACGGCCAGCCCGACCACCCTACCCTCGGCGTCGAGCAACGCCTGGTAGATCACGTGGTCGTGCTCCTGCCTGACCCGGACCCGACCGAACCCGTGGGTGTCCGGCACCCGGGGCCGGTCCGGCCGCACCGGCGACACCGGGTTGCCCCGCGGGCCGGGGGTGACGGCGGCGCGGGTCGCCGGTCGAGATGGGCGTACCCCTGCGCCATCAGGTCCAGGAACGCCCGGACCGGCATCGGCGCCGGGTGCTGGCGGTTCCACGGGTTGCGCAGCCGGATGTGCCCGTCCTCGACGGCGACCACCTCGTACGCGTGTCCCGGCTCAAGACCGAACGGCAGCCCTGCCCGAAGATACGGCGGATACCGGTGCTGGCTCATGGTGCTCGCGATGACAGGGTTGCCGGCGGCCAGCAGCCGGTGCAGCCGGGCCTCGGTGTCGCCCTCCCGTCCCGGGACGCGGTCGAAGCGGTCGGTCCGGGCCGGTTCCCCGGTGAGCTGGGTGAGCAGTTCGGCCCAGAGCGCGGGCACGCTGCCGGCGTTGAGCCGGGCGTAGCCCGCCGGATCCGGTTCACTCCGGTCGTGGTGCGGATCCAGCGCCGCCCACTGCCGGCGCCACTGCTGCCACCGGGCGTCGGTCCAGGTCCGGTCCACCGCGGCCACGGCCTTCTCCAGCAGCGCCGCCCAGCCGGTGTGGACCTGCACCGACTGGTCCGCGTACGCCGACATCCGGCCACCGCCGTGCACCGGCACATCGGGGTGCACGGTGATCCGCAGCCGCCGGCCGGTCGGCGCCGTCGCGACCCCGGGCAGCGTGCTCTCGTACAGGTGGACGTCCACGGAGCCGTCCGGGTTGGGCCGGAACATCCGCGCGTACGCCGCCGGCAGGTGCCCGGCCACCGCGCCGATGCCCGCCAGCATGCCGCAGTCGCCGAGCCGGCCCTGCTGCACCTGCTCCCGCCGGGGCGGCCCGGCGAAGATCGGCGCGGGCGCGCCGGTGCCCTGGAACTCCGCCCGGCCGTACTCCGGTCGCCGGCCCTGCACCGCCGGCACCGCCAACCGGTCGGCGACGGCGCTGACCCGGGCGGCGGTCGCCTCGGTCGGGCCGCCGGGCGCCATCGGGCGCGGTACCGGCTTCGGCACGAGGCCGTCGAGCGCCGCGGTCAGCGCGTCCGGAACCAGCATCATCACCCGGGCGTCGCCGACGTAGTGGAGGCTGTGGCCGGCCGGCGCCGGCGGCCGGGCCGGGTCGGCGTCGTACCAAGTCGGCAGCCTGGCCTCGGCGTGCTTCCGGTCCGCGTCGAGCAGCCCGCGCCGGCCGCGCTCGGTGGACAGGTCGGCCTCGTCCGGCACCGGGCCGAGGCGGATCTCCGGGCCGCCCTCGACCGCGTACGGCCGCAGGTCGAACCGGCCGGTCAGGTCCACGTACACGCCCTCGGCCGCCACCCGGGCCGCCAGCCGCGAATCGGTCTTCGCGATCTCCGCGAGCGCCGGCGCCGGCAGGCCGACGATCCGACCCGCGTACGCGGGCAGCCGCGGCATGCTCTGCTGGCTGTGCTCGGCCCGCAGCGCCAGTTCGTGCAGCCGGTTCGCGAGCTGGTCCGCCGGCAGCGGCCGACCGTCCACGGTGGCCCGGCGCCAGTGGTCGAAGCCGCGCACCCGGTGGGTTTCGGTCGGGTCCGGCACGCCGCGCAGCGCCTCGGACACGTCCGCCGGGGTCAGCCGCGACACGGTGAGCCGGCTCAGTCGCGCCGGGATGTCGGCGGGCAGCAGCCGCCACCGGGCCGCCGCGTCCGGGTTGTCCAGCCGCAGCCCGAGATGGTCCACCAGGGCGGCGATCTCGGCCCGGATCCGCAGCCGGCCGGCCCGGTCGGCGTCGCGGTACTCGCCCGAGAGCACCCGGATCTCGGCCATCCGGCCGTGGTCGTGGGCGGTCAACCCGGCCGGGTCGATGGGTCCGGCCACGTTGCCCGGGTCGAGCGGCCCGACCAGCGCCGCCCCCGCGGCGTGCAGCGTGGACAGCTCGGCGACCTCGTGCGCCAGTGCCCGCGTCACCACCTCGTCGACCGCCCGGTCGGAGACGGTGACCGTGAACGTGCCGTCGGCGTTCCGGACGGTCTGCGCCACCGTCGCGTCGGCGAGCGGCGCCGCGCTGAGCCACACCCGCAGCGGCGGGGTGCCGGCCGAGCGGATCTCGTAGTGCCCCGGGCTCAGCTCGACCACCCCGGCGCCGGCCGCCGGGCCGATCTGGGCCATCGCGTACCGGGCGGTCGCCAGCACGGCGGCCGGGTCGGCCGCCGGCCGGCCGAGGCCGTGGAAGGCCGAATCCGGTACGCGTGCCGCGGTGATCCTGCCGGCGTCCGGCCGGCCGCTGTCACCGGTGCCGCCGGCGTCCGGGGTACCGGCCGCCGGATCCGGCGCGGCGTCACCCGGCGGGTCGGTCCGGTGCCCGTCCGCCCAGGAGCGGAACCGGGACAGCAGCCCGGCCCGGCGGCGACCGCGGGCAAGCCGATCGGCAAGGTCGTCGACCCGCCGCTGCGCCCCGGCAAGGTCCGACTCCAGCCGGCCCGTGGCCCGGTCCAGGTCGGACAGGGGTACGCCCACCCGCTCGACCATCCGGTCCGCCCGCTCGGCGGCGGTACGGGCCTCCGTCCGCGCGTCGAACCGTGCCCGGCGGTCGTCGGTGGCCAGGCCCAGCCGCTTGCCCTGCCACTTCACGGCGCCGAGCACCGGGGCGGCGACGGCCGCGGCGATCGGGATGACGGCGGCCAGCGGGCTTCCGATCGCGACCGCGACGGCGGTGCCCGCGGCGGCCGCCGCCATCGTGGTGCCGAGGCTGGAGAGCAGGTAGACCCGCAACCGGGGCAGGCCGGTGGGCCGCCGGTCCTCCGCCGCCCGGCGCTCGGCGACGACGCGGTCGAGCCGCGCCGCGCGGCCGGCCGGGTCGCCGCCGAACTGCGCGATCACCTCGCGGGCCTCGACCGGCAGCCCGGCGATCCGCTCGGCCGTACCCGGCGTGCCGGCGCGCAGGCCGAGCCGGTCGATGATGGCGTGCAGTTCCCGCACCGCGGGCCGGGCCGACCAGGGGTCGGCGCCGCGGACCTGACGGGCGGCGGTCAACAGCTCGGCCACGTCGGCCCGGCCGAGCGGAACAGGGCGCCCGGTCGTGGGCTCCGCCCCGATTTCCGGATCCGGGTGCGACGCCGGATCGCGGTGGGACGGGTCGACCTGGGACGGATCGGCCTGGGACGGATCGGCGGACGGATCGGCGGACGGATCGGCGTGGGACGGGTCGCGGTGGGCTGTCGGGTTGCCGTTCGCGGTGCCCGGCAGGGTCCCGGCCAGCGCGTCCACCCGGCCGGCGATCTCGCCGAGGCGGCGCCCGGCGCTCTCGACGGCCCGGGCCGAGTCGGCCAGCGTGGCCACGGCCGGATCGGTGAGCGCCGCCACCCGGGCCTCCTCGGCCGTGACCGGGTGGGCCGAGTCCCATGCCGTCCGGGCGTCCTTCGCCGACCCCTCGCGGATCTTGAGCAGGCCCTCGCGGATCGGGGCGACGATGCCGCCGGTGATCAGATTCACCGGGCCGGCAACCGCCGCCGAGAGCGCGTGCGCCGCCGCGGCCACCCCCACGGTCGTACCGGCCTGCACCACCGGTCCCGCCGTCTGCTCCAGCACGAGCGTCCGCAGCGTCGGCCGGTTGCTGGGCCGGTCCGGCCCGTCGGCCTCCCGGCGGGCGGCCGGAACCGCCAGCCGGTCGGATGCCGGCCGGTCGGATGCCAGCCGATCCGATGCGACCCGCTGCGCCGGCGGCTGGTCCACCGTCCGGCGCGCGTCGCCGAACAGCAACCGGCGCAGCCCGTCCCGCATCCCGGTGCGCTGGCGGGTCCCGGCCAGCCGGCGTTCCAACTCGGCGACCTGCCGGTCCAGCGCCGTCACCCGTTCGGCGGCCCGCCCGGCCCGCCGGGTCACGGCGTCCAGCGGACCCTCGATCGCGGCGGCCGTCTCGCGCATCGGCGCATCGGCCGGGGCGACCGGATGGTCGGCATCCCAGCTCTCCCGGGACTCCTTCGCCGCCGCCTCCCGGCGGGCCACGATCGGATCGTTGACCATCGAGACCACGGCACCGGCCGCCGAACCGACCACTGCCACAACGCCGAGCGGGAAGTTGTGCGCCACCGATCCGGCGGCGACGGCCATCACCGCCGCCGAGGTGAACCCGGGCAGGTTCTCCACGGCGGACGTCCACCACGGCGGCACCCTGGCCGGCCGCTGGCCGGCCGCGTCCGCGCGCTGCCCGTCCGCGCGCTGCCCGCCGCCGGCGCCGTCCGGTGCGCCGTCGGCGCCGCGCAGCCGCTCCCGCAGTGCCACGCCCGGGCGGTGGCCGAACCGCTCGACGAGTTCCCGCGCGTCGGCCGGCAGCAGCTCGCGGCGCCGGTCGGCACCGGGTCCGTCGGTCAGGCCGAGGCCGTCCAGCAGCGCCAGGATCTCCCGCCGGGATCGGAGTCCGGCCCACCGGCCCGCGGCGTCATGCTGGGCCGCGAGGCTGCGCAACTCCGCCAGCCGGCCGTGATCGTGCGGGCTGAGCCCGGTGCCCCGCGCAGCCGGGTCGCCACCGTCGGAGCCGCCGTCCGGTCCACCCCGGGTCGGGGTGGACGGGTCCGGCGAGGTCGACCCGGCGGAGTGTGCGGCGGAACCGTCCGGTGCCGGCCCGACCCGGCCGAACCGGCGCGGCGTACCCATCTGCTGTGCCCGCCGCTGCTCCCCGAGCAGCCGCTGCTGCACGGCCGACACCCGGGCGTCGAGGCCGCTGACCGCCTGGGTCAACTCGTTGGCGACGGCGGCCGGCCCGTCACCCCGGTCGGCCAGGGCTTCGCTGGCCGCCGCGTCCGCATCCGCGGTGTCCCGGGCCGCCTGCCGGGCGTCGTACCGGGCGCGCTGGTCCTCCGCGCTCAGCCCGATCCGCTTGGCCGCCCACTTCGCCGGGCCGCTGACCAGGGCGGTGGCCGCGGCACCGGCGCCGACCACCATGGCGGCCAGCGGATTCTGCGAGACCTGTAGCGCCACCCCCGCCGCCGCACCGCCGGTGACGGCCGTCGCGGCCGCGTGCGTCACCAGGTACGCGCGCAGCCGCGGCAGGCCGGCGGGACGTGCGGTGCCCGAGTCGTCGGTGCCGCCGGGGCGCGTCCGGTCCGGGTCGGCCGGTCCGGCCACGTTCCGCCGGTCGCCTCGCGCCGACCGGTGGTCGGTGGCGACCGTACCGGTCCGGGCGACGTCCACCTCGGCCAGTGCGGACCGGGCGGCCGCCGGCAGGCTGGCCAGCCGCTGGTCGGCACCGAGCATGCCGTCCCGCAGGCCGAGCCGGTCGATCACCTCGGTCAGTTCCCGGCGTGCCGCGGCCCGGGACCACCGGTCGGCCGTACGCGCCTGGTGCGCCGCGGTGACCAGCTCGGCAACGTCCGCGCGGGACAGCGGCGCCAGCACCGGGCCGTCGGTGGCTACGCTGCCGGGATGACCGCCGACGACCTGTTCGCCGCGATCCTGGCCAACCCCGAGGACCTCGACCTGCGGCTGCGCTACGCCGACGCCATCCAGGCCACCGACCCCGACCACGCCGAGCTGATCCGCGCCGCCATCAGCGGGTCCGACATCAACGACCGGACCCTCCGGCGCCGGCTGGCCGGCAACCGTCGGCTCGCGTCCCGGCCGGTTGACGGGCTGGTCGACTCCTTCGTCGTACGCAACGGTTTCGTCGAGTCCGTCACGATGAGCGGAACCGGTCTCCTGGACCATGGTGATCTGGTCTGGCAGCGCGCCCCCGTCCGCCACCTCAAACTCACCGACATCGGCGACCTGCTGCCCCGGATCGTCGCCTCGCCGCTGCTGGACCGGCTCACCGCGCTCGACCTCAGCGGCAACCCGATCGGCGACGCCGGCGTCCGCGTCCTGGCCGACGGCCGCCACCTGCGCCGGTTGCGCTGGCTGCGGCTGAACTCCTGCGAGATCGGCGCGGCCGGCGCCGAAACGCTCGCCGCGACCCGCAACCTGCCCGCTCTCCGGTACGTCGGGCTGGACGACAACCGGGTTCCGATCACGCCCTACGGCTCCGGACAGGACATCACCGGCGGGCCGCTGTGGGTCGAGCGCCCCCCGCTGGCCGACGACCTGGACGCCCGTTACGGTCCGCTGCCCTGGCTCAGCTCCGAGTGGGCCAGGAGTCGCGGCGTCCCGTGGGAACGGGTCTGATCCGGGGCCGTCACCCGGCACCGGCCCGCTCCCCGGCGTGCCCGGTCCCACTCCCCGGTTGGCCTCGGCGATCCGCTGCGCGTGGAAACGGATGCTGGCCTCGATGCCGCGGGAGTCGTCCGGCAACATGGCTGCCTGGGCACTGAGCGCGTCCCCCAGGACGGCGAAGTCCGCCAACCGGCGCACCAGCGCGGGGCTGACGCTGGCCGCCCCGAGCACCCGGAGCCGCCCGGAGGCGTCGCTCAGGCCGAGCACGTCCAGCGGCGGCGGATCGCCGTCCCGCGACGGGCCGCCGTCGAGCGAGGGGCCGGTGAGCGGCGCGAGGTCGACCCGGGACAGCAGGCGCGCCGCGCCGCCGTCCGCCGCCGCGTCCTGCCCGATCGACACGACCACCCGGTCGTACGTGTGCCGGCTGCCGTCGGTGAACTCGACCTGGAAGCCGCCGTCCACGGTGTGCCGCAGGGTCACGATCTCCCGCAGCGACATCTCGACCCGAGCGCGGACCTCCGCCGAATAGGCGCCGAGGCCCGGCACCGTGTTCCGGCGGTTGTAGCCCCGCTCGAAGCTCCTGCGCAGTTGCCGTTCGACGTCCACCGCGGGGTCCCCGGTGGTCTCGGCCGGGCTCAGCGCCTCCGGCCGGGCCGACCAGTCCACGGTGGCAGCTTCCGAGACCGCCGCCTGCTCCACGTCCCATGCACCCGAGGCACCCGCGCCGAACACCAGGACCCGGTCGCCCGGCCGGTAGGCGTCGGCGAGGTTGTGCCCGCCGAAATTTATCGGCGGGGTCGCCGGCCGCGGGTCGGTCCAACTGCCGTCCGGGGCGTAGCCGAGCCGGTCGCGCAGGTCGGCGGGCAATGCCGCCGGGTCGACCGCACCGCCGTTCGGGGCGTACACCCGGCCGGTGCCGGGGTCCACCGAGTAGCCGGAATCCGCATCCACCACCAGAGGATCGGTCAGCCGGCCCGCGCCGTCGGCCAGCCGTCCGGTGCCGTCGGCGGCGCTGTTCGGTACCCGGGCCGGGCCGGGACCGCTGACCACGTCGACGCTGGCCGCGTAGACCTGACGGCCGCCGACCGTGACCCGGTAGTTGGCGCCGGCCGGCCAGCCGGTGGCCTCCGCCGGTCGCGGCTCGACGTCCGTGACCGGACCCCGATACGTCGGCATCCCGTGCAGCGCGCGGGCCGCGCCGACGGCGGCGGCGAACGTGCTCGACGGGAGGAACCGGCTGCCCTCCTCGGCAAGGTCCGCCGGCTGGAACGGCAGGCCGGGCAGTTCCAGTTCGGACGGCACCTGGCCCATCAGCAGGTCCTGCCGGTCATGCCAGGGATCGGTGCCCTCCGAGACGCACAGCACCGGCGGCAGCCCGTGCCCGCTGTCCCCGGGCGCGCCCAGCGTGACGAAGTCGGCGGTGGCCGCCCAGCCCCCGCCGAGCACCAGCCGGTCGAAAACGTGCCCGGGGTCCGTGGCGAGCGCCCCGTCCACCCGCGCGGTCAGGGCGGCGTCGGCCGCGTCGCGCAGCGCGATCGCCTCCTCCGCCCAGGTGCGGGCCGCCGTGCGTACCGCCTGCTGGGTCTGCCGCAACCGTTCGGTGAGGTCGAGGTCCGCGCCCGTGTCCGCCGCCGCGACCAACTCGGCCACCTGCGCGTACGCGGCACCCAACTCGGTCTGGATGAGCGCGAGCCGGGTCCGGGCGGCGTCCGGTCCGACCACCGGGACGTTGCCGTCCAGACCGTGCACGGGATGTGCCGGCTGCCGCTCCAGCAGGCCCGAGGAGATCAGCAGGCCGAGCGCCTCCGCCCGGGTCTGCGCCGCCCACGCCGGATCGCCCTCGGCGGCCCGGGCGTCCGCCAACGCGACCCGCAACTCGGCGAGGCGGCCCAGGTCGGCGGGGTGAGCACGCGCTCGCCCGAGCCCTCCGGCCGGGCGCCCTCGGCGAGCGCCGTGGTGGCGTCCAGCCGCAGGCCCACCGCCCGATCCTGGGCGACGGTGTCGACCTCGGCGAGCGCTGCGGCGACGGCACACCGGATGTGGTCCGGCTCAGCGCTCGCCGAGACCCGCACCACCGCTTCCGGTCCGGACATGTCGATGGACGCCACCGGCGCCACCGGCAGGTCGGCCGGCACGATCACCGGCACGATGGTGACCCGGAACGGACCGGTGGCCGTGTCCAGCGTGACGGTGCCGGCGGCGGCGTCGACGGCGGCGCCCATCGGCAGCGGCCCATCGGTGAGAGCTCGCCGGATCGCCACGCCGGTCCGCGCCGGATCCGCGTCCAACAGCGCGCCGCCGAACGTCGCCCCGGTGGCGGCCCGCCACAGGTCCGGGCCGCCATCGTCGTCCAGCCCACCACCGTCACCCGGCGGGCCATCGCCCGGCTCACCGCCGCCCGGCCGGCCGGAGACGCTTCCCGGGCCGTCGGATGGACCGGGGTCCACGCCGTCCGAACCGGCGGCTACGTCGCCGGTTGCTCCGTCGTCGGCCAGACCTGGCGACCGGACGTCTGCCCCGTCTGCCTCGCTGCCTTGTACTCCTCGATGATCAGTCGAGGTGGCAGGCTGCGATGCGCCGTCACCACCCCGTCCTGGTCGATGATGAACACGCCCTGACCCACGTGCATCCCCTGCGCCCGCTGTTCCGGCGAGAGGATCTCCTGCGCCGCCCAGCCGAACTCGAACGGGTGAAGCGCTATCTGATTCTGCGTCCCGAGGAGCCGACTCATCAGCTCGCGTGCCTCGTCCTCCGTCATGGCCACCTTCCGCTGATGGATCGGTCGTACGCCCCGGCGGGGTGACGCTATCGGGTGCGTTCCCGGCAGTGTCGACCGCCACACCGAGGTTGACCATGGGTGCGGGCATCGACCACAGCGTGTGCGTCGCCGCCAGGTAGTCCACCGGCGGTTGGGACCACGTCATGCCGCTCTGCGGATCCCACCACACCGGCCCCGAACCATCCGCCGGGTTCACGATCACGAACGCGTGAGCGCCGGCGGACCGCACGTTCCCGTCGACATCCACCACCGGCTGACCGGTGAGCGGATCGAAGGCCACCCAGTCCGCCACCACCAACGCCGACGCGCCCGGACCCGCCTCGGCGATCCGCCGGTGCAGGTCGGCGTACTGCTGGGCCACCCGGGGAGCGCGCTCGGCCGGCGTACCCGGCAGGTCGGCGGGCTGGGCGTCCCACTGTCCGCCCAGCCACTGCGACGCCCGAGCGATCCCACCCCGCTCACCCGACTGCGAATCAACCGACCCATCAGGACCGACATCCGCCCACCGCGGCGCCGACACCTGCGGCTCGCCCGCAAAACTCGACAACGCCGACAACGAACAATCCAGACAGTTGTTACTCCGCCCCCGAACCAGCGGACCACCATCATTCACAATCTGCCCGTACGGATGAGTCGCCGGATTGGCGCCCAGCACGTACCCGTTGCCGTCCGGACGCACCAGCGTGGAGGCGACGTACGTCCGGTACTCCGGGCTCTCCACCGGCGCCAGTTCACCCGGGCCGATGACGCGGGTGCCGGCCAGGTCGCTCAGAGCGGCGGCACCTTGCGGTTCCGGGTGGGGGTCCGCTACCGGCTGCTGCCCTCCTGGCAGATCCGGGTCAGTTCCTTCTCCGTCGGCGAACGGCCGTGCCTCGTGGGTCGGCCGACCTCCGCCCTGCTGATCGGTACCGGCGACCGTGTTGGACGTCGGAGGCCCACCCGTCGGGCTGACCGGTGCGAGCGGCATCGAGTACAGCGTGTGCGTCGCCGCCACGTACTGTGCCGGCGGCTGGGACCACGTCATACCGCTCTGCGGATCCCACCACACCGGCCCCGAACCATCCGCCGGATTCACGATCACGAACGCGTGCGCACCGGCCGACTGCACATTCCCGTCGAGATCCACCATCGGCTGACCGGTGTGTGGATCGAAGGCCACCCAGTCCGCCACCACCAACGCCGACGCGCCCGGACCTTCCTGCGCCACCTGGTGCTGCAACATGTCGTACTGCCATGACACCCAGGCTGCCCGCTCCGCGGGCGTGCCGGGCATCGTCGGCAGCGGGTTCCACTGTCCGCCCAGCCACTGCGACGCCCGAGCGATCCCACCCCGCTCACCCGACTGCGAATCAACCAACCCATCAGGATTGACATCCGCCCACCGCGGCGCCGAAACCTGCGGCACGCCCGCAAAACTCGACAACGCCGACAACGAACAATCCAGACAGTTGTTACTCCGCCCCCGAACCAGCGGACCACCATCATTCACAATCTGCCCGTACGGATGCGTCGCCGGATTCGCCCCGACCACAAACCCGTCGCCGCCCGGATCCAGCAGGCTCGATGCAAGGTCCGCCTGGAACTGCGGGCTCTCGATGGGCGCCAGTTCGCCCGGACCCTCGACCCGGGTACCCGGCAACGGCGGTCGGCCGCTCTGATCCGACGGTCCACCGTCCTGCGGCGACTCCGGATGCGGCCCGGAGTCCCCTACCTCGACATTCCCGGGCGCCCGTTCGGGCCGGCCACCCGACAGATCCGGGTCAGCTCCTCCTCGCTCGGCAACGGCACCGGCGTGAACCCCGCCGTCGCCCGCTCCGCCGTCGCCCGGTCCGCTGGTATGAGGATAAGGTCGTCCCGGTCCGGGTCCAGCCACGTCGCTGCCACTTCCGGGCGGAACTCCCAGGTCTTGTGCCGGTAGCCCCGGCACACCGCCTGAGTCGGACCGAGACTGTCCGCCACGGCCAGAACGTTCACCGGAGGCCCGTCCGGCTCGGTCCGTTTCATCATCAGGTAGTAGTCGAAGGTCAGCCTCTCCATCGCTCAGGTCCGCCGGTTCCGCCGTCTGGGCGCGGTGCGGCAGATCTCCGTCAGCTCCTCCTCCGTCGGCAACGGCACGTCCGTGAAGCCCGCTGCCGTCCGCTCCGCCGTCGCGCGGTCGACCAACCGATGGCCCTTCGGATTCCAGTCCTCGTACAGCTGGGCCACGGCGACCTCCGGACGGAATTCCCACCTGTTGTTCCGATAGCCCCAGCACACCGCCTGCATTGGACCGTCCCCTCGGGCCACTGCCATCACGTTGACCGGTGGACCCTCCGGGTCCTTTCGCTTCATCAGCAGGTAATAGCTGAACGTGAGCGTCTCCATCCGGGCTCCCTAGCAGGTTCGGGTCCAGACCCGGCAGGTCTGATGGCGTCAATCCTCGCCCAGCCAGGTCGTCCGCAAAGGTTCGACCCTGCCGAGCCAACCAACCTACGTATTCTTGCCGGAGATCAGCGTTGCTCGCACTTCCGATCCACGTCGCGACGCTCGTGTCCATGGCTCCCGGAATGGGCCCACCAGGCGCGTCGAGTCCGCCAGGCATTCGGCTGGCGATCCCGCTCGCTTTGTTGATCGATAGAATGTCCAGGAGGGCGTGCATTCGATCGGCGGCTGAGGCATCGACATCGCGCACAATCTCGTAGGCATCGTGGGTCTGCTTACCGACCGCCCAGCTTGTAGCGGTTGGAAACTGCAGCTCGAACGTCCTTCCTCCCGGCGACCCCAGAGTGCAATTCAGCCCGAAAAATCGGTTACCAGGTTGCCAGAAGTTCTTGACATCGGTGAGTTGGTAGCCCTTCTCCTCCAGCCCACGCAGCACCGCGTCCACCGCTGGCCCGTACGCGGCCGACTCCGGCCCTCGCAGTGAAAACCGAACGATGTCGTTGACGTCCCCGAGGGCGGAATCGAGGCTGACGTCCTGGAACTCGAACTCGGCGAGGTACTTGCGGGCCAACGACTCGGCCGTCTTGACCCGGTGTTCCGCGCCCAACGGGGTCAGCGCGTCGTCACCGGTGAGACCCAACCGCTGGTTGATCTCGCCGCTGACGCCCTCCAGATCACCCAGAATCGCGTCGGCATCCGGCCGCGCCCCGGCCAACACGTCGAGCAACAACTGCTGCTCGTCCGCGCTCAACTCGTCGAAGTTCGGCGTCCCCGAGTCATCGGTCGCCTCGACATCAGCGGCCGGATCCGGGCCGTGATCCTGCTCCTGCTCCTGCTCCTGCTCAGCGTCCGGGTCCCGATCCTGATCGGTGTCGGGGTCCCCGTCACCATCGTTGTCGGTGGTCGGATCGGTGTCCGCGTTCGGGTCGGTGGGCCCGCCGTCGGGTGACGAGGATGCGTCCGGCGAAGGCGAGGGATCCCGGGACGGCCCGGACGCGTTGTCCGGACGCGTACCGGCGACGCCCGGACCCGGATCGGCGCCGGCCGTGGCCGTACCGGGCGGCGCGACACCGGCCGTGAACGGGTCACCGTTCGCGTCCAGGGTGATCGACCAGACGCCGTCGACGCCGTTCGTGTGGATCGGGCCGGTGTCGGACACCGCCCGGATCTGCGCGTCCACCCAGACCACGGTGCCGTTGACGTTCACCGCGTTCCAGGTGTGCGCGCCACCGCCGACGTCCGCGGTCCAACTCGTGATGACCAGCGCGGCCGATCCCGGACCGGCCTGGCGGAGCCGTTCGGCGACGGCGTCGAGCCCGGTCACACCGCTGCCCTGATGGGCAAAGTCCGTACCCAGCCACTGCTGCTGCCGGGCGGTGCTGCCCGCCTCCATCGAACCGGGGTTCGCGGCCGAGGCGGCAACCTGCGGATCGCCGTACCACGTGGAGAGGAACGAGAGACCGACGTCGGCGCAGTTGTTGTTCCGGCCCGGATTGGCCGGGCCGCCGTCGTTGACCTGCTGCGACCAGGTGCCCGTCCGCGGGTCCGGGTGCACCGCCGGACGACCGTCCGGGCCCTGCGGCACGGCGTCGGACAGCGCCTGCTGGTCGCTCGGGTCGGGAGGGATCAGGCCCTGCGGGTCGCCGTACGGACGGCTGTCGACCAGGGGCTGACCGTTGGCCAACGCCGCGGACTCCACCGGCGGTGGCTGCCAGCCGGGTGGCCGCTGCGGATCCGCCACCGGTTCGATGCCGAGGTCGGAGAGGAACACCTCGCAGGACCTGCAGGGTGGCCGGTAGTTGCCGTGCTCGTACCGGACATCGCCGTCTACCGCCGGGTTCACCTGGTGGGTCACGATCTTCGCGCCGGCGAGCGCGGACCGGGCGTACGCCTCGAAGTCGCCGCCGGGCCGGCCGGCGGCCTCCCACTGCCGCTGCAGCCGGTAGAGCGCGTCGGAGACCAGCGCCACCTCGGCGCACTTGCCGTGTCCGGCGCCCGGCTGCTCCACCTGCTGCTTGATCCGGTCGAGGATCTGCTGTGCCACCGGGTGCGGCGCGGGATTGGTGACCGGGTTGGTGGACTTGTCCGCGGTCATGCTGGTGTGCGTCGTGATCTGCCCGTCCGGGGTGAGCAGCGCGCCGGCCATGCCGGGATACTTCGCCCTCGAGATGTCGCCCTGACCGGCCGCGGCCTGCACCGCGTCGGCGAGCGTCCGGGACGCGTCGATGAGCGCCCGCTCGGCCTCGGGGCCGGTCGGATCGCCATCGACCAGCGTCGGATCGAGGCGCCAGCTGTGTGTCCCGTTCGCGGTCGGACCGGTGGAACGCTCGAGGCTGCCCGGATCGACGGCGCCGGTCGAGGCGGGGGCCGGGTTCGCGGCCGAGTCGGACACCGGGCTGGCGTGCGGGTCCGACGCCGGATGGCCGACCGGATCCGTCCGCTGCTGCCCGGCCGGGTCCGTCGCGGGATGACCGGTGGTGTCGGCACCGGGATGGCCGCCGGCCGACACCAGCGGTACGACGGTGGTCGCGTCATGGTTGGGACGCTGATCCGGCGCGGAGTCGGCCCTCGGCGCGGCGGCGTGCTGACCATCCGGCCGCTGGCCCGGGTCCGCCGGGACGGTGCCGGCCGGGTGACCACCCGCGGGGACGGCGGTACGGCCGTCCGCCCGCGCGGAGCCCTGCGGGTTGCTCGCTGCCGAGGTCGACTGCTGGCTCGGCCCGGGCGTACCCGTCGGCTGGTTGCCCGTGGGGTTGGCCGGGTTCACCGTCACCGAGCCGGCCGAGTTGGACGCCGTCGTGGTGACGTTGGGACGAACGGCGCCGCCGCCCTGGGCGCCGGTCGTCGACGTGCCGGCGGTCGACGTGCCGGTGTTGGACTGCTGGGTCGCGCCGGTGTTCGGCCCGGCCGCCGGGTTTCCCGGTCCACCGGTCGTGGCGTTGCTACCCGGAGCGGTCGAGGTCGGGCTCCCGGTGGTCGGATTGGCCACCACCGGGCCGCTGGCCGCCGGGTTCACAGTGGTCCCGGCCGGGTTCACGGTGCTACCGGCCACGGGGTTCACGGCGGTCCCGGCCGCGGGGTTCACGCCGGTCGGACCGCCCGGCGTGGCGCCCGCCGGCGCCGGGTTCACCTGCGCCTGCGGTCCGGTCGGCGTGCCGGGGGCAGCCACCGGCCCCGAGCCGGGGCCGCCGGCCTGAGACGCGACGAGGGGCGGCCCGGTCGAATCCGACCCGCTGGCGTGGGCCGGGTCCGCCGGCGGAGTCGTACCGCCGGTATCGGCCGACGAGATGGGGGCGGCGGCTACCGGCACGGGTGCTGCGGGTGAAGGCGCCGCGTGTGAAGGCGCCGTGCTCGTCGAGGCGGAAGCGTCGGTGCCGGCGTGCACCGGTTCCGCCGTGCCCGCACTCGGAGCCTGGTAGGCCACGGATCCGTTGGGCGGCGGGGCGCCACCGGTTGTGCCGTTCTGCGTCGTGCCGCTCTGGGTCGTGCCGCTCTGGGTCGTGCCGCTCTGGGTCGTGCCGCTCTGGGTCGTGCCGCCCGTGCCCTGGCTCGACCCGCCGACGTTCGACCCCGAACTGGTCGACCCGGAAGTGGTCGACCCGGAAGTGGTCGACCCGGAAGTGGTCGACCCCGAGTTCGACGTCGAGCCGGTCGAGGCCGAACCGGTACCGGTGGCACCGCCGAGGCCCGTTCCGGCGCCGAGCCCCGCACCGGTACCCGTACCGATGCCCGTACCCGCACCCGCGCCGGTCCCGCCGCCCGCGCCGCCGGTCCCACCGTTCAGCCCGGCGATGTTGTTGGCCAGGTTGGCCAGGCCGTGACCGGCCAGGTGGCCGCCGGCTTCGGCGCCGGTCCGGCCGGCACCGCTGGTGAATCCGCCGAGCAGGTCGCTGGCGGTCGGCATCTGGAACTGTTGATTGACCGCCAGGTTGGCCAGCACGCTGGCGGTGGGTGAGATCACCGCGTTCTGGAGACCGGACTGCAACGCGTGCTTGCCGGGGAAGTGCACCACCGGAACGTCGAACCGGGTCAGGACCCGCGGCGCCAACCTGCCCCCGAGCTTGTTCAGGCCGAGCCCCACGCCGACGCCGAACGCCCCACCGGCGCCGGAGGTCAGGGTCCGCTTGACGTCCCACTCGGTCCGCGTGCCCTTGGCCATCTGGTACGCCTGAGCGCCGGCGTCGATGATCAGCTCCTCGCCGACCTCCTCGATCAGCTCCCTGCCGATGTGCTTGGCGAGCTGCCGGGCGCTCTGCCGACTGACCTGCTGGCCGACCTCCCGGACGGTGGTCCGGAAGAGCAGTTTGAGCCCTTCCTTGGTGAAGAACTTCCGGCCGAGCTGAGCCAGCAGGCGCCGGAACGCCATCATGACGGCCTGCCGGCCGCCCTGCAGGATGCCGGGGATGGCGCCCGCCGAGACGCCGCCCAGCCAGGCCATGAGCAGCGCCACGAAGACCGCGATCACCGTGATGATGACGGAGATCAACACCGTGAGCTTGGCGTACTCGATCTCCATGGCCGCGTTCTCGCAGCCCGCGCTGAACTGGCTGGCCGCCTCCTGAAGCAACGGCAACCCGGTGTTCGGGCCGACCCCCAGTTGGGTCCACAGCTCGCCGAAGGCCGGACCCGCGCCGCCACCCCAGTTTTCCAGGATGACCATGGCCGCGCCGTCGGCATCGCCGAGGACGTTGCTGATCTCGTCGCTCAGCTGGCTCCACACCTCGGCCAGCTCGCGCATCTTGTCTTCGTCGCCACTCGGCCACGCCTCACCGGCGCCGACCCAGCAGATCGCGTCCCAGACCCAGCCGTACTCGCCGAGCGTGCTCTTGGGATTGGGTACCGACAACCCCTTCGCCCCTTCGCCCGGTCCAGCTCAGTCAGTCAGAGCCTGGAGCTACTTGCCCTGTTCGGGGAACCACTTGGAGATCAGGTCGTCGGTGTCCACCGTGCCGTCGACGGCGGAGGCTACGTCGACGCCGAGCCCCTGGAACCGGTCGACGAGTTCCTTGCCGTCGGTCAGCACGTTCTTGGCGGGCGCCTTGTCGTCGAGGTAGTTCTTGTTGAACTCGGTGCCGGGCTGATCGGTGCCCCACGGCTTCGCACCGTTCAGCTCGTCGATCCTCCCCACCAGCTGCGCCCACCGCCCCGCGAGCTGCTGCCCCGCGGTGTTGAGGTTCGATGCGGCGTTCCGGGCCGCCACCGGGTGGACGAAGGTCTCCTCTTCCTCGCTCATCGGTCCTCCTCGGGCTTGGGCAGCTCGGTGTCGAGCTGGCGGAAGATGCCTTCCAGGTCATGGTCCATGTACGCCTGGAACTGCGCATCGGGCACGAACGGGCGGCACAGCTCCTCGACCTCGGCCATCGCCTTGGCGGCGGCCCGGCGGATGGTCTCGGTCACCGTCTCGGACAGTTCCCTGGAGTTGGGCCGGCGGTAGATGCGCGGGTCGAACTCCACCTTGATGACCTGCCCCCGGGGGCCGACCGTCGCCGTGACGAGACCGTCGTCGGAGCTGGCCTGCGCGGAAACGGCCTTGAGCCTCTGCTGTAGTTCGCCGACGCCGGAACGCATGTGCTCCCATTGGGACATCAGCTCGTCGGCGCGGGCGCGCAGCCCCGATATGTCCATCCTGTCCTCCCGCCACGCCCCCGGACACCCGCCAGCGGCGAGCGACGTGTCAGCTCGACGATACTGAATGGCCGCCAGCCAGGGGACCCCCCGGCGACCGAGCCACGGCCGCCGAGCGGCTCGGTCGCTAGGATGCACCCGGATCGAACGGAAGGTCGGCACGGATGATCAGGAGCCACCGTACTGTTCGAACGGTGCTGGCCGCGGCGGCGGTGTCCGTGGCGGCGGTGTCCGTGGCGGCGGCCTCCCCGGTCGGGCTCGGCCCGGGTGGCGCGCCGAGCCTCCCGGTCACCGCGCTCCGCCCCGCGTCGGCCCTCCAACTCGCCGATGTGGTGCCCGCGCGGGCGCCGGCACCCACCCGGGCCCTGGCGCCCGGTGCCGACGGCTGCGACGAGGACCCCAAGCCGAGTGACATCATCGACAAGACGCCGTGGCAGCAGACCTGGCTGGCGCCGGAACGGGTCTGGCCGTTCAGCACCGGCGCGGGCGTCACCGTCGCGGTCATCGACTCGGGCACCGACGCCCGGCATCCCCAACTCGCCGGCCGGGTGCTGACCGGGTACGACATGCTGCATGACGCGACGGGTGGCGATGTCGACTGCGTGTCCCACGGCACCGCCGTGGCCAGCATCATCGCCGCCCAGCGGCAGGAGGGGATCGGCTTCCAGGGCCTCGCTCCCGGTGTGCGGATCCTGCCCGTCCGGGTCAGCGAGCGCGAGGTCGACCAGGCCAACAACGGCACCGGCGAGTACGTGTCACCGAGCACGTTCGCCAGCGCGATCCGGCGCGCCGTGGACGACGGCGCACAGGTGATCAACCTTTCCCTCACGCTCTCCACGTCCGGCCCCGACCTGGAGGCGGCGGTGAAGTACGCCCGCGCGCACGACGTGGTCCTGGTGGCCGCGGCCGGCAACCAGCACCACGACGACGGACGGCCGGATCCGACGCCCTATCCCGCGGCGTACGACGGGGTGATCGGGGTGGGTGCGATCGAGGAGAGCGGCGCGCGGGTCGGCGAATCCCAGATCGGCCCGTACGTCGATCTGGTCGCGCCGGGTGGCTCGGTCGTGGCCGCGACCAGGCTGTTCGGGCACAACCTGTTCACCGGCACCAGTTTCGCCACCCCGATGGTCAGCGCCGCCGCCGCCCTGATCAGGTCGGCCGAGCCGGAACTCTCCGCCGACGAGGTGGCCGAGCGGATCGTGGCCACCACGGACCCGGCCCGGGGCGATGCCAGCCTCGGCTACGGCAGCGGCGTGCTCGACATCTACCGTGCGGTCACCGAGCGGCTCACCGGTGGAGCGCCGGTGGCGCTGCCGCCGCTACCCGAACTGCGGCAGGACGCGGGGGCGGCGGCCCGCGCGGCACGATGGGCCGCGATCCGTCGGGTGGCGCTGTGGGCGCTGCTCGGCACCGCGGTCGCGGTCGGCTCGGTGGTCGCGGTGGGACTGGTGCTGCCCCGCGGCCGCCGGCGAGGCTGGCGACCGGTCCGGCCGGCGGATCCACCACCGGCGGCCGCGACCGAGACGGACGAGCCGGAGGAGAAGTTCTTCCAGGTGCCGGTCGGCAACCGGCCGCATTGACGCTCCGGCGGCAGAAACGCCGATGGCCCGGCCGGTCGGCCGGGCCATCGGCGTAGCGCCGCAAGGCGGCTCAGCCGCCGAACTTCGCCTTGTTGGCGTGCTCGCGCTGCTGCATCTTCATGGCCGAGTCGCGCAGCGACCGCTCGATCTTGCCGAGCAGATCACGCAGGTCGTTGGCGGCCGTCTCCCACTCGGACTGGCGCATGTGGTAGGCCGCCTGGGCGTCACCGTCCCAACTGGCCAGCATCGGCTGGAGGCCGCGCTTCAGGTCGTCCAGCTCACCGGTGAGGTTCTTGGCGGCGGCCGAGCACTGATCCGCCGCGTGGTTCAGCAGCGGGAAGTTGTACTTGATTTCCATCTTGGGCTACCCCGCCTCAGAGCTTCAGTGCCTGGGTGATCTGGCCGGCCGTCGCGCCCGCGTGGCTCATGTCGGCCTCGATCTCCTGATCGCTGACGTCGTAGTCCTTACCGGCCGAGCCGACCGCCTCGGCGATCGACCGGAGCGCCACGTTGAGCTTGGCCATGTCCTCGTCGAACCGCTGCCGGACCTGCTGGAAGGAGCCCGCGCCGGCGCCCTTCCACTGGTCGTAGAGCGGCGTCAGCTCGTTCATCAGCTTGTTCAGGTTGCTGGTCAGCCGATCAGCGACGCCGTCGACGTCCTGCCCGGTCTTGACCATCAAGCCGGAATCGGTCTGCATCTTCGACACGGCGGAAGTCACCCCCGTCCTCGCTCATTGCCCCACACCCGTATCCGGGGGCGAATCTGCCGCGGCACACGTGTGCCGTCTTTTCGATGAACGGTAGCCGTAGTCGTCCAGCGGGCGCTAGGCCGATACGACCGTTCACAGGGGATTGGCTGTCACAATCTGTACGCGACGGCGCCTGGAACGTCACTCCGGGTCGAGCGCCCGCTTGGCGGCCGTCGGATCCAGCGCAGGTCCGCTGGGCAACCGCACCACCAGGCTCGCCGGCAGCTGCACCGGTTCCACGTCGCCGTAGCCGAGCACCCCGGCGACGGCGGCGTCGCTCAGCGGGTACCGGTAGCCGAGGTCGGTGACCAGGTTGAGGGTGCCGGTGGGCGCCCCGGGCGACGGCTTCGATGAGACCAGCACCCCGTACCCGGGCTCGACGACGACCCGGTCGGCCAGCGGGATGCCGGTCGCGCTCTGTTCGGGCGTACGGACCGGCTCCTTCACCGGCCGCACCTGGGCGTCCAGCAGTACGGTCGGCTCGTTCTGGCCGGGCTCGTACCGGGCGCACACCGCCGGCCGGTCCCCGGTCAGCGGCGCGATCTGCGGTCGCTGCTCCGGTGCCCGGGCCGCGCCCTTGTCGGACTGTGCCGCCTTCGGCGCCGCCGCGGCGGTGTCGGCGTTCAACTGGGTCGCCTTGAGCGTCCGGACGCCGGGGTAGGCCGCCCGGGTGGCCGGGTCCGCAAGCACCACGTCGGCCTGCAACGGCGTGATCGGCAACAGGTTGCTGCGCTGTGCGAGGTAGTACTGCCGGCTGCCGTCCTGGCTCTGCACCACGAAGACCTGGCCGGTGAGCGCGTCGCGCAGCGCGCTGGACGGGGTACCTCGCCCGGACACCGCGATGGTGCCGATCGGTTCGCCGGCCGGCAGCGCGTTCAACCAGGCCGCACCCACCGGATGAGGATGTTCGCTGGCGAGGGTCAGGGCCTCCAGCACCGTCGTCGCGTCGTTGATCAGGTAACGGTGGTCGTGCCAGACGAGGTAGAGCCGGTTGTTCTTCTCGTCCTTGACCAGCAGCGCGGCGGCGTCGGGCGACCGCCCACCGGTGGGCGGTCGCCCGACCGTCAGCACGGTGGTGGCGACCAGTTCGTTCGCCTCGTTGCGGGCCGGCTGGGAACACAGCGTCCACGGTCCACTCAACATCCGACCGGGGTCGGGCAACGAGTCCGGCGCGTACGGGATGCCCAGCCGGCTGCCGCGGGGAACGCCCACCAGCGAGTTGCGGGACACGCTGACCGTGGCCGCCGGCGCCTCCAGGGCGAGCAGCGCGGAGGCGTAGTTCAGCACGGGATGCAGTTCGCCGTCCCGGTAGAGGTAGCGGGTTCCGGTCTCCTTCTCCAGGATGACCGAACCGCCTTCCTTCCACCGGGTCGCACCGCCGGGCCGGATCAGGCCGTAGACGCCGACGGCCGCCAGGAAGATGACCGCCACCATGATCCCGCCCAGGCCCGCACCACCGAGCCGGCGAAACGGCGCGTTGGCCGGGTCGGGGTCGCGCGCCACCAGCGCCGAGGTCATCCGCTGGACGAAGAACTGGTACGACTGGACCTGGTCCCGCCGCGACGCCATGGCTTCCTCCCCTGGTTGCCGGCGGGCGCGGCTACCTGCGCCGGGCCGCCGCACATACGATAGGCGCGGCGGGCGTGCTCCGGGTCGGCAGCCGTGACCGGCGGCGCACCGCGAGATCCGGTTGCCGTGGTCGGACCGGCCGCGGCCGGTCCGACCTGGGCAGATCCGCAGGGAGCAGCAGATGATCAGTCGTGCCGAGGCGCTGGAACGGGCGCGGGCCTGGGCCTCCACCGACCGGTCCGGCCCACCCCCGGAGATCGGCCTGTACGAGTTCGACCTGGGCTACGTGGCCTGGGTGGCGCAGCCGACACCCGACCCGACGACCGGGCCACCCGCGGCCACCGGCGCCCCCCGCATCGTCGTGGACGGTGAGACCGGCGACGTGACGACCTGGCCATCCCTACCCGCGCCGGAGATCGCCACCCGGTACACCGGGCAACAGGCCACGGCCGGCCGGTTCCCACCGGACGTGCGGTACGTACTGGAACAGGCCGGCTGGTTCCCCGGCCGGGACGTCACAGCCGCCGTCGAGCAATGGCGCGAACGGTACGCCGACGACCTCGCCGCAATGGAGTACACCCCCGCCGCCCAGGCCGCGCTCACCGAGTTCGGCGGCCTGGTGCTACCCCAGTTCGGCCTTCGTGGACAGCCTAGGGGTGGTTTTGCCAGCTACTTCTATCCGATCAGCGCTGGCGTCGTGACGATGGGCGCCGAGGGCTTCATGGAGGAGTACGACAACCCGGTCTTCCCCCTCGGCACCAACGACGACGGACCCTCCGAACTGCTCATCGACAGGCAGGAACGGGTCTTCATGTCGCACTGGGTGGACCAGTTCTACATCGCCACCGGCATCGACGCCGCACTGATCCAACTCATCCGCGGCGGACCATGGCCCTCCGCCGACGACCGCACCTGGTAACCACCAGAACCGGACGGCGGAAACCGCGGCCGGTCCGACCTGGGCAGATCCGCAGGGAGCAGCAGATGATCAGTCGTGCCGAGGCGCTGGAACGGGCGCGGGCCTGGGCCTCCACCGACCGGTCCGGCCCACCCCCGGAAATCGGCCTGTACGAGTTCGACCTGGGCTACGTGGCCTGGGTGGCGCAGCCGACACCCGACCCGACGACCGGGCCACCCGCGGCCACCGGCGCCCCCCGCATCGTCGTGGACGGTGAGACCGGCGACGTGACGACCTGGCCATCCCTACCCGCGCCGGAGATCGCCACCCGGTACACCGGGCAACAGGCCACAGCCGGCCGGTTCCCACCGGACGTGCGGTACGTACTGGAACAGGCCGGCTGGTTCCCCGGCCGGGACGTCACAGCCGCCGTCGAGCAATGGCGCGAACGGTACGCCGACGACCTCGCCGCAATGGAGTACACCCCCGCCGCCCAGGCCGCGCTCACCGAGTTCGGCGGCCTGGTGCTACCCCAGTTCGGCCTTCGTGGACAGCCTGGGGGTGGTTTTGCCAGCTACTTCTATCCGATCAGCGCTGGCGTCGTGACGATGGGCGCCGAGGGCTTCATGGAAGAGTACGACAACCCGGTCTTCCCCCTCGGCACCAACGACGACGGACCCTCCGAACTGCTCATCGACAGGCAGGAACGGGTCTTCATGTCGCACTGGGTGGACCAGTTCTACATCGCCACCGGCATCGACGCCGCACTGATCCAACTCATCCGCGGCGGACCATGGCCCTCCGCCGACGACCGCACCTGGTAACCACCAGAACCGGACGGCGGAAACCGCGGCCGGTCCGACCTGGGCAGATCCGCAGGGAGCAGCAGATGATCAGTCGTGCCGAGGCGCTGGAACGAGCGCGGGCCTGGGCCTCCACCGACCGGTCCGGCCCACCCCCGGAGATCGGCCTGTACGAGTTCGACCTGGGCTACGTGGCCTGGGTGGCGCAGCCGACACCCGACCCGACGACCGGGCCACCCGCGGCCACCGGCGCCCCCCGCATCGTCGTGGACGGTGAGACCGGCGACGTGACGACCTGGCCATCCCTACCCGCGCCGGAGATCGCCACCCGGTACACCGGGCAACAGGCCACGGCCGGCCGGTTCCCACCGGACGTGCGGTACGTACTGGAACAGGCCGGCTGGTTCCCCGGCCGGGACGTCACAGCCGCCGTCGAGCAATGGCGCGAACGGTACGCCGACGACCTCGCCGCAATGGAGTACACCCCCGCCGCCCAGGCCGCGCTCACCGAGTTCGGCGGCCTGGTGCTACCCCAGTTCGGCCGCCGCAGCGGCACACTGGGCGGCGGCTTCACCAGTTACATCTACCCGATCAGCGCTGGCGTCGTGACGTTTCGCGCCGAGGGCTTCATGGAGGAGTACGACAACCCGGTCTTCCCCCTCGGCACCAACGACGACGGACCCTCCGAACTGCTCATCGACAGGCAGGAACGGGTCTTCATGTCGCACTGGGTGGACCAGTTCTACATCGCCACCGGCATCGACGCCGCACTGATCCAACTCATCCGCGGCGGACCATGGCCCTCCGCCGACGACCGCACCTGGTGACCGCGAGATCCTGTTGCCACGGCCCGGGAGTCCGGCGGGCGGCCGGGAGTCCGGCGCCGGCCGTGCGACTCAGCCGTTGAGCGCCCGCATGAACGCGTACAGGCCCAGCACGCTGCACGCGACGGGCACGATGGCCAGTTGGAGCAGCACATCCAGCACGTCACCGAGCCGGGCCAGCCGGGGCGACGGGGCGCGCCGGCTGTAGAGCAGCCCCGCCGCGGCCACCAGCGCCGCCGCCACCAGCATGATTGGCAGCAGCGCCACGGCCCGGATCAGCGTCGAGGCACCCGCGGTGCCGACCAGGGGAAGCAGCGCCACCCCGGTCAGTCCGGCCGCCAGCAGCGGCAGCCGGTGTCGCACCGTCGGCACCAGCCGGGCACGCAGCAGGCAGGCCACCGACACGACACCCGCCAGCAGCAGGGCGGACACCGTCCGGGCCAGGGCGAGCAGCACGAGACAGCTCACGGTCACCGCGAACGCGCCGAAGATCATGCCGGTGAGCACCTCGTCGGCCCGCGCGGTGGCCTGGTAGACCTGCTCCCGGCGGGGTTGCGGCTCGTCCCGCAGCAGGTCCTCGGCGGACTGCGGCAGCACCGGCATCGGTATCTTGCCGAGCCGGACGGCAAGCAGCGGCATGGCCGGCAGCAACAGCGTGACGGCGCTGACCACCACCGAGGCCGCCTGCGCCCCGTCCGGGGCGCCGAGCGCGATCAGCCCGCCGAGGACGCCGCCCACCCCGGCGAGGATCGCCGCCACGAACACCCGGGTGGCGTCCCCGACGCCCAGGAAGCCAAGCACGCCGGCCGCGACCAGCAGCGCCGAACCGAGCAGCACGTGCGGTGCGCCGAGCGAGCGCAGCGACTCCCCGCCGGCGATCACCAAGGCACCGCCGACGAAGGCGTACGGCAGCCCGACGGCGGCGAACAGCGCGCCGGCCAGGGAATCCGCCATCGCCCGGGACAGCATGACGCCGGTGGCCACCAGCACCAGGGCGGCGCCCAGGGCCACCGAGCCACCGAGCCAGCCCGGATCCGCGGCGAGCAGGATGGCCACCAGGCCCACCATCAGCAGGATGCCGGCGACGACCAGGCCGGTCACCCGGGTGGCCATCGGGGTCCAGGCCGTTCCGCGACGCCGGGCGCCGTCGGCGACGGCCTCCATCAGATCGTCGTACGTCAGTTCCGGCCACTCGGTGCGGCGCGGCACCAGGTGCAGGGTCTCGCCGTCCCGGATCTCCTGGGCGGCCAGGGTACGGGCGAGGTCCAGGGTGGATCCGTCGGCGCGGCGCAGCGTCCAGCCGCCGTGTGAGGTGCCGTCGGTCGGGTTCTCGTCGGCCTGCCGGAGCACGGCCGGCAGCAGTCCGACCAGCGGAAGGTGCTCGGGGAGGGCCAGGTCGAGCCGCCGGGTGGGTGCGACCACGGCGATCCGCGCGAGTCCGGTACCGGCCTGGGTGACCACTGCTGTTCCTCCACCGGACAGCGAGCGCGAGCCCGCGGCTGTCATGACGGGAAAAGGCTACCTACCATGTGCCGTGTCGTCGGTGCCGGTTCGTACGCTGGCGGCCCCGAACGACCCTGGGGAGGTCTGATCAGTGGGCACGGTGGTGGTGAAGCGCCCGGCCCGGCAGCCGGAGCCGGACTATCCGGCGGGCGAGGTGCTGCTCGATCCGCCACCGGAGGTTCCCCCACCGGCCGGCCGCGCCTGGGGCCAGATGCTGATGATGCTGCCGATGCTGGCCGGTTCGGTGGCCATGGCGCTGATGTTCGCCGGCGCACGCGGCGGTTCCATGGCGTACGTGACCGGCGGCCTGTTCGGTCTCTCCGCCCTCGGCATGCTGGGTTCGCAACTGTCCGGACACGCCGGCGGGGCCAGCAAGCAGGAGATGTTGCAGCGCCGCCGGGAGTACATGGACCACCTGTCCCGCACCCGCAAGCGGGTGCTCAAGACCATCCGGCGGCAGCGGGAGGCGGCCTTCTACCGGCATCCGGACCCGGACGCACTGTGGAGCGTCCCGCTCGGTGCCCGGCTGTGGGAGCGCCGCCGGGGTGACGCGGACTTCGCCACCGTACGGCTCGGGCTCGGCCCGCAGGAGCTTGCCACCCCGCTGGTGCCGCCGACCCCCACCTCGTTGGAGAAGCTGGAGCCGATGTGCGCGCTGGCGCTGCGCCGGTTCCTGGTCACCTACGCCGAGGTGCCCGACCTGCCGGTGACGATGGCGCTCAACGGCTTCTCCCGGGTCCACCTGCAGGGCGACGACGAGGCCGGTCGCGCGATGGTGCGGGCGCTCATCGCCCAGGCCACCGCCTTCCACGCCCCCGACGACCTGCTCGTGGCGGTCTGTGTGGCGCCGGACCGCCGGTCGAAGTGGGACTGGATCAAATGGTTGCCGCACGCGCTGCACCCGAGCAAGGCCGACGCGCTCGGCGCGCTCCGGCTGGTCTCCCCCACGGTCACCGGCCTGGAGGCGATGCTCGACGACGTGCTGGCCAGCCGTCCCCGGTTCAACCCGTCCGGCGGCGATCCGCACCTGGTCGGACCGCATCTGGTGGTGGTGCTCGACGGCGGCGACCCGGCGGGGTCGGACTACCTGATGGCCGAGAGCGGTGTCGAGGGGGTCACCCTGCTCGACCTGTCCCAGCCGCCGCCGCGGGTGCTGGACCGGGCCCGGCTCGTCCTGGAGGTGGCCGCCGACGGCGAGCTGCACAGCCGCACCTTCGACGGCCGGGCGCCGATCGGACGGGCGGACCGCTGCGGCGTCGAGGAGATCGAGGCGCTGGCCATGCAGCTCGCGCCGCTGCGACTGTCCGCGGCGTCGCGGGGGGAGCAGCCGCTCACCGCGGAGTTGGGCCTGTCGGAGCTGTTGAACCTCGGCGACCCGTACGAGTTGGACGTCGACCGGGCCTGGACGCCGCGGCCGAACCGGGACCGGTTGCGGGTGCCGCTCGGGGTGACCCCGGACGGCACGCCGATCGACCTGGACCTGAAGGAGTCGGCCCAGGACGGCATGGGTCCGCACGGGCTGCTCATCGGCGCCACCGGGTCCGGCAAGTCGGAGCTGCTGCGCACGCTGGTGCTGGCGCTCGCGGCGACGCACTCCTCGGAGACGCTGAACTTCGTGCTGATCGACTTCAAGGGCGGCGCGACCTTCACCAGGCTGGACAAGCTGCCGCACACCAGCGCCGTGATCACCAACCTGGCCGACGAGCTTCCGCTGGTCGACCGGATGACCGACGCCATCAACGGCGAGCTGGTACGCCGCCAGGAACTGCTCCGGTCGGCCGGCAACTACGCCTCCCAGCGGGACTACGAGAAGGCCCGGGCGGCCGGTGCGCCACTCGCCGCGCTGCCGAGCCTGCTGATCATCTGTGACGAGTTCTCCGAGCTGCTCACCGCCAAGCCGGACTTCATCGACATGTTCGTGCAGATCGGCCGGGTCGGCCGGTCGCTCGGCGTGCACCTGCTGCTCGCCTCGCAGCGGCTGGAGGAGGGCCGGCTGCGCGGGTTGGACACCCACCTGTCGTACCGGATCGGCCTGCGGACCTTCTCGGCGATGGAGAGCCGGGTGGTGCTCGGCGCCACCGACGCGTACGAGCTGCCCCGCTCGCCCGGGCACGGCTACCTGCGGTACGGGACCGAGCCGCTGGTCCGGTTCCGCGCGGCGTACGTGTCGGGGACGTACCGGAGCAAGACGGCGGAGGCGGTCGCCGCCGGTGACGGCGAGGACCGGGTGCAGGAGTACACCACCCAGTACGTCGCGCCGCGGCTGCCCCGGGCGCCGAAGGAGGAGGCGCCCGAACCCACCGACGCGATCGGGGAGAGCCTGCTGGACATCCTGGTCGGCCGGCTGGCGGGCCGGGGCGAACCGGCCCATCAGGTGTGGTTGCCGCCGCTGTCCGACCCGCCCACCCTGGATCAGATCCTGCCGCCGATGACCGCCGACCCGGCCCGCGGGGTCACCGTGGCGCACGCCGGACTGCACGGCGAGTTGCAGGTCGCCGCGGGCACCGTGGACAAGCCGTTCGAGCAGCGTCGCGACGTGCTCTGGCTGGACCTGGCCGGCGCGGCCGGGCACACGGTGATCGTGGGCGGCCCGCAGAGTGGCAAGAGCACGCTGCTGCGTACCGTCGTCACCTCCCTGGCGCTGACCCACACGCCCCGGGAGGCCCAGGTGTACTGCCTCGACCTGGGCAGCGGCGCGCTGTCCTCGCTGCGGGAGCTGCCGCACGTGGGTTCGATCGCCACCCGGCTGGACGCCGGCCGGGTCCGGCGCACGATCGCCGAGTTGCAGTTGCTGATGAACCAGCGGGAGCGGTACTTCGCGGAGCGGGGCGTGGAGTCGATGGCCGCCTACCGCCGGGGTCGCCGGTTCGGGCAGCACGCCGACGACCCGTTCGGCGACGTCTTCCTGGTGATCGACGGCTGGGCGATCGTCCGGTCCGAGTTCGAGGACCTTGAGCCGGCGATCAACGACATCGCCAACCGGGGGTTGTCCTTCGGCATCCATCTGGTCATCACCGCGGGGCGGTGGATGGACCTGCGACCGGCGGTCCGGGACGTCTTCGGGACCCGGTTGGAGTTGCGGCTGGCCGACGCGAGCGATTCCAACCTGGACCGCCGGGCCGCGATGAACGTGCCGGACAGGGCGCCGGGACGCGGCATCACGCCGGAGGGGATGCAGTTCCTCGCCGCCCTTCCGCGAGCCGACGGTACGCAGGAGCCGGAGAGCCTGCCCGACGGCAGCCGCAAGCTCATCGCCGCGATCGGCGAGGCGTGGCAGGGGCCGGGGGCGCCGCCGATCCGGCTGCTGCCGGCGATCCTGCCGTACGGCAGCCTGCCGGAGACCGGCCGGCCGGGCGTGCCGGTCGGCATCGCGGAGGCCGATCTGCAACCGGTGCTGCTGGACTTCGCCGCGGATCCGCACTTCATCCTGTTCGGCGACGGGGAGTCCGGGAAGAGCACCTTCCTGCGGGCGCTGGCGCAGAGCATCGTGGACCGGAACGACCTGACCCAGGCCCGGCTGGTCATCGTCGACTACCGGCGCAGCCTGCTGGGTGACATCACCACGCCGCACCTGATCGGGTACGGCTCCTCCGCGCAGATCACCGAGGGGATCGTGGCGGAGGTCGCGAACGTGATGCGGGACCGGCTGCCGCCCGCCGACGTCACCCCGGACCAGCTCAAGGCCCGCAACTGGTGGAAGGGTCCCGACCTGTACGTGCTGGTCGACGACTACGACCTGGTGACCGGCGGCAGCGGCAATCCGCTGGCTCCGCTGCTGGAGTTCCTGCCGCAGGCCCGGGACATCGGGCTGCACCTGGTCATCGCGCGCCGCAGCGGCGGCGCCAGCCGGGCGCTGTACGAGCCGATCCTGATGCGGCTGCGGGAGCTGAGCACGCCGGGCCTGGTGATGTCGGGGGATCGGGACGAGGGCGTGCTGCTGGGCAACGTGCGTCCGGGGCCGCTTCCGGCGGGCCGTGGCTGGCTGGTGAGCCGCCGCGAGGGCACCCGGCTGGTGCAGTTGGTGGATCTCGCGTCCACAGCGTGACATCCGTCCCCCACAATATTGTGCAACGGCGATAGCGTTGTCTCTGCTGGACGGATGCCGCGCCCGGGGCAGGGAGGGACCGGGTGCAGGGCGTGCCGGCGGCGGGCGCGGACGAACGGGGAGGCCGATGAGTGGCGACAAGTGGTTGGCGGACGGCAACGTCGAGGTCGACATCCATCAGTTGCAGGATTTCGCAAATCACATCAAGGACGAGCTGGAGAAGAACTTCCGGCCCAGCTTCGAGTCCGGCATCAAGCCGATGCTGACCGTGCAGGCGCCGTTCGGCGCCGGCGGGCTCTCGGAGGCCAAGTTCTTCCGCAGCCGGCACGACGAGAGCCGGTCGTCGGCGGCGCAGATGCTGGCCGAGGTGATCAAGGGCCTCGCTGCGCTGAGCGCCGCCGCCTCCTCGATCTCGGCCGAGTATCTCGGCGGGGACGCCTTCGCCGAGGCCACCAACGAGAAGGTGTTCGGCGCCTTCAACAACCTCGACGGCCACCAGACGCTTGAGGACCTGTACCAGCAGAACGGCGGCGAGAACGACCCGGCGAACGACGTGCCGGCGGAGGTCACCGACCCGGAGACGTACTTCGGCGACAACGGATCCTCCGGGTCGACCGCCGGCGGCGACACCCCGGTGCTCTACCAGGAGCAGACCGTGGGCAGCGGCGACGGCGAGTACACGATCCAGGGCGACGACGAGGACATGCACGACCCGAGCCTCCAGATGCCGACATACGAGCAGTGACGACGGCCTGACGAGCGTTACAGGAGCGGGGATGTCCGAGGAGTACTACGGCTTTCAGCCGGTCAGCCTGCCCGGGTACGCCGGCGCGGCCGACACCTACGTGCCGTACGACCCGAGTGACCCGAACAACGATCTCAATCCGACCGACTGGGGCGCCACGAACATCGAGAAGATGTGGGCGATGATCCAGAAGGAGAGCGACGAGCGCGCGTTCGCGCTCTCCGAGATGTGGCGCCGCACGGCCCGGCTGCTGGAGAGCACCCGGGACAATATCCTGCGGCACGGCGACGCGCTGAACGCGAAGTGGACGTCGCCGGCCGGCGAGATCTTCATGGGCAAGATCGGCGCCACCCTCTACTCGCTGGACGAGTGGAAGAAGATCGCGCACGACAACGCCACCGGGCTGGAGCAGCTGGGCAACAAGATCCAGAAGGCGCAGCAGGACTTCAAGCCGCTCTGGGAGGAGTACGAGGCCGCCCTCAAGAAGAACGACGGCAAGGAGGAGTTCGACTGGTACGACCCGACCGACTGGTTCGGGGACACCAAGGAGAACCCGGACGACATCCGCAAGCGGTTCCACGGCCGCGCCGTCGACATCATGAAGCCGCTGGCCGACACGTACGTGGACGTCTACCTCCAGCAGGTCTCCAAGGGCAGCAAGTTCAAGGGCCCGACGAACGCCCCCATCGTCGACCCGAACGACGTGCCGCATCCGGGCGCGCCGACGCCGCCGGGCGGGCGGCCGCCGGGCAGCCCGAGCGGCACCGCCGGCGCGCCGCCGGCCCGGCCCGACGTGCCCACCCGGCCGGGTGCCGCGGCAACGGTGCCGCACGACCCGCCGCCCACCGACCCGGGCCTGGACCTGGCCGGTGGGGTGGCGGCGCCGCCGGCCCCGCCCCCGGCCGCGCCCAGCGTCCCGACGCCGCCACCCGCGCCGGCCGCCCCCGGGGCACCGCCGGCGCCGCTGCCGCCCGGCCTCGGCGGCCCGAACGCCAACGCGGCCGGCCGCCCGACCCTGCCCGGCGGCCGGGGCGCGGCGCCGGGCCGGCCGAACCTGCCCACCGGGGAGGGGCCGGGCGGCCGGGGGCCGGGCCGGCCCACCCTGCCCGGCAGCACGGCGCGCAACGGCGGCGGCCGGCCCGGACGGCCGGGCGCCGCCGCGGAACCGCCGCCCGGGGGCCGGGGCCGCACGCCGGGCCGGCCGACGCTGCCGGGCAGCAAGGGCGGACCGGGTACGCCGCGCAGCGGCGCGCCCGGCACCCGGATGCCCGGCCGAGGCGGCGGGCCGGCCAGCCCCAAGCTCTCCGGCAAGACCGGACGACCCGGGCTGCCGGGCGAGGCCACGGAGGGCACCGGCCGCGGCGCCCGGCCCAGCCTCGGCGGCAAGCGCGGGGCGGCGCGTCCCGGGGCGCCGGCCGAGCCGGAGACCACCGGCCGCCCGCCGCGACCCGGGGCGACCGGCGAGGGCACCCCGTCCGGCGCCCGGGGCGGAAAGGCGAACCTGACCGGCCGGGCCGGGCGCGGCCCGGCGCGACCGGCGCCGACCACCGGGCCGGAGCCGGCGCTCGGCGGTCGTCGCGGCGGCACCGGGGGCACCGCCGTGCCCCCCGCCCGGTCGGGACGTCGGGCCAAGGAGCAGCCGGAGAGCTGGGAGTACGGCGACGGCGACGAGGAACTGTGGCTCACCGAGTCCACCGCGGTCGGCGAGCTGGAGGCACCGGTCGAGCACCGGCCGCGGCAGCAGGGCCGGTCACTGGGGCAGGGCTGAGCGCGACGGGCCGGTCACCGTGCGGGGTCGCAGGGTGACCCGGCCCGTAGCATGAGAACCGGCCGAGGCCCGGCACGCGCCGGGCCGAGGCGTCCAGCCGCGACCGGCCATCGGAGCCGGCGCGGCCGTAACGGAAGGTGCACCGAGCATGCGCGTCGCCAGACGCTCGACCGTGACCCTGTCCGCCCTCGCGCTGAGCCTGCTCGGCGCGCTCGTCCTGCCCGCGGCGCCGGCGCACGCCGACGACGTCCGGGACAAGGAGTGGTACCTGGACACGCTCGGGGTGGCCGAGGCGCACCGGATCAGCCAGGGCGAGGGCGTCACCGTGGCCGTGGTGGACACCGGCGTGGACGCCGGCCATCCAGATCTCAAGGGCAACGTGCTGGCCGGTGCCGACCTGTTCAGCGGCACCAGCAAGGGCTGGACGGACCGGATCGGCCACGGCACCGCGATGGCCGGGCTGATCGCCGGGCACGGGCACGGGCCGGGCAACCGGGACGGCATCCTCGGCATCGCGCCCAAGGCCAGGATCCTGCCGGTAGCGGTCAAGTCCCCGAAGAGCCCGCTCATCGCGCCCACCGCCGTGGCCACCGCCATCACCTGGGCGGTGGACAACGGCGCGGACGTCGTGAACGTGTCGCTCTCCTCCTCGTACGACACCGCCCTCAACCAGGCCGTGGAGTACGCCTGGACGCACAACGTGCTGGTCGTGGCGGGCGCGGGAAACAAGGACACCGACCTGGACGGCCTTGTCGGCTACCCGGCGAAGCACCCGGGCGCGCTGGCCGTCACCGCCACCGACCGGGACGGCAAGCACAGCCCGGCGACGATCGTCGGCGAGGACATCAACATCGCCGCGCCGGGCGCCGACATCATCAGCACCGCGCCGGGCGGGCTCTACCGGACCGGCACCGGAAGCAGCGACGCCACCGCGATCATGTCCGGGGTGGCCGCGCTGGTGAAGGCCAGGTACCCGAAGATCTCGGTGCACGACCTGTACGGCCGGTTGATCGAGACCGCCAAGGACGCCGGCCCCAAGGGCCACGACGAGGCGTTCGGCTGGGGCATCGTCGACCTTGAGCAGGCGCTCGTCGGCCAGCCCGACGGCCGGGCCAGCAAGCCCAGCCCGTCGGCCGAGGCGGACCCGGTGTACGAGTGGGACCGGCCGCGGCCGGACCGCGGCATCGACTGGCCCGGCCTGGCCCGGGGCATCGCACTACTGCTGGTGGTGCTGGCCCTCATCGCGCTCGGGGTGCGGGCGATCATCCGACGCCGCCGCCGGAAGCGGGGAACCCCGCCGGCCGGACCGGATCCCGGCGCCGACGGTGGGCCACCGGCCCAGCCCGTCGGCGGGCCACCGGCGCCCCCGGGCGACGAGACGCTCTGGCGCCCGCCAACGGACTAGGGGTGTCGGCAGCCGTGAGTCAGACCCTGATCGTCGCGCCGGAGCAGTCCGACGCGTACCCGACGATCGGCGCCGCGCTGTCGGCGGCGGCCGACGGTGCGACGGTGTCGGTCGCGCCCGGCACGTACTACGAGGCGCTGTACGTCAACGACAGCAACCTGACGATCGTGGCCGCGCAGGGCGCCGGAACGGTGATCGTGGACGCCTCCGCGTCGACCAGCCATCCGGCGGCGTCCTGCCGCAACGGGCGCCTCGAACTGCGGGATCTCGTGCTGCGCTGCGGCGGCGCCCCGGCGGTCAGTGTCGGCCGGTCCCGGCTCACCGTCACCGGCTGCGAGCTGACCAGCGACGGCGGGCCGGCCGTCGACGTCCGCGACGGCTCGGAACTGACGCTGCGCGGGTGCCGGATCCGCGCCGCCGACGGCCCCGCCGTGGCCGTGGGGGACGGCTGCCGCGGCAGCGTCACCGACTGTCGGGTCGAGGCGTCCGTCGACCCGGCCGTCGCGGTGGCGCCCGGCGGCCACCTGTCGACACGGCCGCTGCGCGACGGCTCCGGAACGCCCGCGGGAACCCGGCGGCCCCCGGCGGTGATCGCCGCCGTACTGCTGATGGTGCCCGCGGCCCTGACCTGGCTGGTGGCCGGCATCGGCTTCACGGTCGCCACCTACCGCGCCGAGGGCGATCCGAAGTGGCTGCTGTGGATCGTCGCGCTGGCCATCCTCGCGCTCTGCCTGCTCATCACGTTCGTCACGGTGATCGGCATCTGGCTCGCCTGGACCGGCGATTCGCAGATCCTGCGCGGCCCGGCCGGGATCACCGTGGCCCTGTTCCTGATCACCCTGATCATGCTGCTGGTCCGCGGCCGGCTGCACTTCGAGCGGACCATGCTCACCCCGCTGGTGGTCGGCGCGCTCGCCACGGTCGCCATCGCGCTGCTGCGCAGCGGCCCGGCGAAGGCCTGGTTCAGGGCCCACTCCGGCACCTGAGGGCGTCGGTCCCGCCCGCGGGGCGACCGGCGTCCCTGCCACCGGCCGGGGCCGTCAGGAGTCCGACCCGCGGTCCGCGGCCGGCCCGTCCGTGGCCGGCCCGCGGTCCGTGGCCGGCCCGTCCGCGGGCGTCGGCTGCCAGCTCCGGGCCGCGGCGTCGTAGCGGGCCAGCGGCTCGTCCCGACCGTCCCGGTGCAGCACGTGCAGCCCGCACCCGTCCGGTACGACGATCGCCTCCATCCGCGGGTCACCCCGGACCCAGTCGGCAGGGGTCGTCTCGTCCGGCGACCAGCGCAACACCGCCACCCACTCATCGGACTCCTGGAACGGCGAGCCCTCGCCGAGCAGGCCGAGCCGGCGGTAGAGCCGCGCCGGCGTGTCCCGGCCCGGCCCGGACCACGCGTGCACCAGGCCGGCCACCCGGTCGTAGCCCTGTTCCAGGTAGGACGGGACGTACCGGTGTGGCACGGCGATCTGGAGCCGTACCGGCAGGTCGGGATCCGGATCCTCCTCCGGCTCGTCGACCGCACCCGCCCAGTCCGGCCGTACCGGCGGCTCCGCCTCGGCCTCCCGCCGCCTCTCCTGGTCGACGGCCTCCACCAGGGTCGTCCGGACCTCGCCGAGCCAGTCGCGCAGGGCCAGCACGGAGGTCCCCGGCAGCGCGGCCGTGACCGGGGTACCCGGATTGACCACCAGTTGGCACTGCGGGTCCGGCCAGTTGTCGGCCAGTTGGAGGCTGTTCACCTGGACCAGTTCGTGCTCGCCGAGCACCTGCCGCAGCCGGGCCTCGGAGGTGAAGACCGGCACCGTCGGCGCGCCGGCCTCGTCGGGCAGTCGCCACCAGGGGAACTCCGGGTCGGTGAGGTCCCGTGATCCGGATCCGTCCGGCGCCAGGGGCACCACCAGCGGCGCCCGGAGCAGCGCCACGGTCAACGCGTCCCCGTCCCGGGCGAGCACCGCGTCCCGCAGTGCCGCCTCGGTCGCCAGCTCCGCGGTCAGCCCGGGGGCGTCCCGCACCTCCTGCACGCCGAGCCGGAGCTGGATCGGCAGACCCGGGTCGACGGCCAGCAGCCAGTCGTCGTCCGGCCAGCCGACCACCAGACCGGTGAGGCTGTCGGCCCGGTAGCTGACCGACCGGCCAGGCAGGCAGGCGGCGATCGCCTCGGGAGAGGTGAACGCGAGCACGTGGGTGACGCCCTCCAGGATGGCCGTCGGCCAGGCCGGCGCCGCCCGCCCGGCGGCCGCCTCCGGCGACACGGGCAGCAGCAGCGGACCGGTGGCCAGGGCGGCCAGCAGGGCCTCCCGGTCGGCCGCCCCGACGGCCGCGAGCATGGCGCGCTCCGGTTCGGTCGCCGGCCGCCACTCGGTCACCACGTGCCGTCCTCGGCGATCCGCGCGAGTTCGTGGCCGGACAACAGCGCGGTGAGCGCCGCCGCCACCGACTCCCCGGCGAACCACTCGGCAGTGTGGTCGAGCAGGAACACCCGCCCGGAGCCGCCCACCGCGAGGATGCCGACGTTGTCGCCCTCCACACCGAGCGGGCTCAGCGGGCCGCCGAGCACCTCGGCCAGGCCGGCCAGGGTACGCACCGCCGGCAGCGCCCGACGCGGATCGAGGTCCACGGCGCTGGGCGCCACCCGCTCGCCGTCGCCGACCGGCGTCACCCGCAGCCCGCCGAACTCCGCATACGCCTCGATCGCCGCCGGCACCACGACGTGCTGCCGACCGTCCGGTGTGGCGTAACCGGCCACGGCCAGACCGAGGTCCCGGGCCAGCGTCTCGTCGCGGCGGCCGGGCCGCCAGCCGGCGGCGCCGAGCGCCTCGGCCACCGCCGCGGGAAAGCGCTCGTCGGTCACGGCAGAACCTCCACTCCGAACCAGTCGAGCAGGGCGGTGCAGGACCGGCAGGGCTGCTGGCCGGTGCCGTGCGCCGGGTCGCCGGGTTCGCGTACCCGGACCAGCCGTAGCCGCGCCCCCAGAGCACCTCCCTGGCCCGGACCGGGCTGAGCGGAGCGCCGCCGTCGCGCTCCGCCGCGTACAGGCGGTCGGAGAGCAGTACGGGCTCGGCGCACCATCCGGCGTACCGTTCCCGCTGCCCGGTCGGCAGTTCGTTGAGGAAGCGTCGGATCAGCGGATGCAGTTCGGGGGCGAGGTCGCCGCGAACCGAGGTGTGGGTGTGCACGGTGTCGCCGATCAGCAGCGCGCCCGCGACCAGGGGGAGCATCCGGGCCGGCGCGGCCTGTCCTGCCTGCACGGCACCTCCTGGCGGAGCCCTCGGCGACTGTCGTGTCCGCAGCCTAGCCGGCCGGTCGGGGGTGCCCCGGGTTGGTCGCGCTGCGATATCGTCGGCCCATCCCTCACCGTCCGTCGCGCCCTGAAGCCGGAGCCATGTCTCGTACCCTCCTCGTCTCCCCGGACCAACCCGGCGCCTATCCCTCGATCGGCGACGCGCTGGCCGCGGCGACGGACGGCACGGTGGTCTCGATCGGTCCGGGCACCTACTACGAGGCGCTGTTCGTCAACGACCGCGAGGTGACGATCGTCGCGGCGCAGGGCGCCGGCACCGTTGTCCTGGACGCGTCGGCCGGGGCGTACCCGACGGTGTCCTGCAACAACGGCGCGCTGGAGCTGCGCGACCTCGTGCTGCGTTCCGGCGATGCACCGGTGGTGACGGTGAACGGGAGCCGGCTCACGATGACCGGGTGCGAGCTGAGCGCCGGGTTCGGCACCGCCGTCGACGTGGGTGGTCGGTCCCAGTTCACGCTGGCCCGCTGCCGGGTCACCGCGGCCCGGTACGGCCTGGTGGTGGAGGACGCCGACGGGACGGTGGAGGGCTGCGAGTTCGCCGACATCACCGAGGACGGCATCATCGTCCGGATCGGTGCGGAGCCGGTCATCCGGACCAGCACCGTGACCCGGTGCGGCAATCGCGGGATCTACGTCTACCAGTACGGCCGGCCCGTCATCGAGACCTGCGAGATCGCGCAGATCGGCGGGACCGGGATCGCCGCGGTGCACCAGAGCGCGCCGGTCATCCGGCACTGCCGCATCCGCGACACCCGCGGACCGGCCGTTTCGTTCGCCCGCGGCTGCCACGGCACGGTGCAGGAGTGCAGCTACGAGAACACCGGGATGCCGCCTGTCGAGATCGCGCCGGGTGCCGAGCCGACCATCGTGGAGGGCGACGCCGGCCGGCGGGCGTTGTTCGGCGCCGAGGCGGCGAAGGCGGCGCCGGCACAGGATCCCGCCCGGGTCGAGAAGCTGCTGTCCGATCTGGACGGCATGGTGGGCCTGGAGTCCGTCAAGGACGAGGTACGGGCGCTGATCGACGAGATCCAGGTCAACGAGTGGCGTCGCGGCGCCGGCCTGCCGGTCAGCGCCGTCAGCCACCACCTGATCTTCGCGGGTGCCCCGGGTACCGGCAAGACGACGGTGGCCCGGATCTACGGCGAGCTGCTGGCGGCGCTCGGGGCGCTCCCGGGCGGCGCGTTCCGCGAGGTGTCCCGGCGGGACCTGGTCGGGCAGTACCTGGGACACACGGCCGAGAAGACCGCCGAGGCGTTCGACCGGGCCCGTGGCGGCGTGCTGTTCATCGACGAGGCGTACACCCTCTCCCGGTCGATGGGCACCGGTGGCGACTTCGGGCAGGAGGCCATCGACACCCTGGTCAAGCTGATGGAGGATCACCGCGACGAGGTGGCGGTGATCGCCGCCGGCTACACCGCCGAGATGCTCCAGTTCCTGGACGCGAACCCGGGCCTGGCGTCGAGGTTCGCCAAGACCATCGAGTTTGGCAACTATTCACCCGAACAGCTGGTGATCATCGTGCAGCGGATGGCCGCGACCGACGAGTACCTGCTCGCCGACGGCGTGGCGGAGGTGCTGGTCGAGCACTTCGCCGGCATCGAGCGGGACCAGAACTTCGGCAACGCCCGCGAGGCGCGGAAGCTTTTCGAGGGCGTACGCAAGGCACAGGCCCAGCGGCTGCGCCAGTCCGGTCAGCGACCCAGCCTCGACGAACTGCGCACCGTGGCCGTCACCGACGTACGCACGGCGACCGGCCGCTGAGCCGGCGGAACCGAACGGGGAGGGCTGCGGTGACGACGCCAGGTTCGACACGGCCGGGCGAACCGGGATGGCAGCAGGATGCCTCCGGGCTGGCCGGGCGGCCTCCGGGCGCGGCCCGCGAGGCGCCCGGTCCGGCGGCGGGTCCGGCCGCACCGACGCTGGGCGGCGCCGACGGGCGTACCGCGCCCGGTTGGGACGGCCTGGGCCAGGGCCAGGGCGTTCCGGCGCAGCGCGGACCGGCGTCCCCCGCGTACCCGGGCCAGGCCGGCCCGGCGGGTCGGAGCGGGCCGGCGGCGCCGGCCACCACGGCGGGTCGATCCGGCACGGCCGGCCGGGTCGGAGTGGCTGCCCAGCCCGGAGCGGTCGGTCGGGCCGGGGCAGCGGCCCAGGCCGGTGCCGCCAACCGGGCGGCGACGGCACCCCGGGCGTCCGCGACGGCGACCGTGACGGTTGCGGCGGCCACCGGAACCGCCCAGCCCGGCCCGGCCGGCCCGGCCGGCACAGCGGCCGCGGCCACCGCGAGCGGCGCTTCGGTACGCCCGCACCGGTTCCGGGCCGCGGTCGGAGCGGTCCACGTGGGCCAGTTGGTCGCGTGGCAGGTGGCCCTCGCCGCCATCCTGGCCGCCAGCCGGCACGGGCCGATGCTCACGATGTCGGTGACCGGGGTGGCCGTGGTGCTGCTCGCGCCCACCGTCATCCGCCGGCGTGGGCGGTGGCTGCACCAGTGGCTGTCGGTCTGGCTCCGCTACCGGTTCCGCCGTCACCTGCTGCCGGCCACCGGCGGCAGCCAGTCGCTGAACCTGCTCACCTTCGTCGAGGAGTCCGCCGAGGTCGAAGCGCTGGACCTGGACGACCAACCGGTCGCGGTGATCACCCATCGCGGCGGGCTGAGCGTGGTGTTCGAGGTGGACCCGGCGGACGGGGCGCTGGTCGGTGGCCCGCCCCGGGCGCTGCCCTCGCCGGCCGCGCTGCTGCCGGCGCGGGACTCCGAGGCGCCGCCGATCGCGGCGCAGATGCTCGTCCAGATCGCGCCGGCGCCGCGGGCGCTGAACGGGCCGGGGGTCGACCGGTCGTACCGGGAACTGGTCAACGGCGACGTTCCGGCGCAGCGTCGGACCTGGCTGGTGCTGCAGGCGGTACGTACCGCGGACTTCTACCTGGACCGGGACCTGCGCCCGGCGCTCATCTCGGCGATCCGCCGGTCCCGCCGGCAACTGCGGCAGTCCCGCATCGGCGCCCGGCTGCTGAGCCGGGACGAACTGCTGGCCGCGGTCGCGTACCTGGCGCGGCTCCCCGCCCAGGCCGAGACCCAGGGCGTGTACGGCACGGCGAGCGAGCGGATGATCGGCCGGGAGACCTGGCGGGGCTGGGCGAACGGCGACTTCCCGCAGAGCTGCTACCGGATGGTGCGCTGGCCCCGCATGCCCTGGCAGGTCGACCCGGTGTTGTGCCAACTGCCCGGGGTCAGCAGCGTGGTCTCCATCGCCGCCACCCGGGACGACGGGGTGCGCAACCGGACCGGCGCCGACGTGGCGGTCGAGGTGGGCATCAGGTTGATCGCCGGCAACCCGACGGTGCTGGCGGCCGGGGACCGGGCGCTGACGGCCGCGGTTCGCACCGGCGGCGGCCGGATCGAGCGGATGGACGGTGAGCAGGTGTACGGCCTGGCCGCGACGCTGCCGTTCGGAGGGTTTCTCCGGTGACCGGTCCAAGCTTCCCCGGCAGCCGGATGGGGCTGCACCTGGCCGACCCCGGCACCCTCGGCGGGCTGGACCTGTTGGGTGGCGGCAGCGGGCTGGTGCTGGGACACAACCGGGACGAGCTACCGGTGGCGGTACGCCTGTTCCGCCCGGAGCCGACCCGGATGCTGCTGGTCGGCGGCGTGCGCTGCGCCCAACTCCTGGCGTTCCGGGTGATGGCCCTGGGCGCCCGGCTGTTCATTCAGACGGCACGCGAGCAGGACTGGGATGCCTTCCTACGCCGCTGCGCGGTCGGCCGCGACTCGGCGGCCTTCCTCCCGGTGGGCGCGCAGCCGCCGGTCCAGGCCTCGGCCGTCGACCCGCAGTTCGTCCTGGTCGACATCGGGCCCACGGCCGGACCCGAGCCGGTCGAGCCGGCGGCGTGGCGGGCGACCCTGGTGGTCCGGGACGATCTGGCCAACTGGGATGTGGACGCGATCGTGCGCAGCGACGTGGTGCTGCTGCAACGGCTGACCCAGCCGGAGGCGTCGATCGCCGGCACGGCGCTGGGACTGACCGAGGCCCGCAGCTGGCTGCCCCGGATCCATCCGGAGATGGTGGGCGTGATCAGCAAGGGGCGGCTGCAGTGGGTCATGCTGGGGTTGACCCCCACCGAGCAGAGCCTGCTGGGTTCCGCTGCTCGCGCCGACTGACCGGCGCACGCTCGGGGACCGGTCGCCGCTCGTTCCCGGTCTTCCATGTGCCGGCGTGCCGGCGTGCCGACGTGCCGGCGTGCCGACGTGCCGGCATTTCCGGCCGTCACCCACGGTGACCTCGCTGGCTGCGACAAGATCTTTGCCCGCTATACCCGAGAGTCATCTTTATGACTCTCGGGTATAGCCGCGAAAGACGCGTTCGATCCCGTCCGTTGTCACGGATGGTCGGGCCGGAGGTGGAATGTCAGGAGACGACGTCGTAGCTGGGGATCTCGGGTAGCCTGCTTCGCCGCGGCCACGGCCGAGGCGACCGCGGCCACGTGGGCCGCATGGGTGTGCAGGTCGGTTGTGGTGACCGCGACGTGGTCAGCGGTCATGTCCAAGCTCTGTGGACGGTAGCGACGCGCGTCGGGCGTACGAGTCGATCATCGCCTGACCCGCGGCGCTGTCGGCGCCCAGCGTTTCGGCCGTCGCCGCGCTGATCCGTTCGGCGAGCCGGTCCGATGCCGTGCGGGCCACCTGGAGGATCTGCTCGGCGATCTCCGCCGCCGGCTGTCGCCGGAGGGAGTCGGACAGCCGCAGTCCGGAGAGCGCGCCCGAGGAGGAGAGGGTCACCTCCACCAGGTCGTCGGCGCCGCGTACGGTGACCGTCATCGCGCGTACCCGCTCGCCCAGTTCGCGGGCGCGTGCGGCCTGCTGCTCGATCCTGTCCTGCCAGCCGTCGACCCAGCGTGCGGCCGCGTCCAGCTCAGCCTCGTCCCGAAACATGGCACTCCTCCCGGCAGCGGCATCGTATCGACATTTGCCGGATTATCGCTGCCCTCCGTACCAAATTGATCACCGAAAGCTATGTGCCGTGCCTCGCAGCCGCCCGCCGTGGTTGGGCGGTGAGCGAACCGGGTAGCACAGTGAGTTCAACCGGTGAGGAGCACGGTTTGGTTCAACCGGTGACGTTCAATCCGGTGAAAGGGGTGTTGCTCATGTCTCGGCTCGCCGCTCCCGCGGGAGTGCTTGCCGCCCTCGCTCTGCTCGCGGCGGGTTGCGGTACCGCCGCTCCCGACGCCCCGGGCGTTCCCGGCACCGGCACCGCGGCCCCGGCGCCGTCGACCGGTACGCCGTCCGACGGTGCGACCGGTACGCCGTCCGACGGTTCCGGTACGCCGTCGAGCGCACCACCGTCACCGTCGGACCCGACCGGGCCGGGGAGCCCGTCCGCGTCTCCGTCGGGCGCCGCGTCGCCGTCGACCGGTCCGGACCTGCTCCGGGTGGGCGACTCGGGGCCGGAGGTGGCCGCCGTGCAGCGTCGGCTACGGGACCTGGGCTACTGGCTCGGCGACCCGGACGGGGAGTTCGGCCCGCTCACCCAGCAGGCGGTGTACGCGCTGCAGAAGGCGGCCGGATACACCCGGGACGGGGTGGTCGGCCCGAAGACCCGCGCCGCGCTGGACCGGGGCGTACGACCGTCCGCCCGCAGCGACTCGGGGCACGTCGCGGAGATCGACCTCGACCGGCAGTTGCTGCTGATGGTGGACGACGGCGAGGTCAAGCACATCTTCAGCACCTCCACCGGCACGTTCGAGCACTACTACCACGATGGACAGCGCTACCTCGCCGACACGCCCCGGGGGCACTGGAAGGTCTACGGCCAGGTCAACGCCTGGGATCCGGGACCGCTGGGTCGGCTGTACCGGCCGAAGTACTTCAACCACCAGGGGATCGCGGTGCACGGGTTCACCAGCGTCCCGCCGCAGCCGGCCTCGCACGGCTGCGCCCGGGTGACGCTGGCCGCGATGGACTGGATCTGGAGCAACGATCAGCTCCCGATCGGCGCGTCCGTCTGGGTCTACTGAGCCGCCGGGGTCCCGGGCCGGATCCGGCCCGGGACCCCGGACAGGTCTCAGACGGCCGCGCTGAGCTGCTCGGCGAGCAGTCGGGCGAATCGCGCCGGGTCCTTCAACTCGCCGCCCTCGGCCAGCAGTGCCATGCCGTACAGCAGTTCGGCGGTACGCCCCAGCGCCTCTTCGTCGCCGCCCTGCTCGTGCGCCTTGCGCAACCCGCCGACCAGCGGGTGCGTCGGGTTCAGCTCCAGGATCCGCTTGCTGGGCGGCAGTTCGTGCCCCATCGCCCGGTAGATCCGCTCCAGGTTCGGCGTCAGGTCCTGGGCGTCGCCGACCACGCACGCCGGGGAGGTGGTCAGCCGGGTGGACAGCCGCGCCTCCTTGATGTCCTCGGCCAGGCGCTCACCCAGCCAGGTCAGCAGCGGTTCGAACTCCTTCTGCCGCTCCTGTAGCTCGGTCTCCGCGGCCTTCTTCTCGTCCTCGGTCTCCAGGTCGATCTGGCCCTTGGCGATGGACCGCAGTGGCTTGCCGTCGAACTCGCCGACCTGCTCGACCCACACCTCGTCCACCGGGTCGGTGAGCAGCAGCACCTCGTACCCCTTGGCCCGGAACGCCTCCAGGTGCGGCGAGTTCTCCACCGCCGAACGCGTCTCGCCGGTGAGGTAGTAGATGTCGCTCTGGCCGTCCTTCATCCGCTCGACGTACCCGCGCAGCGTGGTGAGCTGCTCCGCGTCGTGCGTGGAGGCCGCCGAGATGAGGTCCAGGAGCGTCTCGCGGTTGTCGACGTCCTCGACCAGGCCCTCCTTGAGCGCCTTGCCGAACTCGGCCCAGAAGGTGCGGTACCGCTCGGGCTGCTTCTCCCGCATCTCCTTGAGGGTCGACAGCACCTTGCGGACCAGCCGCCGGCGGACCGCCTGGATCTGCCGGTCCTGCTGGAGGATCTCCCGGGAGATGTTCAGCGACAGGTCGTGCGCGTCCACCACGCCCTTGATGAACCGCAGGTAGTTCGGGGTGAGCGCCTCGCAGTCGTCCATGATGAAGACGCGCTTGACGTACAGCTGCACGCCCCGCTTGCCCTCGCGGGCGAACAGGTCGAACGGCGCGTGCGCGGGGATGAACAGCAGCGCCTCGTACTCGAAGGTCCCCTCGGCCCGCATGTGGATCACTTCGAGCGGGTCGGTCCAGTCGTGGCTGACGTGCTTGTAGAACTCGTGGTACTCGGCCTCGTCGACCTCGTCGCGGGACCGCGCCCAGAGCGCCTTCATCGAGTTGAGCGTCTGGACCTCGCGGGTCGGCTCGCCGGGCGAACCGTCCTCGCCGGGCTCACCGGGCCGCTCCACGGTCATCCGGATGGGCCAGGAGATGAAGTCCGAGTACCGCTTGACGATCTCCCGGATCTTCCATTCGGCGGTGTAGTCGTACAGGTGGTCCTCGGGGTCCGCGGGCTTGAGATGCAGGGTGACCGTCGTGCCCTGCGGCGCGTCGTCGGCCTGCTCGATCTCGTACGTCCCCTCGCCCGCCGACTCCCAGCGGGTGCCGGTGCTCTCCCCGGCTCGCCGGGTCAGCAGGACGACCTTGTCCGCCACCATGAAGGTGGCGTAGAAACCGACCCCGAACTGCCCGATCAGCTCCTGCGGGGCGCCGCCGTCATTCGATTCCCGCAGCTTGCGCAGCAATTCCGCGGTGCCGGACTTGGCGATCGTGCCGATCAGTTGCACGACCTCGTCACGGGACATTCCGATGCCGTTGTCCCGGACCGTGAGCGTCCGCGCCTGCGCATCGACCACCAACTCGATGTGCAGGTCGGAGGCGTCGACGTCCAGGTCCTTGTCGACCATCGAGGCGATGCGCAGCTTGTCCAGCGCGTCGGAGGCGTTGGAGATCAACTCACGGAGGAAGATGTCTTTGTTGGAGTAGATCGAGTGCACCATCAGCTGGAGCAGCTGGCGCGCCTCTGCCTGGAACTCCAACGTCTCGCGGTTACTCACGATATTCCCTTCTCATGTCCGGGCGTGCACGCCGGAAAGGATACGAGCATCCGCACCGGTCCGTCACACAGGGCCAGCACGGGTTGGCACAGCGTCCGCCGATACGCAGGTGGGGCAGGGTCCGAAGAACGACAGATGCACGGCCGCGCCCATTGACACAGGCCGCTGCCAGCGGCGCGGCGACCGGTGGCCGGCCCGGGCGCGGGTTCCGGAGGTCCAGCTGTCGGTCAGGTGCGCCTCGGGCCACCCGATCCACCGCCTTCGCTGACTATTGTGGGGGCCGGAAGGCCGATGGTAGAAGGGAACGGCGATGCGGCTGTGCTGATCGGGGAGCGCTACCGGTTGCTACGCCTGGTGGGCCAGGGCGGCATGGGTCGGGTCTGGCTCGCCCGCGACGAGGTGCTGCACCGGGACGTCGCCGTCAAGGAGGTCATCCTGCCGGACTGGCTGGGCGGCGAGGAGCAGGATCGGCTGGTCGCCCGCACGCTGCGGGAGGCGCGGATCACCGCCCGGCTCAACCATCCGAACGTGGTGAGCGTGCACGACGTGGTGAGCGTCGACTCCACGCCGTGGATCGTGATGGAGTACGTGCCGTCCCGCTCCCTCCAGGACATCCTGGACGGCGGTCCGGTGTCACCGCGCCGGGCCGCGCAGATCGGCCAGGCCGTGCTCTCCGCCCTGATCGCCGCGCACCGGACCGGTGTCGTGCACCGGGACGTGAAGCCGGGCAACGTGCTGATCGCCGACGACGGCCGGGTGTTGCTCACCGACTTCGGGCTGGCCACCTTCGACGACGGCCGGGACGGAATCACCCGCTCCGGCATGATCATGGGCTCGCCCGAGTACGTGGCGCCGGAGCGGGCCGCGGAGGGCGCCTCCACCCCGGCCACCGATCTGTGGTCGCTGGGCGCCACCCTGCACGCGGCCGTCGAGGGCAGATCCCCGTACGCCCGGTCGACCGCGATGGCGACGCTCACCGCGCTGGCCACCGCCCCGCCCGATCCGGCGCCCAACGCCGGGCCGCTGGCCCCGGTCCTGGCCGGGCTGCTGCGCCGGGATCCGGCCCGGCGGATCGGCGCGGGCGAGGTGGAGCGGCTGCTGGAGGGCGCGCTGGACAGCACCGCGATGGACGATCAGCCGACCCTCGCCGACTGGTCCGGGGTGGGCGCACGTCTTGCCGCGATCGTCCGGAGCGAGGTGAAGACGGGTCCCGAGTGGGCGGAGCTGAGCGCGGCGTCCGAGTCGGGCAACCGGCCGGTCCGCTCCCGTACCGAGCGGATCCGCCCGCCCGAGCCGGTGCCGACGCCGCCGCCCGCGCACTCCCGCCGGTGGTGGATGCTGTCGGTGGGAACCGCGGCGGTGGCCGTGGTGCTGGCCGCGGTCGGCACGGCCCTGATTGTCAACTGGGGCCGCGATGACCTGCCGGTGGTCCCGGCGAGCCGGGGTGCCGAGACGCCGCCCGACCCGAACGACCCCAACCCCCTGCCCGGCGGGCGGCCGGGCCGCCCGGGGCAGGAGCCGCCGCCGGGGGTACCCCCACCGCCGTTCGCCTGCATCCGCCCGGGGCTGACGGAGAAGGTGATCGCCGCCGAACCGCCGCCGGCCGGCGAGAGCCTTCCGCCGCCCGACGGTTGGACCTGGTATCTGGACAGCGGCGGATTCCGGTTGGTCGTGCCGGTCGGTTGGGTGCACTTCCACGACCAGAACGTCTCCTGCTTCCAGGACCCGCGGTCCAGCCGGACGATCAGCGTGGACCCCAACACCCCGGCGGAGCTGGCCAGCGACGACCCGGTCGGCCTGCTGCGAGGCGAGGAGCGCCGCGGGATCAACGGGGGCGTGCTGCCCAACTACCAGAAGCTGAGCCTCGCCCGGACGTCGGGGCGGATCGGCGCCGAGTGGGACTTCCTCTGGACGGCCCCGTACGGGGAACGGCTGCACAGCCTGCGGATGGTCACCGGCCCGTTGAACGGGCGCGCGTACACCCTGTGCTGGGTGGGGCCGGACGACGGCTGGGCGGCGGACCAGGACGGCGTGGCCGCGCTGCGGGCCAGCTTCCACCCGGCGTGAGGCCCCGGGCCGAAGTCCCCGGTCGAGCCGAGGACCGCGACCCGGGCCCTGATGTCCGGCGGGGTCCGGGCCGGCCGTGCGGTCGGCCCGGACACGGTGCTCAGGCGAGGTCGAACCGGTCCAGGTTCATGACCTTGTCCCACGCAGCCACGAAGTCGCGGACGAACCGCTCCTTCCCGTCGTCGCACCCGTAGACCTCGGCGATGGCCCGCAGTTCGGAGTTGGCGCCGAAGACGAGGTCTACGGCGGTCGCCGTCCACCTGGTCTTGCCGGTGGCCACGTCCCGACCCTCGTACACGTTCTCCGCCGAGCCGGACGCCGTCCACTCCGTGCCCAGGTCGAGCAGGTTCACGAAGAAGTCGTTGGTCAACGTCTCGGGCCGGTCGGTCAGTACGCCGTGCCGGGCCGAGCCGACCCCGGCGTTCAACGCCCGCATGCCACCGACCAGCGCCGTCATCTCGGGCGCGGTAAGCGTCAGCATGTTGGCCCGGTCCAGCAGCCGGATCTCCGCCGGGAGCTTCTCGCCGGCCCGCAGGTAGTTGCGGAAGCCGTCGGCGGTCGGTTCGAGCACCGCGAACGACTCCGGGTCGGTCTGCTCCTGGCTGGCGTCGGTACGCCCCGGGGTGAACGGCACCGTGATGTCGTGACCCGCGGTGCGCGCCGCCCGCTCGACGGCCGCGCAGCCGGCCAGCACGATCAGGTCGGCCAGCGAGATCCTGGTGCCGTCGGAACGGGAGTCGTTGAACTCCCGCTGGACCCGCTCCAGCGTCTCCAGCACGGTGGCCAGCTCGGCCGGCTCGTTGACCTCCCAGTTGCGCTGGGGTTCCAGGCGGATCCGGGCCCCGTTGGCCCCGCCGCGCTTGTCGGTGCCGCGGAAGCTGCTGGCCGACGCCCATGCGGTGCGGACGAGTTGCGAGATGAACAGCCCCGACTCCAGGATCCGGTCCTTGAGCGCGGCGATGTCCTCGGCCCCGACCGGGTCGTGATCGACGGCCGGTACGGGGTCCTGCCACAGCTGCGGCTCGGGGATCCACGGGCCGAGGTAGCGGGAGACCGGTCCCATGTCCCGGTGCAGCAGCTTGTACCAGGCCTTGGCGAACGCGTCCGCGAGCTGGTCCGGGTTCTCCAGGAACCGCCGCGAGATCTGCTCGTAGGTCGGGTCCATCCGCAGCGCGAGGTCGGTGGTGGCCATGAACGGGGCGTGCCGGACCGACGGGTCGTGCGCGTCGGGCACCGCGTCCGAGCCGGCGCCGGCCTTCGGCTTCCACTGCTTGGCGCCGGCCGGGCTCTCGGCCAGCTCCCACTCGTACCCGAACAGGGTCTCGAAGAAGCTGTTGTCCCAGGTGATCGGGGTGGGCGTCCAGGCGCCCTCCAGCCCGCTGGTGATGGTGTCCTTGCCCTTGCCGCTGCCGTAGGTGTTCTTCCAGCCCAGACCCTGGCTCTCCACCGGCGCGCCCTCGGGCTCCGGGCCGACGTACTCGGCCGAGGCGGCGCCGTGGGTCTTGCCGAAGGTGTGTCCGCCGGCGATGAGGGCGACCGTCTCCTCGTCGTTCATCGCCATCCGCCGGAAGGTCTCCCGGATGTCCCGGGCCGCGGCGAGCGGGTCCGGGGTGCCGTTGGGACCCTCCGGGTTCACGTAGATCAGACCCATCTGTACGGCGCCGAGCGGGCCGGAAAGCTGCCGGTCACCGCTGTAGCGCTCGTCGCCGAGCCAGGTGTCCTCGGGACCCCAGAAGACCTCCTCGGGCTCCCAGACGTCCTCCCGGCCGAAGCCGAAGCCGAAGGTCTTGAAGCCCATCGACTCCAGTGCGCAGTTGCCGGCGAAGACCAGCAGGTCGGCCCAGGAGATCTGCTGGCCGTACTTCTGCTTGACCGGCCAGAGCAGCCGCCGCGCCTTGTCCAGGTTCGCGTTGTCCGGCCAGCTGTTCAGCGGTGCGAAGCGCTGGGCGCCGGCGCCACCGCCACCGCGGCCGTCGGCGATCCGGTACGTCCCCGCGGAGTGCCAGCTCATCCGGATGAAGAGCGGACCGTAGTGGCCGTAGTCGGCCGGCCACCAGTCCTGCGAGGTGGTCATCACCTCGTTGATGTCCCGCTTGAGCGCCTCGACGTCGAGGTCCTTGAACTTCTCCGCGTAGTCGAAGTCCCCGCCCAGGGGGTTGGACCGGGGGGAGTTCTGGCGCAGGACGGCCAGGTTCAGCTGGTTCGGCCACCAGTCCTGGTTGGTCCTGGGCTTGTCCGCCCGGGGCTTCGGGGCGGGGATTACTGGGTTTTCGCTCTCGCTGCCGCGATCAGACACGTCGGTCCTTCTCCCTGTCTGCTGTCTATTCCGGTGGCCTCGGGGCCGGCGGCGGCACCTCCCGAGGTCTGTCCCACTCCTCTGGAATGAATCAAGTATAGGCGGACCTCGCGCCGCCTCGTGCCCGCCCCGGGAAAGCTCGGTCGGTGGCCGAAAGGTCGCCGAAACTTTCGGCCTCCCAGCTCCGCTGCGATCCGGAGCAAGCCACCAGCCATGGCCGATCATCTATCGGCACTCCTGTCGACCACCCATCCAGCAGCGGAGACCTCCAACTGAACGATCGATAACCGGCATCGGGGTTTCGCAAACTTTCCGAGACTCGTTGACAGCGACTCGCCGACGGACCCATACTGCGGCCATCGATAGATGTCGAAGTATGTCGATCCAACGGAAGAGGAAGCGCAGCGATGAATGACGTTCCTGCCCGCACAACGAGCCGCCGACGCGGCCGGCTGCGGCTACTCACCGGCGGCGCCTGTGCCGTGGCGCTCGTCGTGACCGCCGCGATCCTGCCCGGCACCGCCAGTGCGGCCATCACCTCCAACCAGACCGGCACCAACAACGGCTACTTCTTCTCCTTCTGGACCGACGGCGGCGGCTCGGTCTCCATGGACCTCGGCTCCGGCGGCAACTACAGCACCACCTGGAGCAACGTCGGCAACTTCGTCGCCGGCAAAGGCTGGAAACCCGGCACCCGCCAAACCGTCACCTACTCCGGCAGCTTCAACCCCTCCGGCAACGCCTACCTCGCCCTCTACGGCTGGACCAGAAACCCCCTCGTCGAGTACTACATCGTCGACAACTGGGGCACCTACCGACCCACCGGCACCTACAAAGGCACCGTCACCAGCGACGGCGGCACCTACGACATCTACGAAACCACCCGCTACAACGCCCCCTCCATCGAAGGCAACCAAACCTTCAACCAATACTGGAGCGTCCGCCAATCCAAAAAAACCGGCGGCACCATCACCACCGGCAACCACTTCGACGCCTGGGCCAGCCACGGCATGAACCTCGGCAGCCACGACTACCAGATCCTCGCCACCGAGGGCTACCAGAGCAGCGGAAACTCCAACATCACCGTGGGCTCCACCAGCTCGCCGACGACGGCCGCCCCCACCACGGCCGCGCCGACCACCGCCGCACCGACCACCGCCGCACCGACCACGGCCGCGCCCACCAGCCCGCCGGGCGGGAGCGGGTGCAGCGCCACCTACTCGACGGTCAACAGCTGGCAGGGCGGCTTCCAGGCGAACGTGACCGTGGCCAACAGCGGATCCGGCACGCTGAACGGCTGGACGGTACGCCTCACCCTGCCCGGCGGGCAGGCCATCAGCAGCCTGTGGAACGGCGTGAACAGCGGCACGAGCGGCGCGGTCACGGTCAGCAACGCGTCGTACAACGGCACGCTCGCACCGGGCGCCAGCACCACGTTCGGATACACCGGAACCGGCGACGGGTCGGCCACGCCCAGCGGCATCAGCTGCACCAGCCCCTGACGGCCGTCGCCAACCGCGTCGATCCCGCGGTTGTGGCGGCCAGCCGAAACCCGGTCCGGGTCCCGGCCGCGCCCGGCCCAACCGCGGGGTCGACGGGACCCGGCCGACGGGGGTGTGGAGTCAGGTCGGCCGGGTCCCCACCGGTCCGGGTTCGTAGCCGTACAGCCAGGCGGTGGCCCGCTCGTAGAACAGCGGCAGGAACAGCCGCATCAGCACCGCCTGGCCGTGCCGGCGGACCGGACCGGCCCGCTTCGCACCCCGGTTGTCCTCGGCCGTGCCGAGCAGCTTGACGACCCGCGGCCGCCGCCGGGCGTCGTACGCCCGCAGCGCGGCGCCCACGGTCGGCTCGTCCCGCAACGCGACGGCCAGCGCCACGGCGTCCTCGATCGCCATCGAGGCGCCCTGTCCCGCGCCGACCGGGTGGGCGGCGTCGCCGACCAGGACGATCCGGTCGCTGTGCCAGGTCGGCACCGGATCGACGGCGTGCATCAGCACCACCGGGTCCAGTCCGGTGGTGGCCGCGATGACCGCGGACGGCACCGCCTCGCGCCGGTACAGCTCGGCGGTACGCGCCAGCCACTGTTCCGCGCTCCGGGCGCTGCGCTCGGGTGGCACCGGGTCGGCGATCTGCGCCTGCCACCACACCGCACCGTCGGCCGCGGCCAGATGGATGAACGCACCGCTGCGGCCGAACGTCATGTTGAACACCCCCGGCTCGATGCCGCTCGCCGCGGACACGCCGGAGATCGCGTAGAGCCCGGCGTACTCCGGACGCGGCGCCGCCGGATCGAGCAGCCCGCGCACCACAGACCAGATGCCGTCGGCCGCCACCAGCAGGTCGGCGCTCTCCCGCCGGCCACCGGCGAACTCGGCACACACCCCGTGCGCGGTCTCGGTGACGTCGACCAGCCGCTCGCCGGTCAGGATCCGGGCTCCGGCGTCGGTCGCGGCGCTACGCAGCGTCGCCACCAGCCGCTCGCGGCGCAACGTGACGCTGTGCAGCGGATCGGCCCGGCGCCGGCCGCGCGGCACGTCACCGAGCAGCCGGCCGCCGGCCGACCACATCCGTTGCCGGGGGATGTCGACGCCCGCGGCCCGGACCTGCGCGAGGCAGCCCAGCCGGTCCAGCCCGCGCAGCCCGTTGCTGGCCAGGCTGAGGAACGCGCCGACCGCACCGGCCGGATCCTCGTACGCCTCGTACCCGGTCACCTCGGCGCCGATCCCGCGCAGCGCCAGCGCCGTGGCGGCCCCGGCCACGCCCCCGCCGATCACGATGATCCGCATGCCCACCGCTTTCTGAATCTTGATTCACTGAATCTCATTTCAGTGAAAGCATGTTCGATACGCTGGCACCCGTCAAGCCCGATACGGCGGAAAGGAGTGCCGATGCCCGAGCGCGGCTCGGCGGCCGGACGCCCCTCCGACTCCGGCAGCGGCACCACCGGCAGCGGCAGCAGCACCGGCAGCGGCAGCAGCACCGGCGGCGGCACCGGCACCCGCCGGGCCAGGGCGGCGGCGACCCGGGTGGCGTTGCTGGAGGCTGCGAAGCGGCTGTTCGGCGAGCGCGGCTACCTGAACACCAAGATCACCGACATCACCGCGGCGGCCGGTCGGGCCACGGGTTCGTTCTACGAACACTTCGCCAGCAAGGAGGAACTGCTCCGAGCCCTGCTCGGCGAGTTGGAGGAGGCCGCGGACGCCCACCTGGCAGACCGGGACCATCCGCGGGACCACGACCTGACCGACCGGACCCAGCTGCGCGACCACCTGCTGACCGCCTGGACGGTGCTGCGCCAGCACCGGCCCGTCACGGTCGCGCTGTTCCAGTCGACGGTCGCCGAGGACCCCGCCACCGGTCGAGCCTGGCGGGACCTGGTCGAGCAGACCGGCGTGCTGCGCGAGCACCTGGAGTACCTGCGCGACCGCGGGCACCCGGTGCCGGACGACCCCGAACTGGTCGCGGCGGCCATGGGGGCGATGCTCTCGATGCTCAACTACGCCATGCCGGCCACCGGGCCGGCAGGCGGCGACGAGCGGACCGTCGACACCCTCACGGACCTGCTGCTCTACGGACTGACCGGACCCCGGTCAGAAGACTGACCGGCCCGGACCGCCCGATCCGGAAAGACCGCCGACCCGGGCCGCGCGCCGCCCGACATCCCGACGAACCACGTGTATTAGGATAGCCTTCCCTAAGAGGCGATTACCTCGCCACTCGACGGAGGCGGGATGCGGCTGTACCTCACCGCGCTGAACCCCACCGACGCCGTCCTGGAGGGATTCCTTCCCGCCGCGGCCTCGCTCGGGTTGCCGGTCACCGTGCTGACGGACCGACCCGACGAGTGGCCGGCCGGCGTACCGGTGACGCGCTGCGCGGTCCGCGACCCCGCGGCGGTGGCCGCGGCCGCGGCCCGGCCCGCGGCGCTTGCGTCCAACAGCGACCACCTCCAGGAGGCGACCGCGATCGCCGCCCGCAAGCTCGGCCTGCCCGGCAAGGATCCGGAGGCGGCCCGGCTCTGCAAGGACAAGGCCGCCACCCGCCGGGCGATCGCCGCGGCCGGCCTCGACCTGGTCGGCTGCGCCACGATCGACCCCGGCGCCGAACCCCGGGTACCGGCCGGACTCTTCCCGGCGGTGCTCAAGCCGCGCACCGGAGTGGCCAGCGAGGACGCCTACCTGGTGGCCGACGCGCGCGAGCTGACCGCCCGGGTCGCCGAGATCCGCGGCCGCCGGCCGGAGACCGCGCTGGTGGTCGAGGAGTACCTCGCGGGTGAGCTGCGCACCCACGAGACGCTCGGCGACGGCGCGGCGCTGGCCGGCATCGGCGGATGGCGCACCGGCCTCGGACCGCCACCGACCTTCGTCGAGGTCAGCCTCGACTGGGCACCCGGCCCGGACGAGGACGGCGCCCAGGTGCGGAGCCGGCTCGACGCGCTCGGCGTCGGATTCGGCGCCTGCCACACCGAGTACGTCGTCCAGGACGGTCGGGTCCGGCTGATCGAGGTGAACTACCGGCTGATCGGCGACCGGATGGACCTGATCCTCGCCGACCTGCTCGGGGTGCCGCTGTTCGAGTACGTCATCCGCCTGCACCTCGGGGAGCCGCTGGCCGCGCTCCGGCTGCCCGACCCCGCCGCCGTCGACCGGTACGCCCGGGTCGAGTACGTCTGCGCCGACCGCCCGGGCCGGCTCGACGAGGCCCCCGGCCGGCTCGACACCCGGCGGGGCGAGGTCGCGCTGGGCTGCCGCCCGCTGCGCGAGCCGGGCCGGGTGGCCGAGCTGACCGGCACCAACCGGGACTTTCTCGCGGCCCTGCACGGCATCGGCCCCGGTCCGGAGGCGGTCCGGGACGCGCTGCGGTACTTCCGGCGCGACCTGCGATGGACGATCATCGAGTGATCGACGAGAGCGAACGGACGGTGTTCTCGCGGGTGCTGGACGCCCTGCTGCGCGAGGATCACCTCGGCCTGCTCAGCCGCGGCCGGCCGGGCGGCCCCGGCTGGTGGGAGGTGCCGCACTCCGCCGGCCTGCTGCGGATCCCGGTCCGCGCGGACGGCTTCCAGCAGGCGTTCCGCACCGCCCGCGCCGCGCTGCGGGTGCTGCCCGCGACCGGCTCCGCACGCACCGTGGACACCCTGGACGGCCTGCTGGCGCTGCTCGCGCCGCACGACGACGCGGAGGCGGTGGCCGGTTGGCGGGAGTTCACCGCCGAATGCCGGGAGGACCTTCGGGCGCGGCGGCTGGCCGCCGACCGGCGGCGCCGGGTGTTCGCGACCGTGGCCGCGGCCCGCACGGGCGTACGGACCGGCATGCCGGCGGCGCTGCTCGACGACGTACTCGCCGCCCACGCCGGCCATCCGGTCTACCCCACCGACCGCTGCCGGCACGGGATCGGCGACGAGGACCTGCTGCGGTACGCCCCGGAGCACGCCCCGGTCTTCGACCTGTGCTGGTACGCCGCGCCCGCCGCCGACGTGCGGCTGCACGGCGAACTGCCGGCCTGGTGGCCCCGCTCGCGACGGGCCGACCGGATGCTGCTGCCGGTGCATCCGCTGACCGCGGCCCGGCACGGGCTGCCGGTGCACGCCCGGCCGGCCGTCCCGGTGCGGCCGACCCTCTCGATGCGGACGGTGGCGCTCGTGGCCGACCCGTACACCCATCTGAAGCTGCCGCTGCCGACCGCGACCCTCGGCGCCCGCAACCTGCGCTCGCTGCGTCCGGACACCCTCGCCGACGGCGCGGCGGTGGCCGGGCTGCTCGACCGGATCGCCGCCGCGGAGCCGGCCTTCGCCGGCCGGATCCGGCACGCCGACGAGCGCACCCACGGGCAGGTCGGCGACGACGAACGGCTCGGCTTCCTGCTGCGACGGTTCCCGGCCGACCTGGCCGGGTGCCAGGTGGTGCCGGTCGCCGCCCTCGCCGCCGCCGACCCCGAGGCCGGCACCGTGCTCGAACGGGTCGCCGCCGGCCGGCCCGAGGCACTGCTGGATTCGTACCTGGACCTGCTGCTGGACTGGCACACCTGCCTGTGGCTGCGGCACGGGGTGGCCCTGGAGGCCCACCCGCAGAACATCCACCTGCTGATCGGCCCGGACGGCGACGTGGGCCTGCTCTACAAGGACAACGACGGCGCCCGGCTCGATCCGCGGCACCGCGGCCCGGCCGGGCTAACCCTGCGGGACGACCGGATGTGGGTCCGCGACCCGGGCGAGCTGGCGGACGTGTTCACCACCATCACCCTGCACCTGGCCGCCGCGGCGCCGCTGCTCGCGCTGACCGCCCGGGGGCTGCGGGTACCGGCACCGGCCGCCGCGCTGCTGCCCCGGCTGGTCGCCGCCCGGGACCGGTGGGGCGACGGGCCGGGCGCACGGCTGTTCACCGACCGGGTGTTGCGGGCCGCCCGGCTGCCGGTGAAGGCGATGGTCACCGCCGGCACCCTGCTGCCCAAGCAGCGGCTCGGCTGCGCCGACGTCAACAAGTACTACCGGCTCACCGGCCCGAACTACCTGCGGGAGACGACATGACGGGTACCGGGTTGCGCTACCGGCAGCGCGTCGACACGGACCGCCGGGCGGATCTGGCCGCCGCGCACGCCGTGCTCGGTTGCCTGGTCCGCGAGGTCGCCCTGCCCGACGGCGACCTGCGGGTCGACGGCGGCGAGGCCCGGCTGTGGTTGCGGCACACCGGCGAGACGCTGCGCTGTGCCGTGGCGCGCGTCTCGCCGCTCGGCGCGCACCGCTACGCCGGTCCGGTGCAGCGCCGGGACGGCGGGTCAACCCAACACCGGGACGGCGGGGCCACCCAGCGCCGGGACGGCGGTGGCGGGTGGACGGACCTCGACGCCACGGGGCTGGCCGCGCTCGTCGCGGCGGAGCTCACGGCCCGCACCGGCCGGCCGAACGAGGAGTTCCTCGGCCAGGTGCGGTCCAGCCGGGACACCGTGGCCAGCCTGCTGGCCGACCGGCCACCGGCGGATCCCACCCCCACCGGCGATCCCGCCATCGACGCGTACGTCGAATCCGAGCAGTCCCTGCTGTTCGGCCACCCGCACCACCCGGCCCCGAAGTGGCGGGGCGGCGGACCGGACGGCTGGCGGGCGTACGCGCCGGAGCTGCGGACCGCGTTCCGGCTGTGCTGGCTCGCGGTCCCGGAGGACCTGGCCGCGGACGCCGGACCCGCCGACCGGCTGCTGGCGGCGCTCGACCCGCCGCGACCGCCGGCCGGTCACCGGGTGCTGCCGGTGCATCCCTGGCAGTTGGCGCTGGTCCCGCCGGCGCATCCCCGGGTCCGGGTGCTCGGCCCGGCCGGCGTGCCGGTGCGGCCGACGGCCAGCGTCCGGACGCTCTACTGTGCACCCGCCGACCTGTTCGTCAAGACCAGCCTGCACGTGCGGATCACCAACTGCCTGCGCAAGAACGCCCGCTACGAGCTGACCGGCGCGGTCGCGCTGACCCGGTTGCTGTCCCGGGTGCCGCTGCCGCCCGGGGTCGCGCTGCTCACCGAGCCCGCGTACCGCACGGTCGATCTCCCGGGCGCCGACGAGGCGTACGGCACGATCCTGCGTACCGGCCTGCGACCGCACCTGGGGCCGGGCGAGACGCCGCTGCTGGCCGCGGCGCTGGCCGCCGGGCCGCTGCCGGCGGCCGACCCGGTGGCCTGGTGGCGGGCGTACGCCGGACTGCTCGTGCCGGCGGTGCTGGGCGCCTGGCTTCGCCACGGCGTCGTGCACGAGGCGCACCTGCAGAACGTGGTGGTGGTGCTGGACTCCGAACGGCGTCCGGTGCGGATGCTGCTGCGTGACCTGGAGGGGGTGAAGCTGGACACCGGCCGCTGGACCGCCTGGCCACAGGACGTGCCGCCGCAGGTCGGCTACCCGCCGCGGGACGCCCGGCACCGCATCCTCTACTGCCTGTTCGTCAACCACCTGGCCGGGATCTGCGGCGCGCTCGCCGACGCGCGGCCGGGGATCGAGCCGGCGCTGTGGCGGGAGCTGCGCGGCATCGTCGCGGCGGTGGCCGCCGGGCTGGGCGACCCGCCCGAGCTGCGTGCCCTGCTGGCCGGGGAGCCGCTGGTGGCCAAGGCCAACCTGCTGGTCCGGTGGCGGCGCGACGCCGACCGGGCGGCGCCGTTCGTGGCCGTGCCGAACCCGTTCGGGGCGCCGCGGTGACCCGGCCGGTCTACGTCCACGACCTTGACGGGCTGGCCGCGCACGTGCGGTCCATCCGGGCGGCGCTGCCGTCCCGGGTCGAGCTGCTCTATGCGGTCAAGGCGAATCCGGATCCGGACGTGCTGCGCACGCTCGCCCCGACCATCGACGGGTTCGAGACCGCCAGCCGCGGGGAGCTGCGGCGGCTGGCCGAGGTGCTGCCCGGCCGGGCGCCGGCGGCGTACGCCGGTCCCGGCAAGACCGACGAGGATCTCGCCGCGGCCCTCGCCGCGGGAGTGCGCCGGATCCATGTCGAGTCGCCGGCCGAGCTGCGCCGGTTGGGCGCGCTGGCCGTGGCCGCGGGGACACCGGCGCAGGTGCTGCTCCGGGTGAACCTGCCGGTGGACGTCCCCGGCGCGGTGCTGGTGATGGGCGGCCGGCCGAGCCCGTTCGGGATGGAGCCGGCCGAGGCGGTGCAGTGCGCCCGCCGGCCACCGGCGGGGATCGAGGTGCGGGGGGTGCACGCGCATCTGGCCAGCGGGCTGGACGCCCCGCTCGCCGGCGCGGTCGCCGCGGCGGTCGTCGACTGGTCGGTCGCCGAGGTCGGCGCCGCCGAGGTCGACGTCGGCGGCGGGATGGCGGTCGACTACGCGGACCCGGCGGCGCGGTTCGACTGGACGGCGTACGGGGCGATGCTGGGCGACATCCTCGACGCGCACCCGCGGCTGCGGCTGCGCATCGAGCCGGGCCGGTCGGTCACCGTCTACTGCGGGGCGTACCTGACCGAGGTGATCGACGTGAAGCGGTCCCACGGCGAGTGGTTCGTGGTGGTGGCGGGCGGCACGCACCACCTGCGCACGCCCGCGGCGAAGGGTCATCCGCAACCGTTCACCGTGCACCGCCGGCCGACCACCGGCCCGGCCGGCACCACCGGGCCGGTGAGCGACGGCGGGCCGGTCACCGTGGTCGGCCAGCTGTGCACGCCGAAGGACGTGCTGTCCCGATCGAGCACCGCCGGGCCGATCGGGGTCGGCGACGTCCTCGTCTTCACGATGGCCGGGGCGTACGCCTGGAACATCAGCCACCGCGACTTCCTGCTGCACGACCCGCCGGAGTTCCGGATCGGCGACCCGCGGCGGATCGCCGCGCAGTGGGCGGCCCGGCCCGGTGACCGACCCGGTCAGGAGCCGCCCGGCGGCGGCTGACCGGCGCTCGTCGCGACGAGCAGGGACAGCTCGCGGACCACCTCGTCCATGGACTGCCCGCTGCCGGCCCGGACCAACCCGAGGGCCAACTCGGCCAGGAGGTAGAAGCCGAGGGTACGGGCCTGTTCGCTGGGAAAGGCGGCCAGGAGTTCCTCGGCGCCGGCGAGGTCACCGCGGTGTTTGGCCGCGATGACCCCGGCGGCGCGTTGGACCAGCTCCGCCGCGGCCGGGGTGGGTCCCGTCACGCCGGTCAGGGCCGCGGGCTGGTGGCGCGGGCGGCGTCGAACCGGGCCGTCACGTCGGACCAGTTGACCAGCTCCCAGAGCCGGTCCACGTAGTCCGGGCGGACGTTCTTGTACTGCAGGTAGTAGGCGTGCTCCCAGGCGTCGAAGACCAGCAGCGGCACCGAGCCCTGCCCGACGTTGCCGTGGTGGTCGTACACCTGCTCGATGATCAGCCGCTGGCCGAGCGGTTCCCAGGCCAGCACGCCCCAGCCGGAACCCTGCACGCCCTTGGTGGCCGCCGACAGCTGCCCGGCGAACGCGTCGAAGGAGCCGAGGTGCTCGTCGATCGCCGCGGCCAGTTCGCCGTCCGGCCGGCCGCCCCCATCCGGGGACAGGTTGCCCCAGAAGATGGTGTGCAGCACGTGCCCGGACAGGTTGAACGCGTACGTCTTCTCCAGCCCGACGAGCCGGGCGAAATCCCCCTTCTCGCGGGCCTCGGCGAGCTGGTCGAGGCCGTCGTTGGCGCCCTTGACGTACGCGGCGTGGTGCTTGCTGTGGTGCAGCTCCAGGATCTGCCCGGACATGGCCGGCTCCAGTGCGCCGTAGTCGTAGGGCATGTCGGGCAGGTTGTAGACCGCCATCGGGATTCCTTCCGGTGATACTGCCTTGCTTTGGTTGTTGCCACTATCTTGCAACAAGGCCCGACCGATGGTGGGAGGCGGGCACGATTCACGGCGGGCACGGTTTGCCTCCGGGCCGCCGCCGGGTAGGAAAATCCCCGATAGCCGACCAAACGCCGAGGGACGGGGGATCCACATGAAAGCCACCAGCCAGCAGCGCGTCCGCACCGCCGTCGCCTGTGCGGCCGGCGTGGCGGCCGTCCTGCTCGGCGGCGCCGCCTGCACCTCCACGGACCAGCCGCCCACCGCCACCGGCACGACGCCGGCCAGCACCGGAAGCACCGCCGGCACCCCCTCGGCCGGTGTCACGGACTCCGCAGCACCCTCCCCCGGCGGGCATTCCGGCGGCACGGCCGGGACGGCCGAGTGCAAGAGCCCGCAACTGACCGTCGCCCTCGGCGAAAGCGGCGGCGCCACCGGCCACTGGGCGCAGGTGCTGCTGTTCACCAACACCGGACCGGCGGCCTGCAACCTGCAGGGCTACCCCGGCGTGGCCGGCCTCGACCCGTCGGGCAAGCAGCTCGCCCAGGCCAGCCGGACCCCCGCCGGCTGGGCCGGCGGGCTGAGCAGCCAGTCCGGGACGCCACCGCTGGTCAAGCTGGCGGCCAAGGGCGGCGTCGCCTCGGCCATGCTGGAGGGCACCAACATCCCGAGCGGGGACGCCACCGACTGCCCGGAGTACAAGGGGCTGCTGGTCACCCCGCCCGACGAGACCCACTCGGTCCGGCTCGCCGGCGGCGGCCGGGGCTGCGACGGCTTCCAGATCCACCCGGTGGTACCGGGTCGGGACGGCACCGAGCGCGAGTAAGGCCGACACGCCGACACAGCATCTGGTGTATGACTCCACCAAGCCACCCATATATAGTGTCGATCGCAGCTGGTTCGGCCGTCCAGCCAGGACGGCCGGGGTGACAGGGAATCCGGTGCGAAACCGGAACTGCCCCGCAGCGGTGAGTGGGAACGACCGCCGCCAACACGCACTGGACCGCACGGTCTGGGAAGCGACGGCCAGTAGGAACGCGTACGACGCCCACGAGTCCGAAGACCTGCCAGCGCGCCGCCCGCAGCCGCGGGCGGCGGTCGGAGGCCGCGCGGGACGGCCGACGCCATCAACCGGACCGGCGGCAGCCTGCCACCGGTGACCGGTGGCGTCCTCCCGCGCCCACCGACCTCGGGCACAGGGCGTGAGGAGGGGGACATGACCACGACGCGCGAGCAGGCAGCACCCGATCGGGTGGCACCGGAGCAGCGCCGGCATGTGATGCAGGTCCGCAAGCGCAACGGGGACACCGAGCCGGTCGACGTCAACAAGATCGTCAGGGCGGTCGAGCGCTGGGTGGCCGACCTGGACGAGGTTGATCCGCTCCGGGTGGCCACGAAGACGATAAGCGGCCTCTACGACGGGGCGACCACCGCCGAGCTGGACAAGCTGTCCATCCAGACCGCGGCCGAGCTGATCGGCGAGGAGCCGCAGTACTCCAGGCTCGCGGCGCGGCTGCTTGCCGCGTACGTGGAGAAGGAGGTCCGCGGGCAGCAGGTGGCCAGCTTCAGCCAGTCCATCCGGTACGCCCACCAGCAGGGTCTGATCGGGGACGACACGGCCGCCTTCGTGGCCCGCAACGCCCGCAAGCTCGACGACGCCGTTGACCCGGCCGGCGACCTGCGGTTCGAGTACTTCGGCCTGCGTACCGTCGCCGACCGGTACCTGCTGCGCCACCCGGAGTCGCGGCTGGTGGTGGAGACCCCGCAGTACTGGCTGCTGCGGGTGGCCTGCGGGCTGTCCGAGACGCCGGCCGAGGCGATCGGGTTCTACCGGCTGATGTCGTCGCTGGCCTACCTGCCCAGCTCACCGACGCTGTTCAACTCGGGTACCCGGCACACCCAGATGTCCTCGTGCTTCCTGGTGGACTCGCCGCGCGACGAGTTGGACTCGATCTACGAGCGGTACCACCAGGTTGCCCGGCTGTCGAAGTTCTCCGGCGGCATCGGCATCTCCTGGTCGCGGGTGCGCGGGCGGGGAGCGCTGATCCGCGGCACGAACGGCCGGTCGAACGGCATCGTGCCGTTCCTCAAGACCCTCGACGCGGGGGTGGCGGCGGTCAACCAGGGCGGCCGGCGCAAGGGCGCGGCCTGCGTCTACCTGGAGCCGTGGCATCCGGACATCGAGGAGTTCCTGGAACTGCGGGACAACACCGGCGAGGACTCCCGGCGCACCCACAACCTCAACCTGGCCAACTGGATCCCGGACGAGTTCATGCGCCGGGTCGAGGCGGACGGCGACTGGTCGCTGATCGACCCGTCCGACGCGCCGGACCTGCCGGACCTGTTCGGCGAGGAGTTCGACGCCGCCTACCGGGTCGCGGAGAAGAAGGCCGTCCGCACGGTCAAGGCCCGGGACCTGTACGGGCGGATGATGCGCACCCTCGCCCAGACCGGCAACGGGTGGATGACGTTCAAGGACCCGTCGAACCGGCTGTCGAACCAGACCGGCGTGGCCGGCAACACGATCCACCTGTCCAACCTGTGCACCGAGATCCTGGAGGTGAACAACGACGACGAGACCGCGGTCTGCAACCTGGGCTCGATCAACCTCGGCGCGCACGTGTCCGCCGACGGCGTCGACTGGGCGCGGCTGCGCGACACCGTCCGCACCGCGGTGGTGTTCCTGGACCGGGTGATCGACATCAACTACTACCCGGCCCCGCAGGCGGGCGCGTCCAACCCGCGCTGGCGCCCGGTCGGGCTCGGGCTGATGGGCCTGCAGGACGCGTTCTTCACGCTGCGCCTGCCGTTCGACTCGGCGGCGGCCCGCGAACTGTCGACCCGGGTGCAGGAGGAGATCTTCCTCACCGCGCTGGAGACCTCCGCCGGGCTCGCCGAACGGTTCGGCCCGCATCCGGCGTACGCGCAGACCCGCGCCGCCCGCGGCGACCTGCATCCGGACCTGTACGGCGTTGAGCCCGCCCAGGCCGACCGGTGGACGGCGCTGCGCGCCCGGGTGGCGGCGCACGGCCTGCGGAACTCGCTGCTGATCGCCATCGCGCCGACCGCGACGATCGCCTCGATCGCCGGCTGCTACGAGTGCATCGAGCCGCAGGTGTCCAACCTGTTCAAGCGGGAGACGATGTCCGGGGAGTTCCTCCAGATCAACACCTATCTCGTCCGCGAGCTGAGGGCCCGCGGGCTGTGGACCGCGCCGATCCGGGAGCAGATCAAGCGCGCCGAGGGATCCGTGCAGGGCATCGCCGAACTGCCCGAGGACGTCCGGGAGCTGTTCCGCACCGCCTGGGAACTGCCGCAGCGGGCGCTGATCGACCTCGCCGCCACGCGGGCGCCGTACATCGACCAGTCGCAGTCGCTGAACCTGTTCATGAGCGCGCCGACCATCGGCAAGCTGTCCTCGATGTACCTGTACGCCTGGAAGTCCGGGCTGAAGACGACCTACTACCTGCGGTCGCGCCCGGCGACCCGGATCCAGCAGGCCACCGTCGCCATCGCTCCGGTCGGCAAGCCGATCGTCGCGGTGAGCGACGATGCGGCGCTGGCCTGTTCCCTGGAAAACCCCGAGAGCTGCGAGGCATGCCAGTGACCACCGTCTCCGACCCGCACACCTCCGACCCGCACACCTCCGACCCGGACGCCGACACCGACGCCGGCGCGCCGGCCCGGCAGCTGCTGCTCGACCCCGGCATGGACCTGACCCTGCGACCGATGCGCTATCCGCACTTCTTCGACCGCTTCCGGGACGCCATCAGGAACACCTGGACCGTCGAGGAGGTCGACCTGCACTCCGACCTCGCCGACCTGGCCCGGCTCTCACCCGCCGAGCAGCACCTGGTGTCCCGGCTGGTGGCCTTCTTCGCCACCGGCGACACCATCGTGGCCAACAACCTGGTGCTGAACCTCTACCAGCACGTCAACTCCCCGGAGGGCCGGCTCTACCTGTCCCGGCAACTGTTCGAGGAGGCCGTGCACGTCCAGTTCTACCTGAACCTGCTGGACACCTACGTGCCGGACGAGCAGGAACGCTTCGCGGCGTTCGCCGCCATCGAGAACATCCCGTCCATCCGGCGCAAGGCGGAGTTCTGCTTCCGCTGGATCGACTCGATCTTCGAGCTTCGGGAGCTGAAGACCCGGGCGGACCGGCGGGCGTTCCTGCTCAACCTGATCTGCTTCGCCGCCTGCATCGAGGGCCTGTTCTTCTACGGCGCCTTCGCCTACGTCTACTTCCTGCGCTCCCGTGGCCTGCTCAACGGGCTCGCCTCCGGCACCAACTGGGTGTTCCGCGACGAGTCGATGCACATGGCGTTCGCCTTCGACGTGGTCGACACGGTACGGCGCGAGGAACCGGACCTGTTCGACGCCGAGATGCAGCAGCAGGTCCGGGACATGCTCGCCGAGGCCGTGGAGTGCGAGGTCCAGTTCGCTGCCGACCTGCTGGAACAGGGCGTCTCCGGGATGTCGCTGGCCGACATGCGGGAGTACCTGCAACACGTGGCCGACCGCCGGCTGGCCGTGCTCGGCATCGAGCCGATGTACGGCAGTCGCAACCCGTTCGCGTTCATGGAGCTTCAGGACGTCCAGGAGTTGTCGAACTTCTTCGAACGGCGGGTGTCGGCGTACCAGGTCGGGGTGGTGGGCAGCGTCACCTTCGACGACGACTTCTGACCCCGGGGTTGCGGGGCCGGGCACCGGCCCCGCAACCGGCCCGGCAACCCGCCCGTCCCGGAGTACGGGCGTGCCGGTCCGATCCGCCCGATGACCCCTAGCATGGACGACGGTGCTGGTTCGCCGCGGCAGCAACGGCCGCGGCGTCGTAAGAGGGAACCCGGTGGGAAACCGGGACTGCCCCGCAGCGGTGAGTGGGAACGACCGCCGTCATCACGCACTGGACCGCACGGTCTGGGAAGCGACGGCCAGTAGGCGACCGTCACGGTCACGCCCGCGAGTCCGAAGACCTGCCCGCACCGCGTACACCAACCCGGTGTGCGCCGCCAACGGTCCCTCGGGAGGATCGGGGCGGAAGCCGGCACGCCGTCGTCGTGCCTCTTCCCTCCGGCTCCCGGGAGTCCCGGGCACTTCGAGGGAAGGACGCCATGGGTACCACTTTCGGCCAGAGCACCGTGCTCGGCTATCCGCGCATCGGCGGGAACCGCGAACTCAAGCGGATCGTCGAGGACCACTGGGCGGGCCGGATCGACGCCGACGAGCTGGCGACGGCCTCGGCCGCGCTGCGGGCACAGGTCTGGCGGACGCTTCGGGACGCCCGGCTGGGCTCGATCCCGTCCAACACGTTCTCCCACTACGACCACGTACTCGACACCGCCGTCGCGGTCGGTGCGGTCCCCCGGCGCTTCGCCCGGCTCGGACTCTGCCCGCTCGACACCTACTTCGCGATGGCCCGCGGCGTGGACGCCGAGCCGGCGCTGGAACTGACGAAGTGGTTCGACACGAACTACCACTATCTCGTCCCCGAGATCGACGACGACACGGCCTTCACGGCCGATCCGCAGAAGGCGCTGCGCGAGTACCACGAGGCCCGCGAGCTGGGCATCGAAACCCGACCGGTGCTGGTGGGTCCGGCCACCCTGCTGCTGTTGAGCAAGTCCGGCACGCCGGGCGGCCGGCCGCTGGACCGGCTGCCGGAACTCATCGACGCGTACGCGGACATCCTGGGGGCGTTGGCCGGCGCCGGGGTGCGCTGGGTGCAACTGGACGAGCCGGCCTACGTCGGGGACCGCGATCCGGCGGAAGTCACCGCGCTGCGCGACGCCTACGCCCGGCTGTGCGCGGTACGGGAGCGGCCCGCCATCTTCGTCGCGTCGTACTTCGGGGAACTGGGCGACGCGCTGCCCGCGCTGCTGGACACGCCGGTCGAGGCCATCGGGCTGGACCTGGTCGCCGGGCCGGGCAACCTGCGCCGGCTGGCCGGCGCCGGTCCGTTGCGCGGCAGGACGATCGTGGCCGGGCTGGTGGACGGCCGCAACGTCTGGCGCACCGACCTGCGCGCGGCGGTCGCCGCCGGCGCGGTGGTCGCCGGGCTCGCCGATCACGTCTCGGTCGCCACCTCCTGCTCACTGCTGCACGTGCCCGTGGACCTGTCGGTCGAGACCGGCCTGGCACCGGAGCTGCGGGATCGGCTCGCCTTCGCCCGGCAGAAGGTCGACGAGGTCGTCCTGCTCGGCCGGGCGCTGCGCGACGGCGGCACGTCGCTGCCCGCGCCCCCGCCGCCGGCTCCGGCGCAGTGGCGCGACGACAGCGTGCGCGGCCGGCTGGCCGCGCTGCGGCACTCCGACCGACGCCGGTCCGCCTATCCGCAGCGCGCGGCGGCGCAGCAGGCCCGGCTGAACCTGCCGCCGCTGCCGACCACGACCATCGGGTCGTTCCCGCAGACCGCCGAGCTGCGTCGGGCCCGCGCCGAGCACCGGGCCGGCCGGCTCGACGAGGCCGGCTATGTGGCCCGGATGCGCGCCGAGGTCGAGCACGTCATCCGGTTCCAGGAGCGGCTCGGTCTGGACGTGCTGGTCCACGGCGAGCCGGAACGCAACGACATGGTCCAGTACTTCGGCGAGCAGCTCGACGGCTTCGCCGCGACCGCGCACGGCTGGGTGCAGTCGTACGGGTCCCGCTGCGTCCGCCCGCCGATCATCCACGGCGATGTGGCCCGGCGGGCGCCCATGACCGTCGGCTGGTCCACGTACGCGCAGTCGCTGACCGACCGTCCGGTCAAGGGCATGCTCACCGGGCCGGTGACGATCCTGGCGTGGTCGTTCGTCCGCGCCGACCAGCCGTTGGCCGACACCGCCGACCAGGTCGCGCTCGCGCTACGGGACGAGTGCCGGGACCTGGAGGCGGCCGGCATCCGGGTGATCCAGGTCGACGAGCCCGCGCTGCGCGAGACGCTCCCGCTGCGCCGGAGCGAGCAGCAGGCGTACCTGGACTGGGCGGTCGGGGCGTTCCGGCTGGCCACCAGCGGTGTCGCCGACGGCACCCAGATCCACACCCACCTGTGCTACTCCGAGTTCGGCGCGGTCATCACCGCCATCGACGCGCTCGACGCCGACGTGACGAGCATCGAGGCGTCGCGCTCCCGGATGGAGGTTCTCGACGACCTGGCCGCGGTCGGCTACCGCCGCGGGGTGGGACCGGGGGTGTGGGACATCCACTCGCCCCGGGTCCCGGCCCGGGGCGAGGTCGTCGAGGCGCTGCGTCGGGCCGCCGCGGTGGTGCCGCCCGAGCGGCTGTGGGTGAATCCGGACTGCGGCCTCAAGACGCGCGGATATCCCGAGGTCGAGGCGTCCCTGGAACACCTGGTGTCCGCCGCCGACGAGGTGCGCGTCGGCGGGCCGGTCGGCACGCTCCCGGACCGGCCCTGACTTTCGGTACAGCCTTGCCCACCGGGCGTGATCGCAATAATATTCGTTGCTGTCTATCTGATGCGATCCCGCCCCCGGTCCGGTCCGGCGCCGCACGCGCCGGGCCGGACCCGGCGGCATCGCGCTCACGCGCTTGCCGCGCCGGGCGGTCGGTTGGTCGGCGCCGGAAGGGAGTTCGATGAGGCGGCAACTGGTACGCACGCTGACCGCGGCGATCCTGGCGATCAGCGTGCTGCTGCCGAGCACGGCGCGGCCGGCCCTGGCCTACGACGTGGGCGCGGTGATCGCCGTGATCCAGAAGGTCTACTCGCTGTACAAGCAGTACAAGTCGTTCACCTCCTCGGGCAGCGGCCTGACCCTGGAGGAGGCGACCACACAGATCCTCACCGCCATCAACACCTCGCAGGCGGCCATCATCAGCCAGATCGACCTGGTGGCCACGGCACAGGTGAGGGCCTGTGCCACCAGCGCGGTCATCGACTTCGCCGACATCGGGTCGTTCAGCCCGGACACCCTCCAGGCGTACGCGCGGGACGCCACCGGCTGCGTGACGCTGGCCAACGGGCTGCTGTCGGCGGTCACCGATCCCGGCGCCATCGACCAGTTGGCGTTCGCGCTCAACGAGGTGGGACCGCTGGCGCTGGTGGCACGCAGCCGGGCCGCGCTGAGCACCACCGCGCTCAACGGGGTGCTGATCGACTCCAACAACACCGCGAAGACGCTGCTCACCCCGGCCTGTCTGACCCAGTTGCAGGGCGTCGGCTCGTCGGGACCGCTGCCGGGCAACACGTACACGGCCTGGGTCCAGTGCACGGCGTACAACGGCGACACCGGCACCCGGTCCACACGGGTCGTCTGGCCGCCGACCAGCAATCCCTTCGACATCAACGGGGCCACCGCCGACGCCGCGCGCCGGACCGCCTGGCCCGTGACCATCTCGGCACTGGCGACGCTCCAGTCCTGAGCGGCGCCGGCCCGGTACGCGCCGCGGGGCCTCCGGGAGCCCGCGGCGCGTACCGGTCGGGGCGGGTGTGCGTCAGGCGGACGGCGACGGACTCGGGCTGCCCGGCGGCGGCCCGCCGGGTCCGCCGCCGTCCTGACCGTCGTGGGTTGCCGTGGGATCCACGCTCAGGGTGAGCGTGGCCCGTACGCCGCGGGCGACGTGGCGCCGGTCGTAGCGCACGTCCAGCAGGCCGCCGGTGGCGCCGCTGCCGTCGTAGATGTTGTCCTCGTCGAGCAGGGTGCGCCGGGTCTGGTTCGTCGAGTACGGCGCGATCCCCGCGAACTCGGTGATCAGGCTCTCCGGGAAGTAGAACTGGCCGGTGTGGCAGGTGTGTCCGCCCTGGTAGCCCGAACTCGTGACGGTGCCCCCGGCGTGCACCTTGGTGTGGATGTGCACCGCCCGACCGGCGTACCAGCCGGGGACGATGCTGGTGAACGTGACCCGGCCGGCGTGGTCGGCGAGCTGGATCCCGCGCAGGTAGGTCAGGTCGTCGGTGGGGGTGGCGTGGCCGCCGGGGTTTCCGCCGCCACCCGGCGGCGCTGACGGGTCACCGCTCGGCGGCACTGACGGGTCACCGCTCGGCGGCGCGGGCGGCGTGCCGTCCGGCGGCGGCATGCCCCCGCCGCCGGAGCCGTTCGAGGTGTATCCGGAGTAGACGCCGAGGGCGTCGCAGTGCCAGATCTCGACTCCGGCACCGGGCAGCGGGCGGCAGGAGTCGCTGTCGATGACCCGCAGGTTCAACGTGAGTGGCACGCCCTCGCGGTCCTCGACGACGTCGCGGCGCATCAGCAGGTAGTCCAGGTAGTACGGACCCTCGATCGACTCGCTGCTCAGCACGCAGGCACAGGCCGCCTCGGCGGCCGGGACCGGCTGACCGGTGGCCGCCGCGGCGCTGGCCACCGCGACCCGCCCGCCGACCACGGCCAGGCCGGCGGCGGCGACCCCCGCACCGCCCAGCGAGAGCAGTCGCCGACGGCTGAGCAGAGCCCGGGAGACGTCGCCGTTGTCCGGCTCGTCGGATGCATCGATAAAAGCCATGGCGGCACGACACCATCGACGGCTGTGCGCGAGCTGTCCGGCGCTTATCGACAAGCTGAGGCTCTGCGGCACCCGGGACCGATCGGACCTGTAGGAATTCTACGGAGAGTCTGCACATCTTGAATGGATCTTTCATCGGCTGCTAAGGTGACGACTCATAGTCAAGGGGGTCGATATGCGAACGCTGTCCGGGATGGTCGCGGTCACCACCGCGCTGGGCATCGTGCTGGCCGCATCGCCGGCCGCGAACGCCGTCGTGGTGCCACGGCACGCCATCAACGTCTGCCAGACCGCCAGCTTCTACGACAACTACGACTCCGCCTCGGGTCCGCACGGCCTCAAGCGGGTCCTCACGTACGGCAACAAGGTCGGCCACACCCCGGGCTCCCACCCGGTCTACAACGGCTGGGCGGCCACCTTCGACTTCGGCCCCAACGACTGGGGGTACATGCGCATCGAGTGCATCGGAGGCTACGACTCATGGTGACAGCACCGTCCCGGGCCGCCCGCGCGCTGCGCCTCGCCACCGCCGCCGCCACGGCCGCCGCGCTGCTGGCGGTGTCGTCGCCGGCCCAGGCCGCCAACGGCACCATCGGGGTACGCGAGACCGTCTGCGCCGAGTCGCTCTTCGTCCGCACCGAGCCGGTCGGCGCCTGGATGGGCACCCTGTACACCGGCCAGACCTTCCTGGTGAAGGGCCCGAAGAGCGGCGGCTACGTATACGGCTTCGCCTACGGCCACATCAACCGCAACGGCTGGGTCCAGGACGGCTGGTTCTGCTGACCTCGCCGGGTCCCGCCGCGGGGTGCGGCGGGACCCGGCTCGGGTTGTCAGTTGAACGTGGCGTTCAACGCGTTGGCCAGGGCGGTTTGCCCCGGCTCGTTGGGGTGCGGGCAACCGCCGAGCGCCGTCTTCTGGATCTGCCCGAAGCCCAGTGTCGGCGGCGGGCTGAACCGGACCCGCTGGTGGGCCGGGAGGGCGGCGAGGATGGCCGCGTTGATCTGCTGCGTCCACTGTTGCACGGTCGTCTTCCAGCCCGGATCGTCGATCAGATCCCGCTCCTGTGAGGGGATCTGTCCCGGCAGGTAGCCCCGCATCTTTTCGTCCAGCGCCAACCGGTACGTCTCGGCGAAGAGCCCGACGTCGAACCGGGCCGGGGTGATGTCGTAGTAGCCCATCCACACCACCTTGTCCGCACCGGCGTCGAGCATCTGGTTCACGATGGCCCGGACGTCGTTCTGGATCTGGTTGAAGTGGGCCGGGCCGTCCCAGACCGGCACCTCGAACCGCTTGTGCAGGTACCGGATGCCGGTGACGTCGCCGTCCAGCCGGATCTGGCAGGCGCCACCGTTGATGACGGCAGACTTGGCGGCATAGTTGCCGGCCCGGTCGTACCACCCCATCGTGGCCTGCAGCGGCAGCCTGTTCTTGGCGAAGTACGCCTGGATCAGCTCCTTGTAGTGGTCCAGGGTGCCGCACATGACAAGCGACTTGAGCACGTCGGTCCAGTTGGTGTTGTTCACCCCGCCCGTGGTGACGAAGTAGGCGGCCTTGTGCTCGGTCTTGGCCTGTTCGATGGCCCGGGCGGCGAGGTCGGCCGGCGGCCAGGACCGGGCCCACAGGTTATAGCAGGAGTCCTTGTCGTTCCGGCCGGCCCCGCGGATCTGGGTGGTGCCCATGCCGGTACGGGCGAAGTTGTAGTACTCCACGACGTTCCGGTTGAGGTTGGCCACGTACTTGCCGGCGTAGCTGAACATCATGTCGTTGCCGGGCAGGTCGCGGAAGTCCGCGGACGTGTTGCCCCGGCACGCGCCCATCGGGAACGCGTAGCGCATCTGCAGGTGCGCCGAGGTGATGGAGTCACCGGTCGCCACCAGCACGGCCGGGTTGCCCGGTGTGCGGCCCGGCGGGCAGTACCGGTCCTTGCGCGCGTTCGCGAGCATCTCCCGGTCCTCCTCGTCCCCACCGGGTGCGGTCGAGCACGGCTGCGGGGAGCCGGTCGGGTTGGTGGGCGGATCCGGCGGGATGGTCGGCGGGCCGCTCGGGCCGCTCGGCGGCCCGGAAGAGGACTGGCTCGGGCTGGCCGACGCCGACCCGCTCGGGCTGGCCGAGCCGGACCCGCTCGGACTCGCCGACGCCGAACCGCTCGGCGACGCCGAACCGCTCGGCGACGCCGAACCGCTGGGCGACGCCGACCCACTCGGGCTGGCCGACGCCGACCCGCTCGGACTGGGGGAGCCGGATCCGCTCGGGCTGGGTGAGGCGGACCCGCTCGGACTCGGCGAGGCCGACCCGCTCGGCGAGGCCGACCCGCTGGGGCTGGCCGAGCCGGATCCGCTCGGACTGGCCGAGGTCGAACCGCTCGGGCTGCCGGAGGAACCGGGGCACGGCGTGGGGCTGGCCGTCGGGGTCGGGCTCGCCGTGCCGCTGGGGCTGGGGCTGGTGGAGTGGCTCGGGGAGGCGCTCGGGCTCCCGGTGTAGGTGTTGGTGGGGTTCGGGATGGTCGTACCGACCGCCTCGGCCCGTGCCGCCCGCCCCACGTTGACGCCGGCTCCGGCTCCGCGGATCTGGGCGGCGGCCGGCGCCGTGTGGTCCGTCGGCTGCTGGACCGGCGTGCCGCTGTCGGTGGGCGACGCGCTCTCGCAGTCCCGCGCGTCCTGCCAGTCCTGTTCCAACGCGGTCTGCACATCGGCGGGCAGCGGCGCGCCCTCCGGTATGCACGGGCCGAACGTCCACCGGGTGAGCACACCCCCGTACTCGATGTCGCGGGTGCAGGTGTCGGGGTCGGCGTCGGCCTGCGCCGCCACCGGCCGGACGGTCATCGGGGCGCCCGGGGTGATCCAGGCGCCGACTCCAATCAGGAGGGCGAGCGTCGCGAACGACGCCAGTACTGCGGCTACGGCTCTGGATGCCCGCCCGCTGCCGCGGAACGCGGAACTCATGAGCTGGCGTCTCCTCTCGGGACTGTGGCCAGGAAGGCGTGCGGACCTGTCGACTCCGACGCCTCGCTCCGAAGCTAGGGACGAGTGATAATTGATCGATAAATCCGCCGTAAGGCGATGGGACTGTGTCGTGCGGATACAAGCGCTGGGGCCGGTGCGGATCTGGGACGGGACGCAGTGGGTTCCGGTGACCGCGCCGCACCACCGGATCGTGCTGGCCGTCCTGCTGGCCGAGGCCGGCCGGCCGGTCCCCCGGGACCGGCTGGTGCACGAGATCTGGGGCGAGCGGCCCATCCGGACCGCGGCCGTGGCCGTCAACGGGTACGTCATGCGGCTGCGCCGGCTGCTGCGCGCCGGTGAAGCCGGGGACGTGGTCGCCCGGGCGGCCGGCTACGAGCTGGTGACCCCGGACGACGTGGTCGACATCCAGGTCTTCGAGCGGATGGTGCGTACCGGCAAGCGGCATGTGGCCGGCGGCCGGATGGCCGACGCGGCGCGGCAGTTGGCCGCCGGCCTGGCGCTGTGGCGCGGCTCGGCGCTGGCGGACGTGCCCGCCACCCTCACCGTGTCCACGGAGGCGGCCCGGTTGGAGCAGCTACGCCTGGCCGCCTGGGAGGAGCGGTTCGCCGCGCAACTGGAACTGGGCCAGCACGCGGAGATCGTCGAGGAACTGGCCACCCTGGTCCGGGCACACCCGCTGCGGGAGCGGCTCTGCCGGTACCTGATGATCGCGCTCTACCGGTGCGGCCGGCGGGCGGAGGCGCTCGAGGCGTACCGGCATGTCCGGTCGGTGCTGGTCGCCGAGACGGGCATCGAGCCCGGCCCGGAGCTGCGGGACCTGGAGTACGCCGTGCTCACCGACGACCGGACGCTCGCCGCACCCGCGGTCCGGCCGGTGACCCCGGCGCAGTTGCCGGCCGCGGTGGCCGACTTCGCCGGTCGGCACGGGATGCTCGCGTCCCTGGACACGCTCGCCGGGCAGCGGCCCGCGCCACCCGTGGTGATCGCCGGCCTGGCCGGGGTCGGCAAGACGGCGCTGGCCGTGCGGTGGGGCCATTCGGTCCGCGACCGGTTCCCCGACGGTCAGCTCTACCTGGACCTGCGCGGCAGTTCGGCCCGCCCGCCGGTCACCCCGACGGCCGCCCTCGCCCACTTCCTGCAGGCGATGGGGGTTCCGGCGGAGGACGTTCCGGCGGAGTTGGACGAGGCGGTCGGCATGTACCGCAGCGTCACGGCCGTCCGGCGGATTCTCGTGGTGCTGGACAACGCGGCCCAGCCCGACCAGGTCCGTCCGCTGCTGCCGGGCGGACCCGGCTGCATGGTCGTGGTGACCAGCCGCGACCAGTTGCGCGGGCTGACCGCCCGGGAGGGTGCCGTCGGCCTCCAGTTGGGGGTGCTCACGCCGGACGAGTCCGCCGACCTGCTCCGGGCGCTGCTGCCGGGGGCCGCGGCCGGGGACGCCGCGGAGCTGGCCCGGCTCTGCGGTCACCTGCCGCTGGCCATCCGGATCGCGGCCGCCAACCTTCGCGCCGAGTCGACCCCGATCGCCCGGTACAACCAGCGGCTCGCGGCCGGGGACCGGCTGGACGCGCTGGGCGTGCCCGGTGACGCCACCACCGCCACCCTGACCGCCTTCGACCTCTCCTATCAGGCGCACTCTCCGGCGGCCCGCCGGCTGTTCCGGCTGCTGGGCGCCGCGCCCGGCGACACGGTCACCCCACCCGGTGCCGCGGCCCTGGCCGGGGTGCCGGTGGCCGAGGCCGAACCGCTGCTGGACGCGCTCGCCCGGGCGCACCTGCTCGAACGGGCCGAGCCCGGCCGGTACCGATGGCACGATCTGGTCCGCATCTACGCCCGACGCCGCTGCCTGGCCGAGGACACCGACCGGCAGGTGGCGCTCGACCGGCTCTACCGGTACTACCTGGCCACCATGGACCACGCGGCCGACCTGCTCTACCCACATGTGGTGCGGCTTCCACTGCCGGCGGCCGTGCCGGTGCGGCACCGGGTCGGGCTCGCCGGTGCCGCCGAGGCGCTGCGCTGGGTGGAGGCCGAGCGCGGGAACATGATCGCGGCGATCACCGCGGCGGAGCCGGCGCACCGGGAGGCGGCCTGGCGGCTGACCGATCAGCTGCGCTGGCACCTGGACTTTACCGGCCAGTCGGCCGAATGGTTGCCGGTGACCGAGGCCGCGGTGGCGCACGCCCGGGCGGACGAGGACCCGCTCGGCCAGGCCGCCGCCCACCTGAGCCGGGCCACCGTGCTGCTGGCCACCAGCCGGTACGCCGAGGCGCTGGACGACTTCGAGCGGGCGCTCGGGTTCGCCCGGGACGGTGGCTGGTCCGAGGGCCAGAGCTGTGCGTTGAGCAACCTCGCCCACGTCGCGTTCGAAACCGGCCGGCTGGACCTGGCCGCCCGGTACAGCCTGGCGGCGCTGGAGATCGACACCGCGATCGGTCGGCTCGCCGGCCAGTTGGCCCGGCTGGCCAACCTCGGCAACATCCGCCTCCAGCAGGGCCGGTTGACCGAGGCTATCGCGTACTGCAACCGGGTCGTGGAGCTTGAGCGCACCATCGGCGAGTGGCACGGGCAGGGCACCGCGCACGGCTGCCTGGGCGAGGCGTACCTGCTGCTGGGCCGCCACGAGGAGGCGCTGGGCTACCTGTCGGTGGCCCTGGACCACCACCGGCGGGGCCGGGCGCGCAGCTGCGAGGCGGACACCCTGCGGCTGCTGGCGGCGGTGCACGCGGCCACCGGCGGCCTCGGCGAGGCTCAGGACCTGGCCGCCGAGGCCCTGCGGATCGCGCGGGAGGTCGGCGACCGCTGGGTGGAGGCGCACGCCCTGCTCGCCCAGGCCGAGCTGGACCTGCGGGCCGGTGCGGCCGATCCGGCGGTGGCGCACCTGCGCCAGGTGCTCGCCCTGGCCCGCGGGGACGGCGCCCGGCACGCCGAGGCGCAGGCGCTCATCGGTCTGGCGCGGGCGCACCGGCTGCGCGAGCCGCCCGACGCCGCCGAGACCCGGCGGTACGCGACGCAGGCCCTGGGCATCTGCCGGGAGTTCGGCTACGGCCTGCTCGCCGAGAACGCCGCGGCCGTACTCGGTTAGGGCATCTTTCGAGGCCACCGTGGGTGGGTTGGCGACCGCACTTGACAACGTACAACCGATCGGTTGTATATTGGGCTGGTGACGGAGGAGCGCGAGGATCGGGCGGACGCCATGTTCCACGCGCTCGCCGACCGCACCCGGCGCGACATCCTGCGCCGCGTGCTGGCCGGAGAGCACTCCGTCTCCACGCTCGCGGCGAAGTACGACATGAGCTTCGCCGCGGTGCAGAAGCACGTCGCCGTGCTGGAACGGGCCGGCCTGCTCACCAAGCGACGCAACGGTCGCGAGCAGTTGGCCACCGGCGACGTGGAGGCGGTGCGTTCGGTCGCCTCGATGCTCACCGAACTCGAACAGGTCTGGCGCGGCCGCATCGCCCGCATCGATGCGCTTCTCGCGTCCGATCCCGACCAGGAGGACTGAACCCATGCCCGTTGTCGACTTCCAGCACAACATCGACGACCTGACCCTGACCATCACGGCGGAGTTCGCCGCCACGCCGGCACGGGTCTGGCAGGTCTACGCCGACCCGCGCCAACTGGAGAAGGTGTGGGGACCGCCGACCTACCCGGCGACAGTGGTCGACCACGACCTGCGGCCGGGCGGGCGGGTGAACTACTACATGACCGGGCCGGAGGGCGACAAGTTCGCCGGCTACTGGTTGGTCAACGAGGTGGACGAGCCGAACAGCTTCTCCTTCACCGACGGCTTCGCCGACCTGGACTTCAACCCGAACCCCGACCTGCCGGTCTCCACGAACACGTTCACCTTCACCGAGCAGGACGGCGGCACCCGGGCCACCTACGTGAGCTGGTACCAGTCCGCCGAGGCGCTGCAAAAGGTCCTCGACATGGGCATCCAGGAGGGCACCACCACGGCGATCAACCAGATCGACGCGATCGTCGCATCGTGAACCGCGGGGTGACCGGCGCCGGTCGCGCCGGTCACTCCGCCGGATCGGCTACACAGCGCACTGTTCATGTGGCGCACGCGTGCGCGTCAACTTGAACTCATGATCATGTCTTCACCGGTTTCGACGATGTGGCTCCGTCAGGAAGGGGAGTCCTATGTCGATCCGTCGGGCGGTGGCCGCGTTCGCGACCACCGCCATCGTCGCCGCCGGCATCACCGCAGCGGCGCCGCAGGCGCAGAGCGCCACAAGCGTGCCGCGCTTCGACCACATCGTGCTGGTCATGTTCGAGAACCACGCGTACTCGCAGATCAGCGGTTCCAGCAGCGCCCCGTACTTCAACACGCTGGCCGCGCAGGGCGCGAAGTTCACCAAGGCGTACGCGATCACCCACCCGAGCCAGCCGAACTACATCGCGCTGTTCTCCGGATCCGCGCAGGGGGTGACCGACGACAGCTGCCCGAAGACGTTTACCGGGACCAACCTGCAGTCCCAACTGGTTGGCGCGGGTCTGACCTTCAAGGGCTACTCGGAGTCCATGCCGTCCAACGGCTACACGGGCTGCTCCAGCGGCACCTACCAGCGCAAGCACAACAGCTGGGTGGACTTCAGCAGCGTGCCCGCGGCGTCGAACCTGACGTACGCGAGCTTTCCGTCGTCGTCGAACTACGCGAGCCTGCCCACGGTCGCGTTCGTTACGCCGAACATGTGCAACGACATGCACGACTGTTCGGTCGGCACCGGTGACACCTGGCTGAAGAACAACCTGGACGCGTACGCCCAGTGGGCCAAGACGCACAACAGCCTGCTCATCGTCACCTTCGACGAGGACAACCGACTGGCGCTGAACCAGATCTACACGGCCTTCGTCGGCGCCCACGTCACGCCCGGCTCGTACAGCGAGAAGATCAACCACTACAACGTGCTGCGCACGATCGAGGCCAGCTACGGCCTGCCCGGCATCAACGGCGCGGCCAGCCTGTCCCCCATCACGGACGTCTGGTCCTGATCACCCGGTGGGCGCCCGGTCCGGGCGCCCCCATCCTTCACCCCCGCCCGCACCTCCGCCCGCCCAGCGTGTGAGGCCCACGTGTATCTGTCCGAGGTGGACAAGCCGGCGTCCGGCGACCGGACCGCCCCATCACCGACCACCCGCGTCGCCGCCACGGTGCTCGCCCTCGGCACGGTCAGCCTGATCACCGACGTGTCGGCCGAGATGGTCACCGCCGTGCTGCCGCTGTACCTGATGCTGGGCCTGCACCTCGGCCCGCTCGGCTACGGCGTGATCGACGGCCTGTACACCGGCGCCACCGCACTGCTGCGGCTGGTCGGCGGCTACCTCGCCGACCGGGTCAGGCGGCGGAAGGCGGTGGCCCTGACCGGGTACGGCGCCTCCGCCGTGGCCAAGTTGGGCCTGCTCGCGGCCGGCTCCTCGGTGCCGGTGCTGAGCGCCGTCATCGTCGCCGACCGGGCCGGCAAGGGCCTGCGCACCGCCCCCCGGGACGCGCTGATCACCCTGTCCACCCCACCGGACCGGCTGGGTCGGGCGTTCGGGGTGCACCGGGCGATGGACAGCGTGGGCGCGTTCGCCGGCCCGCTGGTGGCGCTGGCGGTGCTGGCCGCCTCGGCCCAGTCCTTCGACGCCGTCTTCGTGACGAGCTTCTGCATCGCCGCGCTCGGCGTCTTCGTGCTGGCCGCGTTCGTGCCGGAACACCGCGGGCCGGAGCACCACCGGCCGGCCCCGGGCGGGGCCGTACCGGCAGCCGCGACGACGGCCACCGGCGCAGGCACGGGCGCGGCCATCGGCCCAGCCACGGGCGCAGGCACGGGCGCGGTGATCGGCCCAGGCACGGCCACGGCCACGCGGCGGTCGGTGTCGCCGCGCGCCGCGCTCGCCCTGCTCCGCCGGCGTGACTTCCGGCTCGTCGTCCTCGCCGCGACCGTGCTGGGCCTGGCCACCATCGGCGACGGCTTCGTGTACCTCATCCTCCAGCGCCGGTACGACCTGGCCGCCGGCTGGTTCCCGCTCCTCGCCGTCGGCACGAGCCTCAGCTACCTGCTGCTCGCCATCCCCGTGGGGCACCTCGCCGACCGGGTCGGCCGGGGCCGCGTCTACCTCGGCGGCTACGGCGCGCTCGTGGCCGTCTACCTGATCCTCGCCGCCGGGCTCGGCGGCATGGCGACGCTGGTGATCACCATCGCGCTGTACGGCGCCTTCTACGCGATGACCGACGGCGTGCTGATGGCGGTGGCCGGTCCGCTGCTGCCCGAGGCGCTGCGGACCACCGGCATCGCGCTGGTGCAGAGCGGCCAGTCCCTGGCCTATCTGGTCTCCTCGATCCTCTTCGGCGCCGCGTGGCAGCTCTGCGGCCCCGGGCCGGCCCTGCTGGCCGGGGCCGGGATGGCCGCCGCGGCCCTCGCGGTCGTCGCCCGCGTGCTGCCCGGGACGCCGCGGGCCACCGCGGGCGGGAAGGGTGCGGCGACCGGTGCGTAGAAAGCTGCTGACCTCGATCGTCGCCACCGTGCTCTGCGCCGGCGCCGGCCTCTACATCAACTTCGCGGCGCACCGCAACGACGCCGCGGCGGGGGCGACGGGTGCGGTGGACATCTCGCCGGGTCCGCGGCTGCTGGTGCGCAGCACCGCCGACGGCGCCATCGGGCACCTCGCCGTGGTGAGCGCCGCCGATCCGCGCGGCCCCCGCAGCACCTCGGCGGTGAGCTGCAACCGGGTGTACGCCGCCGGCGGCACCGCGATCTGCCTGCGGCCGGACGGCCCGCTGGCGACGTACCAGGTCGCGGTCCTCGGCCCGCACCTGGAGGAGCGCGACAGCTACCCGATGGTCGGGGTGCCGAACCGCGCGCGGGTCTCCGCCGACGGCCGGCTGGTCACCTGGACCGCCTTCGTCACCGGCGACTCGTACAACGGCGGCCGGTTCTCCACCCGGGTCGGCGTCCTCGACGTCAGCACCGGCGACCTGGTGGTGGACACCCTGGAGTCGTTCCGGCTGCTCCGGGACGGCAAGCCCTACCGGGCCGCCGACATCAACTACTGGGGCGTCACCGTCGCCACCGACGACCGGACGTTCTACGCCACGATGTCGACCGCCGGACACCGGTACCTGGTCCGGGGTGATTTCGCCTCCCGAACCGTACGTACGGTCGCGGAGAACGTGGAATGCCCCTCGCTGTCCCCCGACGGCACCCGGATCGCGTTCAAACAGGCGATCGGGGGCGACCCGGGCCGGGGGTGGCGGCCGGCCGTACTGGATCTTGCGACCCTGCGCGCGACGGTGCTGGCCGAGACCCGCTCGGTGGACGACCAGATCGCCTGGCTGGACCCGCGGACCGTGATGTACGCGCTGCACCGCGACGCCGACCACGCCGACGTGTGGTCGGTGCCGGCCGACGGCGGCGGCGCCCCGGCCGTGCTGGTGCCGGACGCCGAGTCGCCGGCCTACCTGGGCTGACGGCCGGCCGAGGCCGGCAGACGACCGGACAGCGGGCAGACCGGCACGAAGCACCCGGCCGACCGGCACGATTCCCCCGTTTGCGGACCCGGCCGGCACGGGACGCGGGAGAGTCGAACCGGGGCCGCCGCGCGTCGGGCTGAGGAGGGGTCGTGGGAAGGCTGAACGTCCGCTTCGTCTTCCTGCTCGGGATCACCGCGGCCATCCCGTTGCTGGCGACGGCGCTGTTCAACGCCCTCCGCTTCCCCGGGGCAGAGGGCCTGGCCCAGCAGAGCACCGCCGTCTGGCCGTACGACTCGTACCACGACATGCGCTGGCTGCTGGTCTACCACGACTCCTGGCTGGTGTTCGGGCTCGGTTTCGCCGGCGCGGTCGTGGTCCGCGGGGTCCTCTCCGCGGTGCTCGTCCGGCTGGCCTGGCCCCGGGAACTGCACTGCGTCAGCCTCCGCCGGCTGGTGGTGCGCAACCTCGCGATCGCCCTGCTCGCCGCGGTGCTCGTCGCCCCGTTCGCGGCGCTCGCCGTGGCCGCCTCGGTGGTCTCGCTGTCCTGGTTCCTGTTCGCCTCGCTGCTGCCGATGATCCTGCTGGCCCCGATCCTGCAGCGCGGCGCGGTGGGCCGCGGCTGGTGGCGCGGCCTACCGTCGGCCGAGCTGGTCGGCTGGTCGATCCTCGACTTCGTGACCATCACCGCCGCCGGCGCGATCGTCTGGCGGTCACCCGGGATCTGGGCCCTGGTCGCGGCCGGAGGCTGTGGAGCGGTCAACGGAGTCCTGTGGGAGCGCACCGTGCGGGCCGCCGTGCTGCCCAGCCACATCCGTTGGCGGCGGGTCCCGGTGGCGCCGCTGGTCATCCTGGCCGCGCTGCTCATACCGCTGACCGTGCCGGTCGTCACCGCGCTGCGCCCCGGGTCGACGAACACCTTCCGGCCGCCTGTGCTCACCGGGCCGTTGCCGCCGTCGGTGAGCTATGCGGTGATCGTCCTGGCCGGCCACAACTCGGCGTACGACGGGCGGCCGGCCGTGGATCCGGCGGTCGAGGTGTTCTCGTACGCCGGACTGGACGCCCAGGGCCGGCCGCGGCCGTACTCGTCCAGGGACACCCGGCGCTCGCTGGAGTCCAGCTCGGACCTGCTCGCGGCCCAGGTCAACGACCTGCACCGACGGACCGACCGGCCGGTCGCCCTGCTCGGGGAGAGCGAGGGCGCGATGGTGGCGCGCACGTATCTGATGCGGGAACCGGAGTCACCGGTGCGGGCGCTGCTGATGTTCAGCCCGCTGGTGCGCGCGGGGCGCGCCTACTACCCGCCGCCGCAGGCCGGCAAGGGCTGGGGGCTGGCGGCCGGCTGGCAGTTGCGGGGCATCTTCGGCCTGATCAACCTGATCAGCGGCCGGCACGACAGCCCGGACGAGCCGTTCGTGCGGTCGCTGCTCGATAACGCGCCGTTCTATCGCTATCAGACCCTCTGCCCCGTTCCCGGCGTCCGGGTGATCATCTTCCTGCCCACGGTGAGTGCCGCGGAGAGCCCGCCCGCGCCCTACGCGTTCGCGCCGGTGTACGAGGTGCCCGCGCTGCACGGCGGGCTGCTCAGCCAGGCGGTCGTCCACGACCAGCTGATCGAGTTTCTGGCCGGCGAGGAGGTCGGCGCGTCCCGCCCGGAGTACGGGATCCTTCAGGTGCTCGGCGCCGCCTGGCAGGCGCCCACCCTGCCGATCACGGTGAACCCGGCATGGAACACGCCGAAGGGCCGCCCGTTCGACGTGGGCCGGATCTGTCAGGGCAGCGGCTGATTCTCCCGGCGCCCTACCGGCGGCCTGCTGTGCGCCTTCCTGGTCAGCAGCCAGAGGGCCACCAGGTCCAGGGCCACCACCATCACCGCCACCAGCGGCTCGAAGGGGAAGAGCAGGACGTTCAGGCCGATGCTGGCCACCGCTCCCACGGTCGCCAGCACCAGGATCCACCGCCGCTGCGTCGCGGTGACCAGCCCGCACAGGGCCACCAGGAGGCCGACACTGAGGCGCAGCCAGGTCCAGCCGGTGAGGTCGAGGTGGTGGGTGCCCTGCGCATCGACGTCGAAGTACGGGTCGCTCCGGAGCATCGCAAGACCGGCCAGGATGTCCAGCAGGCCGGCCGAGCCCAGGAAGATCCCGGCGGTCATCGCCCGGCGGCGCCCGACGTCGGGCTGACCGTCGCCCACTCCGGTGCCGCCGGGACCGTCGCAGCTCAGCCCGCTCACCTCACCACGACGGCCACCGCTGGTCGCCGGCGTTCCCCGTGCTGGTCACCACCCCAGGCTAGGCGGATCGCGGCGCGCCGGCCCCCGGAACGGGTGAGCGGAGCCGGAGATCGGGCCGGTCCGACCCGTACCGATCAGAATGTGAATTTGCCCTGACGGTGACCGACGGTTGTTCCGGAAATGCTCGGGAAATGGCCGGGAACCCCAATCCCACGGGACCCCGTTGTCATTTTGCCGCCATTTCTCTCAGGCGTCCTTCAGCGGGTACGGAACGAAGGTGCTGCGGTTCTCGTCCAGATCGAGGCGGCGGCTGATCGGCGGGGCGGCCCGCTGCGGGCACGTCATCCGCTCGCAGGTCTTGCAGCCCGGGCCGATGGGCGTGGCGGCCTCGGCCGCGTGCAGGTCCATCCCGGCGGAGTAGACCAGCCGGTCGGCGTGCCGGATCTCGCAGCCCAGCCCGATCGCGTAGCCCTTCCCCGGCTGGTTGTAGCCGCCGTGGTGCCTGGTGATGGTGCGGGCGATCCACAGGTAGCGCTGCCCGTCGGGCATCGCGGCGACCTGGGTGACCACCCGGCCGGGTGAGCTGAACGCCTCGTACACGTTCCACAGTGGGCAGGTGCCGCCGGTGTGCGAGAACGGGAAGCCGGTGGCCGACTGCCGCTTGGACATGTTGCCGGCCCGGTCGACCCGGACGAACGAGAACGGCACGCCCCGCGCCCGGGGGCGTTGCAGCGTGCTGAGCCGGTGGCACACCGTCTCCCAGCCCATCGCGAAATGCTGGGTGAGCAGCTCGATGTCGTACCGGTACTGCTCGGCCACCGTCAGGAACCGCTCGTACGGCAGGATCAGCGCGGCCGCGAAATAGTTGGCCAGGCCGACCCGGGTGAGAATCTGGGTCTGCACGTCGTCGAACCCTTCCGCCTCGACGATCTCGTCGATCACGTCGGCGAATTCCAGCAGGGCGATCTGCGCCGCCATCCGCATCGCCTCCTGCCCGCCGCGCAGCGAGGCCGACAGGTGCAGCGTGCGGGTCTGCGGCCGGTAGCGGTGCAGCTCGTTGCCGAGCAACCCGGCGTCGTCGCGGCGCACGTCGACACCGTGCCGCTGGGCGAGGCGCTCCTGCAGCACCGTCCGGACCTCGCCGCGGCGCAGCCCGATGCCGGTGGCCAGCCGCTCGGCCGCCTCGTCCAGGTCCGGCACGTAGTTCTGCCGGCGGTAGAAGAACTCGGTCACCTGGTCGTGCGGGCTGCGCCCGATCGCCTCCCGGTCGCCGAGCAGCTCGGCGAGCTGCTCGTCCGCCTGGCGGTAGCGCCGGTGCAGGTCGAGGACCGCCTCGGCGACCTCGGGCAGCCGGGTGGCCAGTTCGGTGAGGTCGGCGACGCCCGGCCGGCCGGGAAGCGCCTCCCGCAGCCCGGCGACCAGGCGCGGGGTGTCCCGCGGGGCGAAGGCGGTCGGGTCGACGCCGAACACCTCGGTGATGCGCATGAGCACCGGCACGGTCAGCGGCCGGGTGTCGTGTTCGATCTGGTTCAGATAGCTCGGGGATATGTTCAGCAGGCGGGCCAGATCCGCCTGGCTGAGCGAGCGGTCCTCGCGCATCCGGCGGAGCCGGGCACCGGCAAAGGTCTTGCTGATCGTCCTCGCCCCCTCCCGGCCCGTCGCCATCCGGTCGCCAATTCGCAGGCTGAAAATATACCCCTTCGCAACTTCGCAAAAAGGCGCGGGAAATTCCCAGAAATTCGCTCGTTCCGTCCCTCGACGGGCGATCCGCCGTCGTGTGACCGTTGGCGACACGCCGGGCCCGGCATCGAGTTCAGGTCGCCACGCGGGAACCTCCAGACGCGGGCACCATCGATTTCCGAGGGGAACGAGACCATGCAGAACGCCGTCGAGCAGTTGCGCACCGAGTGGGAGACCGATCCGCGCTGGCAGGGTGTGCGGCGCAGCTACCGCGCGGCGGACGTGGTACGGCTGCGGGGAGCCATCCAGGAGGAACACACCCTGGCCCGGCACGGCGCGGACCGGCTGTGGCGGCTGCTGCACAGCGAGGACTACATCCACGCGCTCGGCGCGCTCACCGGAAACCAGGCCGTGCAGATGGTCCGGGCCGGTCTCAAGGCGATCTACCTCTCCGGCTGGCAGGTGGCCGCCGACGCCAACCTGGCCGGGCAGACGTACCCGGACCAGAGCCTCTACCCGGCGAACTCGGTGCCCGCGGTGGTCCGGCGGATCAACAACGCCCTGCTGCGGGCCGCCCAGATCGGCACCGCCGAGGGCGACACCTCCGGCATCGACTGGCTGGCGCCGATCGTCGCCGACGCGGAGGCCGGCTTCGGCGGCCCGCTCAACGCGTACGAGCTGATGAGCGGGATGATCGCGGCCGGCGCCGCCGGGGTGCACTGGGAGGACCAGCTCGCCTCGGAGAAGAAGTGCGGCCACCTCGGCGGCAAGGTGTTGATCCCCACCGGGCAGCACATCCGTACGCTGGAGGCCGCCCGACTGGCCGCGGACGTGGCCGGCGTGCCCACGGTGCTGGTGGCCCGCACCGACGCCCAGGCGGCGACGCTGCTGACCAGCGACGTCGACGAGCGGGACCGGCCGTTCGTCACCGGCGAACGGACCGCCGAGGGCTTCTACCGGGTGCGCAACGGGGTCGACCCGTGCATCGCCCGCGGCCTGGCCTACGCCCCGCACGCGGACCTGCTCTGGATGGAGACCAGCACCCCGGACCTGGAGATCGCCCGCCGGTACGCCGAGGCGATCAAGAAGGAGTTCCCGGATCAGCTCCTGGCCTACAACTGCTCCCCGTCGTTCAACTGGCGCAAGCACCTGGACGACGCCACCATCGCGAAGTTCCAGCGGGAACTCGCGCACATGGGGTACCGGTTCCAGTTCATCACCCTTGCCGGGTTCCACGCCCTCAACTACTCCATGTTCGACCTGGCCCGCGGGTACGCGACAAGCGGCATGCCGGCGTACGTTTCGTTGCAGGAGCGGGAGTTCGCGGCCGAGGCCGACGGCTACACCGCGGTCAAGCACCAGCGCGAGGTGGGCACCGGCTACTTCGACCTGATCAGCACCGTGCTCAACCCCGCCGCCGAAACCACCGCGCTGCGCGGCTCCACCGAAGAGGAGCAGTTCGCATGAGGTACGAGGTGATCGGCCCGATGGCCGAGCGATTCGACGAGGTCCTCACCGCCGAGGCGCTGGAGTTCCTGGTCACGCTGGACAGCGAGTTCGCCGCCCGCCGGGTGGCGCTGCTGGACACCCGCCGGGCCAGGCGCGACCGGTACGCCACCGGGCAACTCCCCGACTTCCTCCCGGAGACCGCCGGGATCCGCGCCGACCCGGACTGGCGGGTGGCGCCGCCCGCGCCCGGACTGGTCGACCGGCGGGTCGAGATCACCGGACCCACCGACCGGAAGATGGCGATCAACGCGCTCAACTCCGGTGCGAAGGTGTGGCTCGCCGACTTCGAGGACGCCACCTCGCCGACCTGGCACAACGTCATCTCCGGCCAGCTCAACCTGATCGACGCGTTGGAGCGGCGGATCGACTTCACCGACCCGCGCGGCAAGCGGTACGCCCTCGGCACGGAGCTGGCCACGATCGTGGTCCGGCCGCGCGGCTGGCACCTCGTGGAGAAGGGCATCGCGGTGGACGGGCGGCCGATCTCGGCCACCCTCGTCGACTTCGGGCTCTACCTGTTCCACTGCGCCCGGCGGCAACTCGACGCCGGCGCCGGGCCGTACTTCTACCTGCCGAAGCTGGAGAGCCACCGCGAGGCGCGGCTGTGGAACGAGATCTTCGTCTTCGCCCAGCACTACCTGCGGCTGCCGCAGGGCACCATCCGGGCGACCACGCTGATCGAGACCATCACCGCCGCCTTCGAGATGGAGGAGATCCTGTACGAGCTGCGCGAGCACTCGGCGGGGCTGAACGCGGGACGGTGGGACTACATCTTCAGCGTGATCAAGAACTTCGGGCAGTGGCAGGACTTCGTCCTGCCCGACCGCTCGGCGGTCACCATGACGGTGCCGTTCATGCGGGCGTACACCGAACTGCTGGTGCGGACCTGCCACCGGCGCGGCGCGCACGCGATCGGCGGGATGGCCGCGTTCATCCCCAGCCGGGATCCCGAGGTCAACGAGGTGGCGCTGCACCGGGTGCGGGCGGACAAGCGGCGGGAGGCCGGCGACGGGTTCGACGGCTCCTGGGTCGCCCACCCCGGTCTGGTGGAAACCTGCCGCCAGGAGTTCGACGCGGTGCTGGGCGACCGGCCGAACCAGCTCGACCGGCTCCGCGACGACGTCGAGGTGAGCGCGGCCGACCTGCTGGCGGTGGACAAGACCCCGGGTCAGGTCACCGCCGAAGGGCTGCGCTCCAACGTGGCGGTGGCGCTGCGCTACATCGACGCCTGGATCGGTGGCGCCGGCGCGGTGGCGCTGTGGAACCTGATGGAGGACGCGGCGACCGCCGAGATCGCCCGCTGCCAGGTCTGGCAGTGGCTGCACCACGGCACGCCGCTGGCCGGTGGCGGCTGCGTGACCGAGGATCTGGTCCGGTCCATCCTCGCCGAGGAGTTGGCCGCCCTGCTCGCCGGACGCGACGGCGCCGATCGGGACCGCGCCGACCAGGCCGCCCGGATCGTCGAGAACACCGCGCTGGGCGAGGACCTGCCGGCGTTCTTCACCACCGGAGCGTACGCCCGGCACCTGGCGCCCGGCCCGCGGGCGCAGACCCCGGTTTCCTAGGAAGTGCCCAGAACGGGACTGCCGGTGGCAAGTGCCGGCCAGAGCTGACCGCGCATTCCGCCGGTCCAATGCGATGTCCCGACGGAAGGGCGGTGCCGCGGTGGTCGCGGCACCGCCCGTTCCTCAGTTGCCGACCGGCGCCGGCGAGACCGGTGCCTCCGCGGTCGGGCTGCCGCGGCGAGCGCCCCGGACCGCGCCGATCACGATGTCGGTGAGCAGGAAGGCGGCCAGCGGGATCCCGAACAGGGGCAGCGCCCAGCCGACGAAGAGGACCAGCGGCACGCCGGCCACGATGCCCCAGGTGGGCAGTTGCTGCCAGGCACCGCGGCCGACCGGCGGGGCACCGACCAGGGCACGCCGGTCGACGCGGGTGGGCCGGCGCTGCCACCACATCCGATAGCCCCACACGATGACGCAGATCAGACCGAGCGCCAGCGCGGCGAGCAGGAGCTGGTTGACCAGGCCGAACAGGTCGCCCATGTGGGCGTAGATGCCCCACTGGGTGAGCTTGGCCATCAACGGCCAGTCGGCGAAGTCGATCCGGTCGACGATCTCGCCCGTGGCCGCGTCCACCGCGATGCTGTCCCGGCGCAGCGGCCACAGGCCGTCCTCCTGGGTGACCGTCCACGCGGTCGCGGTGTCGCCCGGGACGGTGACCGTGACCGGCCCGTCGATGCCGTTGGTGTCGGCCACCCGCAGCACCGTGTCGATGGCGGCCGGATCGACCGACGCGTCGGCGGGCGCGGCGGCGCCGCCGTGATGGCCGCCGCCGGCGGGCGCCGGCGCGGCGGCGCCCAGCTCGGTGGAGACCGCCGGCCGGCTGCCCTGCAACGCGTCCACGGCCGCACCGAACCGGGCACCGGCGTAGTCCGACCAGGTCAGCCCGGTGGCCGACAGGAAGAGCAGGCCGACCAGCAGCCACAGGCCGGTGGGGGCGTGCCAGCCGCGGGTCCGGCGTACGCCCTTGCGGGCGGCCAGGTCGGGCCGCAGCATCCGCTTGCCGCGCTGCCGGCGCCACCACAGCACGGTCCCGCTCAGCGCGATGATCCACAGCCAGCTGGCGGCGAACTCCGAGTAGTAGTAGCCGGCGGCGCCCAGGTGCAGGTGCGTGTGCAGGTCGTCGAACCAGGTACGCAACGGGGTGCTGGCCCACCAGGTCGTGAGCTGCCCGGTGACCTCGGCCGTGTACGGATTCACGTACACCGTGTGCTTGTGCTCGAAGTCCAGCTCCGGGGAGGTGAAGTCGACCTGCGTGGTCGCGTCGCCGATGCCCGGCCGGACCGCGGTGATCGCGCCGGCCGGATGGGTCGCCTGGGCGGCGGCCACCTGCTCCGACATCGGCCGGACCGCGTCGCCCGGCGTGACGGTCAGTTCGTGTGCGTAGTACGCCCGTTCCAGTTGCGGGGTGAAGACGTACGCGAGCCCGCTCAGCGCCGCCATCAGGAGGAACGGTGCGACGAAGATGCCCGCGTAGAAGTGCAGGCGCAGCAGCAGCGGGCCGAAGCTGCGCACGGATGTCGGTCGCGACCGGCGGACCGGTGGGGCGGAGGCGGGCGGGGCGATCGTGGACATGGGCACCTCGGGCGGGCTCGGGTCGGTGGCGTCGCAGCATTGGTCGCCGACACCGGCGGAAAGGTTCCATGCGATGTCAGGGAACTTTTTCATTCGTACGCGTCAATCTGACGCGGCCCGCGGGTCGCGCCCGACCACAAGCCCGCTCCCGGCGGCGGATCCCGGTCCGACCGGCGCCCGGAACCGGTCCGACGGGCGCCGGAAATCAGGCGAGAAGAATCTCGTCCGGTCGACGGTAGGTGACCGCAAGGTCATAGTCGGTGAGGACCGAGTCCAGCAACGCGCCGAGATCACCGTCGTGATCGGCGGCGACCATCCGCAGCACCTGCTCGGCGAGCGTCCGCCCGTCAACGAGGACCAGCGGATACTGGTCGTCGATCACCTCGATCTGCGCCTGCCTTGAGAAGATCCCCGTGGTGACGAAGACGCCGAGCCAGCCCCGGCGCAGCCGGGCCACGACGCGAGCGACCTGGTCCGGACTGATCGAGGACGACGGCCGGATGCACTTTGCCTGCCCCAGCACGACCAGCGGCGTGTTGTTGGCGGGTGTGCCGACATCGAGCCGGCCGACGAAATCCACACCACCGTCCCCGCCGGGCCGGGTGAGCCAGCCGGCGTGGTACCGGCCTCCAGAGCCGCCCAGGATCTGCGCACTGACCCGGGCGGCGAGCATCTCGAAGGCGTGTTTGCGCCCGTCGAAGTAACGATAGAGCCGATCCAGCAGGTCTTCCGCCACCGAACCGGCGGGCGGCAATTGGTCCTCGGCAGATCTGACCCGAGAGGACACCACCCGGCGACGTACCCGGGGAATCGCCGAGCGACCGTCCCGGACCCACCGCGACCAAGCGTCCGGCGCGTGCCGGTCGGCCTGCACGCAGTCGAGTGAAGGGTCACGACGGTCATCGATCCAGCGCAGGTCGAGGGCGTCGCCGGTGTCTGCCAGATCGATGACCGCCAGGTCCAGCACCAGATTGGGGAAGCTGCGGCCGGTCTCCGGGTCGCGCTGCACCACATGTTCGAGCCGCTCGATGACCGCCACGCCGCAGAACTCGATGTGCCCCTTCACCAGGTTGCGACCGTTCCGGCGCACCGTCACGGACCGGTACAGCAGCAACGGAGGCGCCTGGCGCCGACGCCGCGGATCGGTCGCCGCATGCAGCGCCCAGGCGTCGAGCAGGGCACGGTTGCCCACAGTGGCACCCGGCAGGCCAACCGTGGTCGGCTTGTGATCGCCGTAGTAGCGCACGTGGCCGTGGTCAAGATCGAACTCGTCATGCCAGGGGTTGCTTGCATGCCCGGCCTTCCATGGACTCGATCGGAGGCTGATGACCGGACGCCGCTGCCCATCCGGTCCTCCGACCATCGCGGCCGGGTTGATGCCAGCCTCCAGCATCAGCTTCGGCGCGACGCTGGAGGCTGGCGGGGTCGTGACGAAGTGGTAGTTCACGAAGCCGTCCAAAACCACGTCGACCCGGCTGGCGCCCTGTGCGTAGCGCAGGATGTCGAGCATCGGAACGTGCCGCGGGTGGTCCGTCACCCGTGCATTGTGCCGGGCCACCACGCTCCGCGGCTGCCCCGGCACGGCGGCGTCCCTCGGCTCCGGTGTGGATGGCCTCCTGGGACGTAGTGCCTCGTTCGCTCCTGGAACTGGTCGAGGACCGCGGCGACAACACGTCCGAGACCTTCGGTTGTTCGCCGCCGGTCGTCTGCGGTGACCCCACCCGACCCCTCGACATTGCCTTCCGGCCCTTCCGGTTGCGACAAGACCAAAGTCGCACCGACCTCCTGCCCGGACAACGTCGCGTTCGACACGACCGGAAAACCTGTGGATCGCGACCGACGGCAACGCGCTCGGCAGCAACTGGCCTGTTCGCCACCACGATCGAAAGGCCGGAGAAGGGCCGCTTGAAGCAGTTCCTGGTGCGGTGGCGGACCGCGGGCGCCCGGCGATCTCCGATTCCGGCCGCACCGATCGGCGGAAAGAATGGCGTCCGCCGTCCCTGGACACTCCGGCGACCGGCACCGCCAAGTGCCGGACCGGTAGCAATTCGATAATTGCGTCCCGACACAAGAGGCCATTGTCACCGGATTCGCATTATCGGCGTCGGGCATCCGACACCCCTACGGCCGGTACGTCTTTGCTGCCCGGACGCACCCATCGGCGAGTTCCAAACGTTCGGGTGAGACCCGACCCACAATTTGCGGGCTATCGTCGGGCGGTGACGCGAGAGGCGATGCGGTCACCGGCGATCGCCGCGGTCGATGTCGCTGGTAGCCGGGATTGCACGGCCGCCCGGCGATATGTGCTGGCCACGATCGGAGTCGTCGTCCTCGGCACCGCCTGGTGCGGGGCAGACCTCACCGTCGGCGCCGGCACCGAGGCGCTCGCGTACGTCTTCGTCCCGGTCGGCGGCGTGCTCGCCGCCGCGGCCGTCCTGCACATGCTCCGCCGCGGCAGCCTCGTCCCGGTCGCCCGGCGCTTCTGGCGGGCCGTGTTCGTCGCGGCGGTGGCGATCACGATCGGCTACGGCTGGCTGGCGGTGGACATGCTGGCGCACGCCGCCGAGGCCCGTACCCGCAGCATGCCCCTGCCGGCCGCGGCCTGCGTGGCGATCGGGTTCGGCATCGCGATCTGGGCGGTGGCCCGGGTGCCGGTGGTGGCGACCGGCGACGTCGAGTGGTGGCGGATGGCGCTCGACCGCACGATCGCCTTCCTCGGCTGCGCGACCGTGCTGTGGTACGTCGGGCTGGCCCCGATGTTCTCCGCCCACGAGCCGTGGAGCCTGCAGGCGATGGCTCTGGTCGGACTCGCCTTCCTGGTCGCGGTCGGCGCCGCCACGAAGGTGTCCTATGTGGCCGGCGGCCCGGTGGATCGGACGGCGATCCGGCTCATCGCGGCCAGCGGCGGCGTCACCGCCGGGATCGTGGCCGTGCTCGCTGTGCGGTTCGGGTACGTCGCCGGCATTCCGGCCCAGGCGGTCGTGATGCCGCTGACTCCGGTGCTGGTCACCCTGGGCGTCACCGCGCAGTGGCGGGCCGACCTCGGGCTGCGCCGCGGCCGGGCGCGCAGTGGCCTGCTGCTGCCCTATCTGGCGGTGGCGGCGGTCGACGTACCGCTGATCGCGGTCGCCCTCGGCGCGCCGTTGACCTGGCCGGTCCGGGTGGTCCTGGTCGCCGTGGTGGTGGTGACCGCGCTGGTCGGCGCCCGGCAGTTCATCGCGTTCCAGGAGAACGCCCGGCTGCTGCGCAACACCTGTGTCCAGGAGGAGCGGCTCCAGTACGAGGTGAGCCACGACGGCCTCACCGGCCTGGCGAACCGTGCGCTGTTCCGGGACCGGCTGGCATCCGCGCTGGCCACGCCGTCGCGGACCGCGGTGCTCCTTGTCGACCTGGACGACTTCAAGACCGTCAACGATCTGCTCGGCCACGGGGTCGGCGACCGGTTGCTGGTTTCGGTGGCACAGTTGCTGGTCGCCGAGGTGGGCGAGGACGGACTGCCGGTACGGGTGGCCGGCGACGAGTTCGCGGTGCTGTTGACCGGCACCGGCACCGAACCCGAGGAGCTGGCCGGTCGGTTGCTGGCCGCGCTCAACCACCCGATCAGCGAGCACCGCCTGCTGGTGCAGGCCAGCATCGGCATCGCCACCGCCGTACCCGGTGCGACCGTCGACTCGGTGCTGCGGGACGCCGACGTGGCCATGTACACCGCCAAGCAGCGCGGCAAGGCCAGCTTCGTGCGGTACGTGGAGGGCATGGGTGAGCCGGTCCTGGCGCACATGCAGCTCGGCGGCGAGTTGCGGCGGGCCCTGGACAACAACGAGTTCCGGGTGGTCTACCAGCCGATCCTGCGGCTGGACGACAACCACGTGGTCGGGGTCGAGGCGCTGATCCGCTGGCACCACCCGACCCGCGGGGTGGTCTGCCCGGCCGAGTTCATCCCGGCCGCCGAGCGGACCGGCCTGATCGTGCCGCTGGGCCGGTTCGTGCTGCGGGAGACCTGCCGCCAGGCCGTCGCCTGGTCGTTGGAGTTCGGCGCGGACGCGCTCCAGGAGGCGGGGCTGAACGTGTCGGCGCGGCAACTGCACGACCCCGACTTCGTGTCCGACGTGACCGCCGCGCTCACCGACAGCGGCCTGCCCTGTGAGCGGCTGGTGCTGGAGGTGACCGAGTCGGCGGTGCTGCGCGGTCAGCAGGTGTCCCGGACCCTGTTCGAACTCGACCGGATGGGCATCCGCCTGTCGCTTGACGACTTCGGCACCGGCGAGTCGTCGCTGAGCCTGCTGCGTGCCTTTCCCGCGGCGATCGTCAAGCTGGACAAGTCCTTCGTGGACGGCATCGAGATCGACGACGGCCAGGCCGCCGCGGCCGACGCCCGACAGGCGGTGGCCCGCGCGGTCATCCAGCTCGCCCGCGCGCTCGGGCTGGACACGGTCGCCGAGGGCATCGAGAGCGCCGAGCAGGCGGCGGTGCTGCGCGAACTCGGCTACACCCGCGGCCAGGGCTACCACCTGGCCCAGCCGATGACCGCCGACGGCGTGTCCGGCCTGCTGGCGCGGCAGCGCACGGTTGCCGCCGCGGACCGCTGATCACTGCCGGCGCAGTTCGGGGCGGGAGAGGCCGAAGACGAACGCGGCCAGCAGCGTCGCCCCGGTGGCCAGGAAGACCGCCGTGCTGCCGTACCGGTCGACCACCAGGCCGGCGGCGACCGCCGAGAGCGGGAACAGGCTCAGCGCGGCGAAGACGATCGCGCTCATCACCCGTCCCAGCAGGTGAGCCGCGGTGTTCTGCTGCACGATCGTGATCACCAGCACGTTGGTGACGGTGCTGGCGAGGCCGGCCGTCACCAGCGCCAGCACGGCACCGGGATAGCCGGCGAAGGGCACGAGCGCGACCGCCGCGCCCAGCACCAGCCCGGCCACCATGGCCGTCGCGCCGCGGCGGGGCAGCCCGGCCAGGCCGGCGGAAAACAGCCCGCCGACCAGCGAACCGGCGGTGAACGCGGCCAGCAGCCCGCCGAGTCCACCGGCGCCGGCGCCGAGGTCGACGCTGCTGAGCGAGGGCAGGCCGACCCGGACCATGCCGCCGACGGTCAGGTTCGCGGCGGCGGTCACGACCAGCACGGTACGCAGCAGCGCCGACTCGCGGAGCAGCTGCCAGAACCCGATCGGGGCCGGACCCGGCGGTGACCCGCCGGAGCTGTCGCCCGGCCCGGCACCAGCACCGGCACGGTCACCGGCGGCGGCAGGATCATCGGCGGCGGCGCGGTCACCAGCACCGGCGCGGTCACCGGAGGCGGCGCGGTCACCGGAGGCCGTGGCCGCCAGGGCGGTCGCGCGGGCGGCGCCGCCGATCATCGCCAGGCAGGCCGCCGAGACAGCGAAGGTCACCGCGTCGACCCCGAACGCCACCGCCGGGGAGAGCAGGGCCACGACGATCCCGGCGACACCCGGGCCGACCATCCCGGCGGCGAAGGTGGCCGTACTGTGCAGCCCGTTGCCGGCCTGCAACTGCTCGGCCGGCAGCAGCCGCGGGGTGATCGCGTACGCGGCCGGCTGGAACAGTCCGGAGCCCAGGCCGGTCCCGGCGACCAGCACCACGACGGCGAGCACGTTTCCGGCGTCGGCCACGGCGACCACCACGATGCCGGCGGTGCAGACCATCCGGCTCAGGTCGGAGACCAGCATGACCCGGCGGGGGCCGATCCGGTCGGAGAGGATCCCGCCCAGCGGCGTCGTCGCCAGCCGGCACACCCCGTAGGCGGCGACCAGCAGCCCGAGTTCGCGGGCGCCGCCGCCGAACTGGTACACCAGGAACGGCAGCGCCACCGCGTGGAACGCGTCGCCGAAGACGGACACGAGTTCGGCGGCGAACAGCAGCCGGTAGCCGCGTACCCGCAGCGGGGCGAAGCTGAGTCGCGGCCGGAACCGGCCGATCGGGGCCGGGGCCGTGGCCGTGCCGGACTCACCCACCGAGGACCACCGGCAGTGACTCCAGCCCGCGCAGCATGATCGTGTTCCGCCACGGCAACCGGTGGACGTCCGCGGCGAGGGTCAGGTCGGGATGCCGGCCCAGCAGGGCGCCGAGCGCCACCTCACCCTCCAGCTTGCCGAGGAACGCACCGAGGCAGCGGTGCAGGCCGTGCCCGAAGGCCAGATGGCCGGCATCCCGCCGGTCCAGCATCAACCGGTCCGGCTCCGGGAACCGGTCGGGATCCCGGTTGGCCCCGCCCAGCGAGATCAGGACCAGCTCGCCGGCGGGGATCTGTACGCCGTCGACGGTGACCGGGTCGGTGGTGAACCGGAGGGTCGCCATGCTGACCGGCGACTCGTAGCGGAGGAACTCGTCGATCGCGCCCGGCAGCGCGTCGAGGTTGGCCAGCAGCCACCGGTGCTGGTCGGGGTTGCGCAGCAGGGCGAGGGTGGCGGTGCCCAGCAGGTTGACGGTCGTCTCGTGACCGCCGATCAGCAGCAGGAAGACCATGCCCACGATCTCCTCGTCGGTGAGCTGGCCGTCCTCGCGGGCGGCCAGCAGGTCGGTGAGGATGTCGTCGCCGGGGTGGTTGCGCCGGTGCCGCAGCTGACCGGCGATGTAGTCGGTCATCTCGCCCAGCGCCGTGGCGAAGTCGGCCGGGTCGTCGCTGTGCGTGAGGATGGCCGTGGACCAGGCCCGGTACGCGCCCCGATCCTCCGCCGGGAAGCCGAGCAGTTCGCAGATGACCAGCATGGGCAGCGGGAAGGCGAAGTCCTGCACGATGTCGACCGTCCGCCGGTCGGCGAGACCGTCCAGCAGCGAGGTGGTGATCCGTTCCACCATCGGCCGCATCGCCGCCACCCGCCGGGCGGTGAACGCCGCGTGGATGAGCCGGCGCAGCCGGGTGTGGTCGGGTGGGTCGCTGTTGAGCATGTGCACGACGTCGCCGCCCAGGGTGACGCCGGCGACCCGGTTGTCGGCGAGCGCCTGCGCCCGGCGGGCGTCCTGGCCGAACCGCGGGTCGGCCAGCGCCGCCCGCACGTCGCGGTAGCGCGGGATCACCCACATGGGCAGACCCTCGTCGCTGTGCAGGATCGACACCGGGCCGTTGGCCCGGATCCGGGCCAGCGTCGGGTACGGGTCGGCGATGTACGGCACCTCGGGCTCGGCCGGCGTGCCGGTCACGGTGTCCATGTCCCCCTCCTGCCTGCGACGGTCGGCGCCGCGCGCCACCGGTGTGCCTATACGGCCAGTGCGGGAAACGGCCACCGGTACGCCCGGGTCGGCAGCCACCACAGATGTCCGGCCTGCTCGGCGATCAGCCGCGCGTCGGCCAGGTCGCGGCGCACCGCCGGGGGTACCCGGTCGGCCGGGACGCCCTCGGTCAGCTCCCGCACCGCCGCCAGGTGCTCCGGTTCGTCGATGGTGAACATCTCCAGCGAGCCGAGCCGCCGGTCGCGGACCTCGGCGAATCCCGGGCCGCGGCGGAACACGCACTTGCCGAGGAAGAACGACTCCCGCCAGCCGCGTACCGCCGCGTCCTCGCCGGCGCCGTCGACCCGGTCCGGCGGGTACAGGTGGTTGAACAGCCCCTGGCCGGCGCAGCCGTCGCGGCAGCGGGCCACCCAGTCGACGGCGACCGCGTGCGCGGTCAACTCCCGGATCAGCACCAGGGCGCGGGCGGAGCCGACCCCGGCCGCCGGACACAGCTCGACCGGTTCGGCGAGCCGGGCATGCCGGACGCCGGCCCGGTACAGGTCTGCGGCCAGCGGCTGCCACGCTCCGGCGAGCCGCCGGGTGCCGAAGGACATTCCCGGGAGCCGTCCCGCGCCGGGCTCGTAGTCCCGGGACAGCTCCACCTCGACCCCCGCAGCGGTCCAGCCGGCCGAGCCCACCGAGCCGGCCGGGCCGGGCAAGCCCGCCGGGCCGGGCAGGTCAGGCGAGCCGGGCAGGCTGGTCGGGCGGCTCTGACCGGTGATGTCAGCTGACGACGGCGGCACGCTGCTCCTCCTCGACCCGTCCGGAGGTGGCCACCGCGGCGGCGGTCCGGCGGTGCTCCATCCGCGCCAGCACCTGATTGTTGGACTCGACCGCGACGTGCACCTGGTGGCCGGCGTCGTGGAAGAGGATGCCCAGCTCCGACCAGCGCTCCAGCAGCGGCCCGACCACCGGCGCCCCGCCGGGCACCCTGGCCGCCAGGGTGGCGGCGGTACGCGGCTGGTCGAGCAGCCGGAACAGCTCGATCTCCGCCGGGGTGGCCAGCTCCAGCACCGACCAGTCGTACGCCGCGCGCCGGCTGACCAGCACGATCCTGTCCGGCAGCGCCGTGTAGCTGAGCCGGCTGACCGGGTACCGCTCCTGCCAGCTCGCCAGCGCCGCGTCGAGGTCGGCCGCCTGCGTACGGTCGATGCCGCTGGGCACGGACGTGAAGATGTACGCCAGGTCGGCGAGTTCCGCCTCGGGCAGCCGGTAGATCTCGGTGTACTGCGGTGCCGCCCGCAGGTTGTCGAACCCCAGCTCGGGACGGTCGAAGTAGGGGCTGAACCGCTCGATGGCGATCCGCGCGGAGCCGATCGGCGGCTCCAGGTGGCACAGGGCCGGCAGTTGCGCGATGACGTCGGTGTAGTCCTGCGCGGTCTCGCCGGGGAACCCGTACAGGTAGTTCCAGCTCGCCGTCACGCCGGCGCTCTGCGCGTCGCGCAGCGCGCGGACGTTCTGGCAACCGGTCACGCCCTTGTCCATCAACCGCAGCACGTGGCTGCTGAGGTTCTCCACCCCCGGCTGGACCTGCACGGCGCCGGACTCGCCCAACTGCTGGAAGTGGTGCCGGCGCAGGTTGGCCTTGACCTCGAAGTGCAGCCGGACGTCGTACTCCGACTCGGCCAGCCGCCGCAGCACCGAGTCGAAGTAGGCCATGTCCAGGATGTTGTCGACCACGATGAAGTCGAGCAGTTGGTGCCGCCGGGCCAGGTCGAGCACCTCGTCGAGGAAGCGCGCCGGGCTCTTGCTGCGGAACTGCATGAACGACCCGTTGAGTCCGCAGAACGTGCAGTGGTGCTTCTCGCCCCACCAGCATCCGCGGGAGCCCTCCACGACCAGCCGCGGCGCCACCCAGTCGGCCGCCGCCGAGGCGTCCAGCCGGTCCAGGTATCCGGCGTAGTCGGGGGCGACGATGTCGGCCGGTGGCAGCGGCCGGGACGACATGGGGTTGGCCCGTGCGGTCCCGTCGGCGTCCCGCCAGCACAGCCCGGATATGTCGGCCAGCTCCGTCGCGCCGGGGGCTCCGGCCAGGACGTCGAGCAGTTGCGGGAAGGCCACCTCTCCCTCGCCGCGGACCACGTAGTCGACGTACCGGAAGTTGCGGTGCAGCGCCGCCCCCTGCGGTCCGTCGCAGTTCGCGCCGCCGAAGACGATCCGGATCTCCGGCCGCAGCCGCTTGATGGCCCGCGCCACGGCGAGGCTCGCGGCGTTCTGCTGGAAGGTGGTGGTGAAGCCGACCACGCCGGCCCCGCTGTCGACCAGTTCGGCGGCGAGTTCGCGGATGAAGCCCGGCACCAGCCGGCGGGTCGCCTCGGTAAGCGCGATCTCGGCGTCGGTCGAGCCACCCTCGGTGAGCAGCCGCGCGTACGAGTCGTACGGGCGGTCCCGGTCGTCGAGCAGTTCGGCGAAGACCCAGTCCCCGGCGCCGAGGAAGTACGAGGACTCGGAGAAGTACTGGTAGTCGGCCAGCGAGAAGTCGGTGACCCCGGTGACCCAGTCGACGAAGTCCAGGTTGGCGTAGCGCACCCGCACCTCGTGACCGGCCCGGCCGGCCGCCGCGCGCAGGATGCCCAGCGCCAGCGAGGGCACGTCGATCGAACCCCACGGCATGTGCACCAGGACGACCTTCATCGCCGGTCCCCTCCCGCCTCGTTGGTGGGCGTCGTTCCGGAGCGCTGGCTCGACGCCCCGGAACGAAGCCGTTGAGCTGTGGTCACCCCTGCCGTGTCACTCGCCGGCCGCCTTGTCGGCCGCCGCCTCGGTCACGTGCTGCCGCGGGGCCGGGACCGCCTGGTCCATGTTGAGGAGCATCTTGACGATGACCGCCCCACGCTCCCGCTCACCGCTGGCGATCGGGTCGTGACGTACGCTGCGTCGCTTCATGCCATTCACCTCCTTCCCTGCCGTCGGTTCCGGGCGACCTTCCGGTCCGGTCGCCCCGCTCGGGTCCGGACGCAGCGTCTCGCTGGCGTACCGGAGCAATTCGCCGAACGCGCGCGTCTGCCCGGCGGCGTCGCCGTGGTGGCCGCCGGGCATCCAGTGCAGCCGGTGCGGCACGCCGCGGAGCCGCAGCCGCGCGACGTAGCGGCGCACCTGCTCCGGCGGGCACCGGTCGTCCTCGGTGGCCGCGGCGATGAACAGCGGTCCGCGTACCCGGTCCAGGTAGGTCATCGGATCGGCGGCGTGGTACCGGCGCGGTACGTCGTCCGGGCCGCCGCCGAAGAGTTCGTCGTCCACCTCCCGCAGCGCCGCGGTGGTGTCCCGGTACGCGGCCGGGTAGTCGGCGACCGGGGCGACGGCGAGGCCGACCGCCCAGTCGGCCGGCGCCACACCCATCGCGAGCAGTACGAGGTAGCCGCCCCAGGAGTAGCCGCACAGCCCGATCCGGCCGGGTTCGGCGACGTCGAGACCGATCAGGTGCCGGCGGACCGCGGCGAGGTCGTCCAGTTGCGCCAGCCCGACCCGGTGGTCGAACGCCCGTTGCCAGTTCGGCCCGTACCCGGTCGACCCCCGGTAGTTGGTGCGCACCACCGCGTACCCGGCCCGGACGAACAGTTCGACCCGCGGGTCGAAGGCGTCCCGGTCGTGCAGGTACGGCCCGCCGTGCACCAGGAACAGGGTGGGCCACGGCCCGGGGCCGGGCGGGGTGGCGAGGAAACTGTGGATCCGACCGTACGGCTGAACGGTCCACAGCTCACTCCGCCCGGCCACGGCCGGCGGACCGGTCGCGGTGGACGTCCCGGTCCCGGCGGGCGGCCCGGCGGTGGCGGGCGGCCCGGTCGCGGCGCGCGGTCCCGCTTTGCCGGGCGGTCCGGTGACCGCCGTAGCGGGGTCGGCGACCAGGCATCGGGGTGGCACCGACTCGCGGGTCCAGACGTAGTGGACGGCACCGCCCGGGTCGCAGCTCAGGTCCAGGATCGTGCCGGGCGGGGTGACCACGGTGACCTGCTCGCCGGTGTCGAGGTCGGCCAGCAGCAGCCGGCTGCGGCCGGCCCGGTCGTGCTGGATGAGCACCCGCCCGGCGTCGCCGTACCAGTGGGCGGTGATCTCCGAGTCGTACGACAGGTCCCGGGACAGTTCGACGCCCTGGTCGGCGCGCCAGGTGCCGACCCGGTAGCCATCCTCCGTCTCGGCCACGACAAGCAGTTCCGGTTCGGGGCGGTCGCCGGGGCGGAACTCCAGCGCCCAGATCCGCTCGCGGTCGCTGCCCGGCACGACGTCGGTACGCCCGTCGGTGAGCCGGATGACGCTGATCGCGGTGCCGGTGCCGGCCCGTCCGGCCAGCGCGATCGTCCGCCCGTCGGGGCTCAGGTCGACAAGCGTGGTGTGCCCGTCGGCGACCGCGACCAGGTTGCCGGCGCCACCGGGCGGTCCGAGGTAGCAGCGGGTCTCGGCTCCGGTGGTGATGCAGGCGGCGGCGCACCGGCCGGCGGCGTCGAAGGCGATGCCCTGCTGCCGCCCGGCCGGCAGGCCGGCGAGGGCCGGCGGCGCGGAGTCGGCGAGGGGCGACGGCGTGGAATCGGCGAGGGCCGGCGACGCGGGTTCGGCGACGGCCGGCGCCGGGCCGGTGCGCGCTGGGGGCGGTTCGGCGACGGCCGTCGGGAGTGGCCAGACCGGTTGCCGCCGCCAGATCCCGGCTCCGGTCGGGTCCGCGTCGAACCACCAGAAGTGCTCGCCGTCCGGCTCGATGTCGCAGGCGGTCACCCCGTGCGCCGCGTTGGTGCGGATCCGGCGTGCTCGGGTGTCGCGGTCCCAGGCCAGCACCTGGGTGGACGTGCCGTCGTCGTGAAGCTCGATGGCCCGTGCGGGCCGGTGGGCAGCGAAGGCAGGCGCGTGTGGTGTGGTCACAACACCCCGATCGGGTCGCGTACCCCACCGAGAGTAATTGATCCACTTCTATTAGTACAGACGGGTTCCGGTGACCAGGGCGGCGAGCGCACCGGCGTTCGCCTTCAGCCGCCGGCCAACGACAACCCGCCCCAAGGGCCCGCGCCGGGCGTCCCCACGGTCCGACCGTGGGGACGCCCGGGGCGGATCAGGCGTACGGAAGCCGCACCAGGGACTGGTTGCCCACGCCGAGCGTGGTGGGGCTGGCCCCGATGGCGCTCCACACCTCGACCCGGACGGTTCCGTTGCGCAGGTCGCCCAGGGTCCCGGTGGCCGAGAGCGTCCCGGCGGCCTGCGTGTAGTGCTCGTACCCGGCGACCGGGTCGGTGGCGAAGTACCGGTACGTCTCCACCCGGTCCGGCGTGCCGTCCCCGGTCAGGTCGTACGAGATCCGCGCCTGCACGCCGTTGCCGACCGCGCTGCCCGCATCGAGGAAGAGGTCGAACCCGGTGGCCCCGCCGGAGTAGCCCAGGTTCAGCCCGGTGGCGGTGAAGACCAGCGGGTTGGTCGGGGTCCCGTCGTGGTTGCCGTTGGCGGCGACCACCACGGCCGTACCCGCGCTGCCGGCCGGACCCGCGAGCCCACCGCCGGCCAGCAGGTACCGGGTCGGCGAGGCCGGCGAGGTCGGGGACGGGGTCGGGCTGGTCGGCGACGGAGTCGGGGTCGGGGTCGGGGTCGGCGAGGCGGTCGCCGTCGGGCTGGGCGTCGGCCCGGGGGTGGTCGGCGACGGCGAGGGCTCGACCCCGCCGGCGCTGCCGCCGCTCCACTGGTACGCCCCGGTGGTCGCCGTCCGGCCGGCCGGTACGGCCAGGCTGGTCCCGTCGGAGAAGGTGACCGTCCGGGCGGTGCCGCTCGGGTTGGCCGCCACGTAGGTGCGCTGACCGTTGCGGGTGAAGACCGCGGCGAGCGGGTGGTTCGCGGTCACCCCGGTGTCCACCGTGCCGAGCGCGGCCAGGTTGCGGACCCAGTGGAAGGTGTGTGCCCGGCTCTCGCCCTCCTCGGGGGTGTAGCCGCCGGCCGCCCGCAGCCCGGCCAGCGCGCTGTCGGCGTCACCGAGCGCCTGGAACTCCCAGAGGATGTCCCGCCAGACGGTCGGCTCGCCGCCGTTGTTGCGCACCAGCTCGGCATGGTTGCGCCGGACGTACGCCGGGTCGTAGCCGAGGTAGAGGTGCCCGCCGGTGACCGGGAGCTGGTTGATGCCCTGGATCATCTCCGGTTCGGCGCTGAACCAGGTGGCGTACGCGCCGCCGTCCCCCAGACCATGCCCACGCAGGAGTGTTCGAAGGCGCTCGGGAAGTTCTCGTCGTCGACGTCGAACCAGTACTCCCGGATCGCCGCGGCCTGCGTCGCGTAGAGGAAGACGCCCGCGTCGCGTACCTCCCGGTTGCCGGTCACCTGCCCCCACTGGATCAGCGCGTTGGCGAAGTTCATCCCCTCCGAGGAGGACTCCTGGTTGTTGCCCGAGGCGAACGAGCCGTGCCCCGAGGCCCAGTCGTGCCCCGCGTAGATGTCGAAGTCGCGCAGGTACGGGAAGCGGCTGTCGGTCCGGTCGTAGTTGTCAGCGTCCCGGATGAGCAGGTCGACCATCCCGCCGTACCGGTCCGTCGCGGCCCAGGCCGGGTCGAACTTGGCCAGCGTGGCCGCGGCGGCCACGAAGTAGCCGTAGTGGAAGTGGTGGTCGTTCAGCTCCTGGTCGGACCCGTACGACGCCGGGTAGCCGATCAGGGTGCCCCAGTTCTGGTCGTAGTAGAACAGCTGGCCGGTCTCGCCGCCGCTGGCGGTGAACCAGTTGGTGAGGCTGCCCCGGATCGCGTCCAGCGCGCTGTCCCGGACCGCCGTCTCGCCGACCAGGTCGGCGATCTCGGCGAGCCGCGCGGCCCGGCCGAGGCCCTTGCCCGTCCAGTAGGTGTCGCCGCCGCGCTGGTCCATCGGGTTGGCCCGTTCCGCGGCCAACAGGCTGCCCAGGGTGGTCCGGTCGGTGCCGGCGCCGTCGCCGACGGCCGGCAGTTCCGGCAGTACGCCGTGGAAGGCCATCGCCGTGCGGAACTGGCTGACCCCGGTGAGCACCTTCATGGTGCCGCGCGCCGAGGGGTAGCTCTGGGCGATCGGGGTGGCGCCGGTCAGCGCCTTCCACTGGTGCGGGTAGAGGCTCACCACGGTCTGCGTGGCGGTGCCCTCCCGGGCCGTCACGGTGAACGCGTACGTGGTGGTCACCCGGCTGGTCGCCGGGTCGTAGGCGTAGCTCACCCGGGTGCCCGTGACGTGCGCGTGGGCGTACCGGCCGTACGTGCCGGCCAGCGCCGCGCGGTCGGCGGCGGGGGTGCCGGACGTGGTGGGCAGCAGGGCGACCGAGAAGTAGCCCCGGCCGTTGAGCGTCGAGGAGAACGTGCCGCCGCTGACCGTCCAGCTCGCCCCGGAGGGGGCGTAGCCGACGTAGTCGTGGCCGTGCACCGAGAAGCCGATCGTCGGGCCGTCGTTCGCCCACACGGTCGGGCTGCCGGTCACGGTGATCCGGGCGTTCCCGCCGGTGGCCTGGAAGTAGGCGAACGGCAGGCCGTGCCCGATGGTGGCGCGCAGCGTCCGGGAGCCGTCGCTCCAGTACGGCGTGACGGTCCAGTCGGTCCAGTCGGCCGCCTTCACCACGGGCGCCGCCAGGCCGGCGACCCCGACGCGGATGTCCTCGACGTACGGATAGTGGTATTCGCCCACCCCGGTCGCGGTGCCGCTGATCGACGGGGTGGAGTTGGCCGAGAAGCCGAGCCCGTCGCCGAAGGTGTCGTACGACAGCGGGTGGGCGTGCAGCGGTTCGCTGTATGCGCAGTCGGTGCGCTTGAACAGCAGCGAGGACCACCAGTCGTTGGTGGGCACGGCGCCCGGCGGAGCGTCGGCGGTGGCGAACTGCCGGGGGGACGTGGAGATGGAGCCGCAGCCGTTGGGCAGCGGGCCGACCGGGGTGGTGGTGTAGCTGCCGGCGCCGACGGTGGCCGCTTCGGCCGGTCGGGTGCCGCTCACCACGGCGAACACGACACCGGTGAGCAGCAGCAGGGAGGTGCTGGCGACCAGCACCCGGGGCAGGGGACGGGCGGACGGTTTCATGGTGCCTCCGGATGGGGTCCCGAGCCCGCACGCACGCGGAGGTGACGGCGCGGCGGGCCGGGACCGGATGACGAGGGACGGTCCGTAACCAGCCGTGAGAGCGCTCTCTGCGATCGAGACGCTAATGCAGCCGTCTCGATACGTCAATGTTTCCGGCCGGTTGCCGCCGCTCGCTCCGCCGTCCGCGCCGTCCCGTCAGCTGGATTCCCGGATCACCAGCTCGGTCCCCAGGGTGATCGTGGTCTGGATCTGCTCCCCGGCGAGCAGCCGCAGGATCTGCTGCGCCATCCGCCGGCCGATCTCCACGATCGGTTGCCGCACGGTGGTCAGCGGCGGGTCGGTGAACCGGGACATCTCGATGTCGTCGAAGCCGACCACGGCGACGTCGTCCGGCACCCGCCGGCCGGCCTCCCGCAGGGTGCGCAGCGCGCCGTGGGCCATCAGGTCGGAGGCCACGAAGACCGCGTCGAGCGCGGGATCGTCGGCCAGGAGTTGCCGCATGGCCACGGCGCCGGAGTCCCGGGTGAAGTCCCCGACCGCCACGATCGACCGGCGGTCGGAGTTGCGCAGCGCGTCGCGGTAGGCGGTCAGCCGGTCGATGCCGGCGCCCATGTCCTGCGGGCCGGCGATGGTCGCGATCCGCCGGCGTCCGGTGGCCAGCAGGTGCCGGATCGCGGCCTGCACGCCGCCGGCCTGGTCGACGTCGACGTGCGGCAGCGCGCTCGCCCGGCCGAGCGGCCGGCCGCCGCAGACCACCGGCACGGCCGACCGGGCCAGCGTGGCGGGCAACGGGTCGGCGCCGTGCAGCGAGGCGATCAGCACCCCGTCGACGTGCCGGCCCACCGCGTACCGCTCGATCCGCTCGTGGCTGGCCGGCGAGTGCGCCAGCACCAGCACCAACTGCCGGTCGGCGGACTCCAGTTCCTGGCTGACCCCGAGGATGATGCCGGGAAAGACCTGGTCGTCGGAGAAGACCCGGTTCGCCTCCTCGGTCAACACCAGGGCGATCGAGCCGGTCCGCTGCGTGACCAGGCTGCGGGCCGCCTGGTTCGGCACGTACCCCATCTCGTCGACCGCGCGCCGGACCCGGGCCTGGATCTCCTCGGCGACGGTCGGCGAGCCGTTCACCACCCGCGACACCGTTGCCCGGGACACGCCCGCGCGCCGTGCCACCGCCTCCAGGGTCGGCCGTCCCTGTACGGCGGCCGACGGTCGCCCCGCACCCGTCACAGCGCACCTCCCCGCTCATCGTAACGAGCGCCACCGGGCGGCAACCCTCGGTCGATCCGCCCGCGCCGGAACCCGGGCGGCGCGCCGGTGGCGGCCGGCCGGCCCATGGCTCGCCCGCGACTTTGGGAGAGCGCTCTCTTGACAGCGCATCGTATCGCACTACACCCTGAGTTCTCCGTGAGAACGCTCTCTCATCAGTAACCGACGTACCCGAGCTGTCCTAATTACAGACGAAATTAGCCGGCCTTGAAAGGGGTCATTTCCATGAGAGCCAGCCCGTACCGCCGTATCGCGGCGACCGCCCTCGCCGCGGTCGCCGCACTGCCCGCGCTCGCCGCCTGCGGCGGCTCGGACGACGCCGCCGACGGCACGATCACGCTGACCGTCGACGTGTTCGGCCAGTTCGGCTACCAGGACCTGTACCGGCAGTACGAGGCCAGCCACCCCAACATCAAGATCGTCGAGCGGGGCACCGGGACGAACCTCGACGACTACTCGCCGAAGCTGACCCAGTGGCTGGCCGCCGGCGCCGGGGCCGGCGACGTGGTCGCCATCGAGGAGGGGCTGCTGACCGAGTACAAGGCCCACCCGAACAACTTCGTGAACCTGCTGGACCACGGCGCCGGCGACCTTGAGGGCAACTTCATGGCCTGGAAGTGGCAGCAGGGGCTGACCGCCGACGGCAAGCAGCTGATCGGCCTCGGCACCGACGTCGGCGGGATGGCCATGTGCTACCGCACGGACCTGTTCGCCAAGGCCGGCCTGCCCACCGACCGGGACGAGGTGTCGAAGCTCTGGCCCACCTGGGAGGACTACATCAGCACCGGGCGCAAGTTCGTCGCCGCGAACACCGGAGCCAGCTTCCTGGACGCCGCGACCAACACCTTCAACACGATCCTGTTGCAGGCCGCCGGCAACTCCGCCGGCTACAGCTACTACGACACCGGCGACAACCTCGTGGTGGACAGCAACCCCGCGGTGCGCCAGGCGTGGGACACCACCGTCGAGATCATCGACGCGAAGCTCTCCGGCCGGTACGGCGCCTGGTCCGACGAGTGGGTGGCCGCGTTCAAGCAGGCCAAGTTCGCCACCATCGCCTGCCCGGCCTGGATGACCGGCGTGATCGAGGGCAACTCCGGCCCCGAGGCCAAGGGCAAGTGGGACATCGCCACGGTGCCGGGCAACGGCGGCAACTGGGGTGGCTCCTTCCTCGCCGTACCCCGGCAGGGCAAGCACCAGAAGGAGGCCGTCGAGCTGGCCGAGTTCCTCACCAGCCCGGAGGGCCAGATCGGCGCCTTCAAGGACAAGGGCACCCTGCCCTCCTCCCCGCAGGCCCTGGACGACCCGGCCGTGACCGACGCGCACAACGCGTACTTCAACGACGCCCCCGTCGGCGAGATCTTCGGCACCGGCGCCCGCAGCCTCAAGCCGGTGTACATGGGGCCGAAGAACCAGGCCGTCCGGACCGAGGTCGAGAACGCGGTACGCACCGTCGAACTCGGCCAGCGCACCTCCGAGCAGGGCTGGGCCGACGCCGTGGCGAAGGCCAAGACCGCCGCGCAGAAGTGACGCCGCGAAAGGGATCCACCCGATGAGCCAACAGGCCAGCGTCCGCTCCCGCCGGGGACAGTCCCCCGGCGGGGCGGCCGCCCCACCAGCGCCGCCCGGACCGGCCGGCCCGGCCGAGGCACGCCGCACCCGCCTGTACCGGTGGAGCCGGCTCGACCACCGGCTCTCGCCGTACCTCTACGTCGCCCCGTTCTTCGTCCTCTTCGCGGCCTTCGGGCTCTACCCGCTCGGCTACACCGCCTGGGTCTCGCTGCACGACTGGGACCTGATGGCCGACGACCACCCGTTCGTCGGCCTGGCCAACTACGCGGCGCTGCTCACCGACGCCGACTTCTGGAACTCGGTGTTCAACACGACCGGGATCTTCGTGCTCGCCACGGTGCCGCAGTTGCTGCTCGCCCTCTGGCTGGCACACCTGCTCAACCGCACCCTGCGGGCGCGGACCGCGTTCCGGATGGGCATCCTGGTCCCCAACGTCACCTCGACGGCCGCCGTGGCGATCGTCTTCGGCCAGTTGTTCAACCGCGAGTTCGGGATGGTCAACTGGGCGCTCGACCTGATCGGGGTGCACGGCCCCGACTGGCACAGCAACCGGCTCGGCGCCTGGCTGGCCGTCTCCGCGATGGTCGACTGGCGGTGGACCGGCTACAACGCGCTGATCTTCCTGGCCGCCATGCAGGCCATCCCGCGGGACCTGTACGAGTCGGCCGCGCTGGACGGCGCCCGGCAGGCCCGACAGTTCTGGTCGATCACCGTCCCCATGCTCCGACCGACGATCATCTTCTGCACGGTCATCTCCACCATCGGCGGCCTGCAACTCTTCACCGAGCCGCTGCTGTTCAACTCCGGCCCCAACCCGATCCGCGGTGGACCGCTGCGGGAGTCGCAGACGGTCACCATGTACATGTTCGAGAACGCCTTCGCGCCGAACTTCAACTTCGGGTACGGCTCGGCCGTGGCCTGGATGCTCTTCCTGCTCATCATCGTGGTCGCGGCCGCCAACGTGGCCCTGATCCGCCGCTCCGCCCACCGAGGAGGCTGATCGTGTCGGCCGTACCCCTGCGCAGATCCGGCCGTCGCGGACCCGGCACCGACCTCTGGAACGCCAGCCGGCTCACGTACCTGACCCTGATCGTGGCCTGCCTGGTGTCGCTCTTCCCGATCTACTGGATGGTGGTGGTGGCCACCCGGTCGAACGACGCCATGGGACAGGTGCCGCCGCCGCTGCTGCCCGGCGGCCAGTTCGCCGGCAACACCGAGCGGCTGCTCGGCAACACCGACGCCAACTTCCTGACCGGGCTGGTCAACTCCGCCATCGTGGCCGGCTGCGTCACCGTCTCGGTGGTCTTCTTCTCCTCGCTGGCCGGCTTCGCCTTCGCGAAGCTGCGGTTCCGGGGCCGCAACAAGCTGCTACTGTTGATCATCGCCACCATGGCCGTGCCCACCCAGCTCGGCGTGATCCCGCTCTACCTGCTGATGACCAGGCTGGGCTGGAACAACCACCTCCAGGCGGTGATCGTCCCGGCGCTGGTCACCGGCTTCGGGGTGTTCCTGATGCGGCAGTACGCCGATCAGGCCGTCGCCGACGAGCTGATCGAGGCGGCCCGCGTCGACGGCTGCCAGACCTTCCGGATCTACTGGAGCGTGGTGCTCCCGGCACTGCGGCCGGCCGCGGCCGTGCTCGGTCTGCTCACCTTCATGACCACCTGGAACGACTTCATCTGGCCGTACGCCGTGCTCAACGACCCGCAGAATCCCACCGTCCAGCTCTCGCTACGGTCGCTGTCCCAGGGCTACTACCAGGACATGTCCCAGATCTTCACCGGTACGGCGATCGCGACGCTCCCGCTGCTCGCGGTCTTCATCATCTTCGGCCGTCAGATCATCGGCGGCATCATGGAAGGAGCGGTCAAGGCATGACCAGCTTTCCCGAGCACTTCGTCTGGGGCGCCGCCACGGCCGCGTACCAGATCGAGGGCGCCGTCACCGCGGACGGTCGCGGGCCCTCCATCTGGGACACCTTCAGCCACACGCCGGGCCGGGTGCTCGACGGGGACACCGGGGACGTCGCCTGCGACCACTACCACCGGTACCGGGACGACGTGGCGCTGGTCGCGGAGCTGGGCCTGGGCGCGTACCGCTTCTCGGTGGCCTGGCCGCGGGTCGTGCCCGGCGGCTCCGGTCCGACCAACGAGGCCGGCCTCGACTTCTACGACCGGCTGGTCGACGAGCTGCGGTCCCGGGACATCGTGCCGATGGCCACGCTCTACCACTGGGACCTGCCGCAGCCGCTGGAGGACCGGGGCGGCTGGACCGTGCGGGACACCGCGGAGCGTTTCGCCGAGTACGCGGTGAAGGTGTACGAGCGGCTCGGCGACCGGGTGCAGACCTGGAGCACCCTCAACGAGCCGTGGTGCTCGGCGTACCTGGGCTACGGCAGCGGCATACACGCGCCCGGCCGCCGCGACCCGGCCGCCGCCTTCGCCGCCCTGCACCACCTGCTGCTCGGACACGGCCTGGCGGTACGCGCGCTGCGGGCCGCCGGCGCCCGATCGGTCGGCCTGGTGGTCAATCCGGCCGTCGTCCGCCCGGCCGACCCGGCGAGCCCGGCCGACGCCGACGCGGTACGGCTGGTCGACGGCCTGCACAACCGGGTCATCCTCGATCCGGTGCTCGGTCGCGGATATCCCGAGGACATGGTCGCGCACATGTCCCGGTTCGGGGATCTCGACTGGTTCGACCCGGCCGACGAGAAGATCATCGCCACCCCGATCGACCTGCTCGGGCTGAACTACTACGCGCCCACCTACGTGGCCGCCCGCCCCGGCGCGTCCGGCTCGCCGAACTATCCGGGCAGCGAGGGCATCGAGTTCCCGGCCCCGACCGGCCCGGTCACCGACATGGGCTGGCAGATCGACCCGACCGGGTTGGCCGAGTTGCTCCGCCGGATCGGCGGCGACCAGCCGGACCTGCCCCTGTGGATCACCGAGAACGGCGCGGCGTTCCCCGACCGGCTCGTCGACGGGCGGGTCCGGGACACCGACCGGATCCGCTACCTGGACGGGCACCTGCGGGCCGTCCAGGCGGTGCTGGCCGAGGGCGTCGACGTACGCGGCTACCTGGCCTGGTCGCTGCTGGACAACTTCGAGTGGGCCGAGGGCTACCGGCGCCGGTTCGGCCTGGTGTACGTCGACTACCCGACGCAGCGGCGGACGCCCAAGGACAGCGCCCACTGGTACCGCTCGGTCGTCGCGGCGCACGCGCTGCCCGAGGAGCCGGCGCAGCCGCGCTGACGCACGGACACGCGGCGGGCTCGGCTGTGTGCCGAGCCCGCCGCTGCACGCTCATCCGATCCTCGGATCAGCGTCCGGTTCCCGGCGTTTTCCTAGCGTTGCAGGGTGAGCAGGCCCGGGCGGTAGGGCAGGAGGCCGTAGTCTCCGCCGGAGCTGGGGCTGCGGCCCTGGTAGAGCAGTTGGAGGTTGCAGGGGTCGATGGTCATGGTCTGGTCGGCGGTGGCGCGGATGAGGTCGCCGTGGCTGATGTCGTTGGTCCAGGTGGCGCCGCTGTTGGCTTTGCCGGCGAAGGGGTTGCTTTCGGTGGCGGCCTGGGGGGTCCAGGAGCCGGAGAGGCTGCTGGAGGTGAAGGAGCGGAAGTAGCGTCCGTTGGCGCCGATGGCTTCGACGATCATGAGGTACTGGTTCTGGCCCTGGACCTTGTAGACCTGGACGGCTTCGAAGAGGTTGTTGGTGGTGTCGCTCATGATCTGGGTGTAGGAGGAGCCGAAGCTGCCGGGGAAGTTGCCGATGGGCATGCTGGCTCGGTAGACCTTGCCGTTGTCGCCGGTGAAGAAGAGGTACATGTTGGTGCTGTCGGCGATGAGGGTCTGGTCGATGGGGCCGGTGCCGGAGCCGGAGATGCTTCCGGAGAACAGTGGCTGCGCCGCGGACCACCCGTTCGGGTTGGTGGGGTCACTGGAGGTCCGGTACGAGAAGGCCGTTGCACCCCACTGGTAGGCGAGCACCCAGATGTTCTTGGGGGCGAAGTAGAACAGGGTGGGTGCGACGGTGCCGGAGGACATGCCGTTCTGGCTGGCCGAGGCCATGTCCGACCAGTTGGTGAAGAGGCTGAAGTTCATCGAGCCCCAGCTGGATCCGGTGTCGTGGGTGGTGGCGTAGACCAGGTGTCGGCCGTTGTAGGGCACGGCGGTGAAGTCCTTGAGGGAGACCCAGCCGGACTTCGGGTTGGCCAGCGAGCCGGTGGAGGTCCACCGGTACGTCGAGGGCAGCGAACAGGTGCTGGTCGGCGTCGGGGTTGGCGTCGGCGTCGGGCTCGGCGTCGGGCTCGGGCTCGGGCTCGGCGAACTGGTGGTCGGGGCCACGGTCGGCGACGGGCTGCTGGTGGTCGGGTTCGTGGTCGGCGTGCTCGTGGTCGGCGTGGTGCTGCCGGTACACGCCACACCGTTCAGGGCGAAGCTCGTCGGTGCCGGGTTGCTGCCCGTCCACGACCCGTTGAAGCCGAACGACACGGTCCCGTTGGTGCCGACCGCGCCGTTGTAGCTCACGTTCGTGGCGGTCACCGCCGAGCCGCTCTGCGTCAGCGTGGTGTTCCACGCCTGGGTCACCGTCTGGCCGGCGCTGAACGACCAGGTCAGCGTCCAGCTCGACACCGGGTCGCCCAGGTTCGTGATCGTCACGTTGGCGCCGAAGCCGCCGGGCCACTCCGCCGAGACGGCGTAGTCCACCGAACAGCCGGCGGCCGCGGCGTCGGCCGGCAACGCCACGACGAATGCCGTCGACGACAGCAACGCGACGCCGGCCGACACCAGGCCGAGATTGGTGGCTCTGGATCTAGCCATGAAGCACCCTCCTGACGGGATGGCGGCCTGCGTATTTGTGGGGGTCGCTATGTAGTGAACGTTAACAGCCGCGTCGCGTATGTTACGGGAGCGCTCCCATAGCCTCAAGCTCATCTATCAATGCTCTTGCCGCCGCGCGGCCCCCGGCCGGCGTCCGGGCCGGCCGTTCGCTGCGCACGTTCACATGCCGGGCGGCACGCCGGGGTGGCACGCCGCGTTCACATGCCGGGGTGGCATGCGGGGGTGGCATGCCGGGGTGGCCTCCCCGGCCGGCGGTGCGCCACCATGGCCCGATGACCGTACTGACCGGGCAGCAGATCGCCGACGAGTCGCCCGACGGGTGGACCAACCTCGGCGACGGCCTGCAGACCCGCATCCGCACCGGGACCTTCGCCGCCGGGCTCGCCCTGGTCGACGCGATCGGCGCCACGGCCGAGGAGTTGGACCACCATCCCGACCTGAACCTGCGCTACACCCACATCGACGTCCGACTGGTCAGCCACGACGTACGGGGGGTCAGCCGCCGCGACATCCGGATGGCGCGCCGGATCACCGCGCTCGCCGCCGAGGCCGGCGCGACCCTGGAGCACGCCGGCCTGGCCCGACTGGAGCTGGCGCTGGACTCCCCGGCACACCGGGCGGTCCTGCCGTTCTGGGGCGCGGTGCTGGGCGTTGCGCCGGTGGCCGGCGCCGAGCCGGACAACGAGATCCTCGATCCGTACGGCGCGTTGCCCCCGGTGTGGTTCCAGCGATCCGGCGACGAGGAACCACGGCAGCGCTGGCATCCCGATGTCTGGGTGGATCCCGGGCAGGTCCGGCAACGCATCGACGCGGCCCTGGCCGCCGGCGGCACGCTGGTGAGCGACGCGGGAGCGCCGAGCTTCTGGGTGCTCGCCGACCCGGAGGGAAACCGCGCCTGCCTCTGCACCTGGCAGCAGCGCGACTGACCGTGCCGCGCGCGGGTCCTGGCCGATTCGGCAGGTTGGACCGACGGGCGGGAGGACCGGAGGCCCTCCGGGGTCCGGCCCAGGGCCGGACCGTAGCCGCGGCCGACGTACGCGACGAATCAAGATATTGACAAGCGTCCCGGCAGTAGCGTGGCAGCGTTCGGTTCTGTCGACAATGGTGGAGTCGAGGCTGCGTGTCGGTGCGGGAAGCGGAAGACTGGCCGGTGGCGGAGGCCGACGAACGGTCGTCGGCCCGGTCCACCGGGTCCGGCGGCTGGCGCGATCCGGCCCGCCGGGTGCTGACGATCCTGGTCCTGGTCATGGTCGTCGCCGCGGTGGGGCTAGCCTTGCGGGACCAGGACTGGTCGGCGTTGCGCTCGGCCACCAGGGATCGGCCGCCCACCGAGTTCGCACTCTTCGTCGGGATCGCGTTCCTGCTCAATGCCATCTCCGTGGTGCTGACCATGGTGTCGTGGCGGGAAATGATGTCTGGGCTCGGCGAGCGACTGAGCCTGGCGGCGGCGCTACGGATCTTCTTCGTCGGCCAGTTCGCCAAGTTCGTACCCGGCAAGGTGCTGGGTTTCGTCGTGGCCATCCGGATGGGCAAGGCGGTCGGAGTATCGGCGGGCCGGATGGCGTACGCATGGCTGCTTTCGCTGGTGGTGGTCATGCTCACCGGCGCCACCGCCGGGCTGGCCGCCGGCCCGGAGGTCTTCGGAGCCTCGGCCGCCTGGTTGGGGCTGGCCGCGGTGCCGATCATGGTCGTGCTTGTCCGTCCGGCGCTGCTGGGCCGGGCGGCGACGCTCGCGGCTGCGATACTGCGGCGGCCGTCGCCGGCCGCGGACGTCTCCGGGCGGGGAGTCCGTCGCGCGGTGCTCGTGCAGCTCGGCGCATGGCTGATCGGCGGACTCCACCTCTGGGTGCTCGCGGTCGCGATGAACGCGGCACCGGCACGCTCGTTCCTGCTCTGCGTGGGGGCGTTCGGTCTCGGCGCGGTCACCGGGATGCTGGCCGTGTTCGCCCCGGAGGGCATCGGCGTTCGCGAGGTGGTCCTGTTGGCCGCGCTTGGCGTGGCCCTGCCGCTGCCGGTGGCCGGGGTGGTGGTGTTGGTGAGCCGACTGGTGGTCACCCTGAGCGAGTTGACCACGGCCGGAGTGGCCCTGCTGATAAGTGAGATCCACCGTCGGGCACTGGCGAACGACCGGGCCGGAGTGGCCCCTGACGCTCGGGCCGAGGTGACGTCGATTCGACGTGCGGACGTTTGATTCGTCACGCCACGATGGGTCCGGTTCGCCCGGCTTTCCGCCGTACACCCTTTCTGGTAAAGGCGTGGTCAGCACCGTTGCATTGCGTATCCAAAGCCGTCAGAACAATTGAGGAAAATGCTTACAACCGCATATTGTCGCTCGTACCCGACCAACCAACCCTCTATACGCACCCATGGGCGACACCGGGTACGGCGGCACGATCCGTCGATACCGAGCGGATTAACAGATCCGAAACCGATTGCTAACACATGTGACGCGGAGACAATTGTCAATACAGAACCGACATCATCCACCGGGCCATGGCCGTCAGAGCAGCCACCAGCAGCCTAGAGTCGGGTCGACCAGGCGCCGTGACGACGGCACCGTCACTTCGATGTAGATGATTGTTCGATGTAACATAATAGGGCTGGCACGAGGCTGCGTTACCAGGCATACTGAATTGTAACGATCGATGGATCGATAACAGGAGTCTCCGTGGGTAATCCTGAGCCTGCGCTCGTGTCCGTCATTGTCCCCTGTCTCAACACGGCAAAGACCATCGAGCTGTGCATCAAGGCGGTACTCGCTCAGACGTACAGCTCCGTCGAGATGATCGTGGTGGATGACGGTAGCACCGACGGGACCGCCGAGATCGCGCGACGTCATGACTGCACGGTGATACAACTGCCGTCCAACATCGGGACAGGTCCGGCCCGCAACCGCGGGATAGCCGCGAGTCGCGGCAGTATCCTGTTCTTCCTCGACTCAGACGTCGCGTTGGCTCCCGACGCGGTCGCCAACGCCGTCCGGATCCTTGAGGAGAACCCTGGCTACGGTGGCGTCTGGGGCGTCTACGCGGACCGTCCGCTGGTCGACGACGGCCTGGTGGAGCGGGTTCAGGTGCTCCACGCCCACTACCGGCAAATCCGGAAATTGGGCCCGGCCCGGACCGGCCACTTCGCCGGTGGCGCCATCCGACGAAGCGTGGTCGACGAGGTCGGTGGCTTCGACGAGAAGCTGGGACCGATCAACGAGGACACCGAATACAGCCTGCGCATCGCCGAGCGGTTTCCCATGGTCAGAACGACTGAGATCGTCGGATACCACGACGACGATGACAAGGTTTCATCGGTGGTACGGAAGTGCTTCAAGCGGGCGATGCGGCTGGTGCCCCTGGCGCTTACGAAACGCGACTCCCGGTTCGAACGGGAGGCGACCTACCGGCCGCAGGAGGTGGCTGCGGTTTTCCTGGGCACGGTGACGTTGCCGCTGGCGGTCTTCTCGGTCTATTTGCTGGCCGTGCCCTTGGCCTTCCTGGCCTGGTTCGTCGCCGCAGACCGCGGGCGGCTGGGCTTCGTCCGCCGGAACGCGGGCTGGCGGCTCGTCCTGCCATGCGTGGCGCTCAACTACACCTACTGCCTGACCATCTCGGCCGCGGCCCTCAGCGGCGGACTGTGCTACCTCGTTGATCCACGGTTCCGCCGACGGTGGTCGGGGGCGGTCGCCGACTGACCGGGCCGGCTCGCTTTTCCGACACGGGGGACGTGATACGGGTGAGAATTCGGCTACTTGGACCGATCGAAGTGGAGTCCGGCGGGCGTTCCCTGGACGTGGGTCCGAGGCAGCGCCGAGCGGTGCTGGCGGCGCTGGCGGTGGATGCCGGCACGCCGGTGTCGAGCGAAGCGTTGGCCGACCGGGTGTGGGGCATGGCCGCACCGGAAGGATCCCGCAGTTCCCTCTATGCCCATGTGGCTCGGTTGCGGCGGGCACTCAGCGAGGCAGACGATGACGGCGAAGGACCGATCGGCCTGATCCGGCACGACGACGGTTACCTGCTCAACATCGACCGGCGCCTGGTCGACCATCACCGATTTCAGGAACTGGTCGAGGTCAGCCGCGCCGCGACCAGGCCTGACGAGCGGATCGAGTTGCTGAGCGAGGCGATGAACCTGTGGCGCGGCACTCCGTTGTCCACGCTGACCAGCGACTGGATGCTGCGGGTCCGGAGAACGATCGAGTACCAGTTCACTGGACTGGCCGCGGCCTGGGGGGCCGAGGAACTCCGGCGCGGGAGGGCCGACGTGGTCTCCGACCGACTGGCGCAGCTCGTGGGTGCCTACCCTCTGGCGGAGCCGCTGGTCGGGCTCCAGATGCGGGCCCTGTGCGCCGTGGGGCGGGTTTCGGAAGCGCTGCAGTGCTACGCGGATGCGCGTTCCCAGATTGTCGAACAACTCGGTGCCGAACCCGGGCCGGAGCTGCGTCGGATGCACCTGGCCGTGCTGCGGGGCGAGCTTGACAAGGAACCACGCGCCGAGGTCGTGCTGCACCGGCCCACGGCCCGGGAGACACCGCGGCAGCTTCCCACCGACCTGTCGCGATTCGTGGGTCGCGCCCGCGAGCTGACCCGGGTGTTGGGCTCGTTCACGCCGTCCGGACACCACGGACCGGCCCCTGTCGTGAACATCTACGGCGCGGCCGGCATCGGCAAGTCCACGCTGGCGATCCACGCCGGGCACCGGCTCGTCGAGCGGTACCCGGACGGTCAGATCTATCTGGACCTGCGTGGTTCCGGGTCGGCCATGGCGCCGCTGAGCCCGGCCGAGGCCCTGGCTCGACTGCTGCGCACGCTCCATGGAGCCACGCCGTACAAGCCCGTCCAGGTCGACGAGGCCGCCGCGCTGTTCCGGTCGCTCGTGGCCGGCCGCCGGCTGCTGCTGGTGCTGGACAATGCGACCGACGCCGGCCAGGTGAACCCGCTACTGCCCAGCGGCACCGGCTGCGGCACGATCGTGACCAGCCTCCAGCCGCTGACCGGGTTGGTTGACGCCGGCCAGGTGTGGATGGGTGCGCTCTCGGTCGACGAGGCGGTGGCGTTACTCGGCCAGTGGGTCGGGGCAGCCCGGATCGCCGCCGAGCCGGAGGCGGCGGCCGCCATCGCCCGTTGGTGCGAGTGCCTGCCGCTGGCGCTGCGGATCGCCGGCGCCAGGCTGGTCGCCCGGCCCGGTTGGCCGCTGGCCGAACTGCGCGACCGGCTGGCCGACGAGCGCCGACGGCTGGACAACCTGGAACTGGACGGCATCGGCCTGCGCGCCAGCATCGGCGGCTCCTACCATCGGCTGTCCCGCAGCACCGATCTGCGCGAGCGTGCCACGGCGGAGGCGTTCAAGCTGCTGGGCGCCGCGGACGAACCGGAACTCGATCGTTGCGCCGCGGCCCGGGTGCTGACCCGCTCCGAGGCGGACGCGGAACGGGTCCTGGAGTGTCTGGTCGATGCGCAACTCCTGGAAACCTCCTCGCCGGGCAGCTACCGGATGGGCGATCTGGTCCGGCTCTACGCCCGGGAACGGTTTGCCGGACGGCAGGACGATGAGCCTGCGCGTCAGGTGTCGGAGGGAGCCGGAACACCATGATCCGACATTCCGCGCCCCACCGGTGACCGGCGACCATCGTCCCTGCGCACCGGACAGGTAAGCCACCATACATCCACGCGCGTCTGTTTGAAAAGGGACGTTTTTGCGATTGTCGAGAGGAGCGAGGACGCCAGATCTGGACAAGATATTGCCAAGGCAGGGATGGTGGCGACGCGGCTAACCTGCGCTGTGTGCGGCTGTGGATCGGGTCGCACGGCAGCCCGGATGGAGGGTAACCGTGATGCCGAAGCCAATAGGGGTCGATGAATCCGAAATTGCGTTCGGCGAGATCGCGGCCGCCGAGGAACGAGCGGCTCAGGTCGGCCGGGCCGTCCTCCGAGATCTACTCTCCCTGCTGCGTCCGGGGCAGTGGCCCAAGAACGTGCTGGCGGTGTCGATCCCGTTGCTCGACCTGCGGGTCTGGAATTTCGCGAGCCTGTTGCACGTGGCCTGGGCCGTGGTGGCGTTCACGGTTGCGTCGTCCATCGTGTACGTCGTCAACGATCTCGCCGACCGCAACCGGGACCGGGCTCATCCCACCAAGCGACACCGGGCCATCGCCTCCGGCCGCACCTCCGTTCCCGAGGTGCTGCTGTTGCTGGTGCTCCTGTTCGGCCTGTTGGTCGGGGTGCTGAGTCTCGAACCGGTGTCCTCCTGCTGGCCGATCGGCGCTTACCTACTGCTCACCACGTGCTACTCCGCGGCGCTCAAGCACGTGCCCCTGGTTGACGTCTTCGTGGTCGCGCTGGGGTTCGGGCTGCGGATGATGCAGGGCTACCTGGCAGTACGAGTTGAGGTGTCCGGATGGCTCCTGACCTGTGTGTTCCTGCTCTGCCTGCTGTTCATCCTGGGCAAACGGCGTCAGGAGCTGTCCGCAACCGCCGGCGCCCACCGTCCAGCGTTGCGCGGCTACACCATTCCGTTCACCGACCAACTCATGCTGCTCAGCGCCGTACTCGCGGTCGGCTCGTATCTCCTGTACGTGCGGACCGAGGCGCCCCTGGGCCGGTACGCCCTCGCGGCGGCGGTGCTGACCGCGCCGCTGGCACTGTTCGGCCTCTTCCGGTACCTCCAGATGGTGCTGGTCCAGAATGGTGGTGAAAACCCGGTTCGCATGCTCCTGCGGGACCCGGCGCTCGTCATCAACTCGCTGTTGATGGTTGCCGTGTCGGGCGGATTTCTGCTCATTTCCCACTTCCGACCGTCAACCTGATACGCGTCACGCGAGTGAAACGTCCTGTCACCTGCCAGAAACCGGAGAGTTCATTGCCCCCGAGGGATTGCGACTAGGTTGATGGATGCCAAATACGACCTTACCGTCGCCCTTACCTACTATGAGCCGTACATCAGCGGCCTGACCCACACCGCCCGATGCATAGCCGAGGGAATGGTGGAACGGGGCTGGCGGGTGGCGGTAGTCGCGACGCAGCACGACCCGCAACTGCCGCTCCGGGAAACCATCGCCGGCGTCGATGTCTACCGTGCGCCTCCGCTGGTGCGGGTCAACCGGGGCTTCATCACCCCCGCTATCCGGCACTCACCGCACGCCTGGCCCGTAGATCCTCGGTCCTGTTCCTCAACCTGCCGATGGCCGAGGCCGCTCTGGTGACGGCCGCAGCCGGCCGGACGCCGGTGGTGAGCATGGTGCACATCGACCTGTACCTGCCGCCGAGCCGGTTCAGCCGGGCGCTCGTGCGAATGTCGGACGCGACCTCTCGGGCGGCGATCCGCCGGTCGGCCGCCGTCGTGGCCTACAGCCAGGACCAGGCGGTCGCGTCGCAGTTCTGGCCGGACATCCGCAAACGCCGGTTCGTTCCCATCGCCGCGCCGTGCCTGGACCGCCGCGACGGCCAGCCGCGCTACCGGGAGACCGACGCCCTGCACGTCGGCTTCCTCGGCCGGGTCGTGGAGGAAAAGGGCATTCCATATCTGGTACGAGCATTCCGCCAGATCGCCGATCCCGACGCTCGATTGCTGATCGCCGGCAACTACCACGCGGTCGCGGGTGGAAGCAACCTTGCCGACATCCAGGCCGAGATCGCCGGGGACAGCCGGATCCGGGTCCTGGGCGAGCTGCGCGGCAAGGAGGTGGACGACTTCTATGCGTCCATCGACGTCTTCGCGCTGCCGTCCGTGGCCGAGTCGTTCGGCATCGTCCAGGCAGAGGCGATGATGTGCGGCATCCCGTCGGTCACCACGGACCTCCCCGGCGGTCGGTACCCGGTGACCTCCACCGGCTTCGGACGGGTCATCCCGCCACGCGACCCGGTGGCGCTGGAGAAGGCCATTCTGGAGATGGCGGACGCCCCCCAGGACTGGCGGGACGGCAAGGCGAAGGAGGCGCGCGAGCGATTCTCGCTCGCGACCTGCCTGGACGGGTACGAGGCCCTGTTCACCTCACTGCGCGAGCGACGCTGACCGATGGGAGAACACATGACTGGGCAGCCGCTGGTCTCGGTGATCATTCCGAACTACAACTACGGCCGGACCCTGCCGGCGTGCATCGAGGCGGTGCAGCGTCAGACCTACCCGGCCATCGAGATCATCGTGGCGGACGACCGCAGCACCGACGACTCGGTGGCCATCGCGCGCCGGTACGGGGTCACCGTGCTGGAGACCCCGGAGAACAGCGGCGTCTCCATCGCCCGCAACCTCGGTGCGGAGCATGCCAGCGGCCGGATCCTGTTCTTCCTCGACTCGGACGTGGCGCTCGATCCCGACGCCGTCGCCAACGCCGTGGCGGTGTTGGCCGATGACCCCGGGATCGGCGCGATCTGCGGGATGTACCGGGCCGAACCGCTCTTCCCGGCCGGGATCGTCAAGGAGTACCGGGCAATCCAGCAGTACGTCTGGTTCGGCGAGATCGAGGGGCGGATCCCCGGCCTGCACTCGGCGCTCTGCGCCATGCGGGTGGAGGTGTTTCGCGAGATCGGGCCGTTCAACCACCGGCTGCGCTGGACGGAGGAACAGGAGTACGGCTTCCGGCTCAACACCCGGTACGAGGTTCGAGCCACCCGGAGGATCCGGGGCCGGCACGACCATGACGCCACCGTCGGCGTCCTGCTGCGCAAGGTGTTTCAGCGGACCCGGCTCGGCGCGCCGAACTGGATGCGACTGAACCGGCTGCCCGGCGGAGCGGCCACCGGGCTCCGCGCCGTGGGCAGCGGCTTCGTCCTGGCCGCCGTGCTCAGCCTCGTGGCGGTGCCACTGCTCGGTCGGTGGGCGCTGCTGGCCACCGCGGCACTCCTCGGCGTCGGCATCCTGCTCGACAGGCAGACGTACGCCTACGCCTACCGCACCCGCGGCGTCCTGTTCGGACTGCGGTTCACCGCGATACACCTGATGGTGATGTTCACCTCGGCGCTGGCGGCCGGCCTCGGCATCCTCCAGGGGCTGCTCTTCCCTGGTTGGGTCCGGCGACTCTACGGGCCGGAGATGACGGCATGACCCGGCCGGTCCTGGTGACGGGTGGCGCCGGGGTGCTCGGCAAGGCGCTGGCCAGTACGCTCGCCGGGCGGGGCGATCAGGTGGTGAGCATGGACATCCGGCCCTGGCCGGCCGCCCCGCCCGGGGTGCGGCACACAGTGGGTGACATCCGTGACCGTGAACGGATGCGGTTGCTGACGGACGGTGCCGGCGCGGTCGTGCACTGCGCGTCCGCGCTACCGAGCTACCCGGCGGCGACGATCCGCTCGGTGATCGTCGATGGCAGTCGTTCGGTACTGGACGCCGCCAGACACGCCGGGGTGTCCCGGGTGGTCTACATCTCGACGACGTCCGTCTACGGTCTGCCCACCGTGGTGCCGACACCGGAGACCTACCCTCGGCAGCCGGTCGACCCGTACGGCGTCTGCAAGGTCGAGGTGGAGCAGATGTGCGAGCGGCTGCGCGATGAGGGGATGGTCGTCCCCATCCTGCGCCCGAAGACCTTTCTCGGGCCCGGTCGGATGGGGCTCTTCGCGATGCTGTTCGAGTGGGCCGAGGAGGGGCACAACTTTCCACTGCTCGGCGGTGGTCGGGCGCTCACCCAGATGTGCGCCACCGAGGATGTCGTAACGGCCGTACTGGCCGTGCTCGAAGCGCCCGACGAGATCGCCAACGACACGTACAACGTCGCCGCGGCGGAGTTCGGGTCCCTGCGCGACGACTTCCAGGCCGTGCTCGACGCCGCGGGACACGGCAAACGCGTGGTCGGGGTTCCAGCCCGATCGGCTGCCGCGGTCCTCAACGTGCTGTCGATGCTACGGCTTTCGCCGATCTACCGGCGGTTGGCCTACAAGCTCATCGCGGACTCCTACGTCAGCATCGAGCACGCCGGCAACCGGTTGGGTTTCCAGCCGCGCTACTCCAATCGCGAGGCCATCCTCGCCGCGTACGAGTGGTGGCGGGCCAACCGCGGCAGTGCGGCGGGCCGGGCGGAGACCCGGCAAGGTCAGGCGACCGGTCGCACCAGTGACGATCCCTGGCGGCAGCGAGCGCTCACGCTGGCGAAGGCGATCTTCTGACGGGCTGCCGGGGCGGCCCGCGACCAGCAGGCCGCCCCGGCAGACCCTGGACGGTGCCTTATCCGTGCTGGCCGATCTCGGCCACGCCGAACGCGTCAACGCCGGTGAGCTCGGCCGACACGGCCCAGAGGCGTTGCGCCTCCACGTCCGAGCTGACCTGCACCTCGGCCACGTCGCAGTCTTGGCAGTAGACCCCGCCCAGGCCCGCCAGAGCCGGCGAGGTGGCCGCCCAGACCTGGGTCGCGGCGCCCTGCTCGGGGGTCTTGAAGATCGGCATCGCGACGTTGCCTTCCTCGTCGATCCAGCCGGCCGCGACCATCTCCGCCTTCGCCAGGTGGCGCTGGAGTGGCGTGAGAATGTATCCGGGGTTCACCGAGAAGGCGCGTACCCCCGCGCCCCGGCCAAGCTCATCGAGTCGCGCGGCGAACAGCGCGTTTGCCTTCTTCGACTGGATGTACGCCTGCCACTTGTCATAGCCCTGCCGGAAGTGCAGGTCATCCCAGCGAATCCGGGCGGATTCGTCGAGGCCGGTGGACAGGACGACCACCCGTCCCCCGCCATTTCCGGCAATCGCCGGCCACAACTGATTGACCAGCGCGTAGTGGCCGAGATGATTGGTCGCGAACTGAGCCTCCCAGCCCGGACCGACCTGGGTCTGCGGACAGGCCATGATCCCGGCGTTGTTGACCATTATGTCGATCGTCCGGCCGGCGGCCAGGAAACGCTTTGCAAAGCTGCCGACACTGTCCAGATCGGCCAGGTCGAGCTCGTCCACCTCCACGCCGGCGATGCCACTCACCGCCGCCTGAGCCGGTTCCGGCCGCCGAGCGGGCACAACCACGTGAGCGCCGGCGCCGGCGAGTGCACGAGTGGTCGCCAGCCCGAGACCGGAGTAGCCACCCGTGACGACCGCGAGTTTCCCGGTCAGGTCGATCCCGTTCAGAACGTCATCGGCGGTGCTCTCGGCGCCGAAACCCGACCCGATCCTGCGTTGAGGCGTTTTCATGACGACAATTGTAAATGTTGGCCCTGTCCGATCGGGGAAGGCGACCTGCCCGCCAAGACACGGACAAGGTCCCGGCCCGTAGCCTTTTGTGGCTGGAAGCGACCCGGACGTGGGGGTGTGGTGATGACGGCGAACGGGCCTGGACTCGATGTCGTGACCGAGCCGGAGCAGCCGGGCACACCAACCGTGGCGGCGAGGACGCGGCGGGAGCGCCTCGCCTGGTTCCGTGCCCGCCGACCGGGCCGGAGCCGATGGGGTTGGTGGACCCGGGCGGCGGTGGCGCTCTGCGTGTCCTGGCTGGTGTTCGTCGTCCTGCATCGGTCGCTCAGCGGCCGGTACTACTGGTGGGGACCGTTCGACCTGCTGCCGCCCTTCGTGTTCGCGGCGGTCCCGCTGCTACTGCTGCCCGTGGCCCAGTTCGCCCGGCCGGTGCGCTGGCGGCTCACCCTGGTGCCGGTGCTCGCCCTCGTGCTGGGTCTCGGAATCAGCGGCATCAACTTCGGCACCGTCTTCTACAGCCCATCGGCGCCACCGCCCGACGCGATCAAGCTGGTCACCTGGAACACCGAGTACTGGGACCAGGACGTCCGGGAGAGCGGTCACGGCACGGCCTACTTCTACCGGTTCCTGCGCGGGCTTGACGCCGACGTCTACCTGCTGCACGAGTACGCCCACGCCGACTTCACCCTGCCGGACGTCTTCGCACAGGCCCTGGTCATCGATCAGATGGCGGAGCTGCGGCAGAACTTTCCCGGTTACCAGATCATCCTTGAGGGCCGGAACATCACGCTGTCCCGGCTCCCGGTGGTTGCACACCGCCCGCTCTACTCGACGCCCTGGCTTCCCGACGATCTGAAGCCCCTACCGCCGGCCTTCGACGGCCATCCGCTCTTCTACACCTCACAGGTACTGCGCACGGACATCCGGGTGGGCGACAGGGTCGTGTCCTTCTACGACACCCACCTGTTCCAGCCACCTCGGCGGATGCTCATGATGAAGGGCGAGCCGGGACAGAGCGTGTTTCAGGTTGACCGCTTCAACTTCTCCATGCGACGCGCGAGTCTTGAGGCGATCCGCGCGGACGTCAAGGACAATCCGCAGCCGATCGTGCTCGCCGGCGACCTGAACACCTCACCGTCAATGGGGGCGCTCAGGATGCTGCCGGATCGTCTGGTGGACCACACCCGGGCGCTGTCGTCGCTCTACCCCGCGACGTGGGAGGTGGGAAAGCGCCCCTACTGGCGGATCGACTGGCTGCGCACCACCCCGGATGTGAACGTCCACCGATACGAGTTCCTGGACCCGCAGGGCCTGTCTGACCATCGGGTACAGCAGATCCAGCTGACCGTGCAGGGCTGACGGTCGGCCGTGCGGGGTCGGTCCGTTGGTGCGCTTGTCACGTTGTCGGTCTGCGCGTTCGCCTATGTCACCACGGAGACCCTGCCGATCGGTCTGCTGCTGCCCATCTCCGCGGACCTCGGCGTGTCGCAGTCCCGGGTCGGGCTGTTGGTGACGTGGTACGGCCTGGTCATCGTGCTCACGACGATCCCGCTCACCCGGCTCACCCGCGGTGTTCCCCGCCGCTTCCTGCTCGGCGGGCTCACGGCCGTGTTCGCGGTGGCCACCGGGGCCGCGGCGGCCGCGCCGGGATACGGCGTCCTGCTGATCGCCCGCCTGGCCACGGCGCTGAGCCAGGCGCTCTTCTGGGCGCTGGCGCTGCCCACCGCCACTTCCCTGTTTCCGGCCAGGGTCCACGGTCGGGTGATCAGTGTGATCATGGCGGGTACGTCACTCGCCGCCGTGCTGGGCGTACCGGCCGGTACCTGGCTGGGCCAGCGAACCGGCTGGCGGTCGCCCTTCTTCGTCCTCTGTGCTCTCGGGCTGGCGGCGACGGTGACCATCTTTGCGCTGATACCCACGACAGCACCCGACGAGGCGCCGTCGGCCCGCGGCAGCACGCCCGACGTCCGGCGCTACCGGCTGCTTCTCGTGCTGTCCGTGCTCGCCATCACCGGATCGCTCGCCTCCTTCACCTATGTCACGCCCTTCCTCGTCACGGTGAGCGGCTTCGCCCTGGCCACGACCGGCGCACTGCTGCTGGCGCGAGGGGTGGCCGGAATCGCCGGCGTGTTCGTCGGCGGCGTCCTGGCCGACCGCCACCCGTGGATCGCGACGCTGGCCCCGGTGCTCCTGCAGACGGTCGCGCTGCTCGGGCTCTACGCGCTCGGCGCCGTACCCGTGGTGGCCGTCGTCCTGGTCGCGCTGGCCGGCGCTGCCTACTCGGCGCTGACCACCGTGCTGGGCAGCCGGTTCCTTCAGGTCGCGCCGGGCCGGACCGACCTCGCGGTGGCCGGCCTCTCCACCGCGATCAACATCGGCATCACCGCCGGCGCACTCGTGGGCGGGGTGCTGCTGACCCACGGCGGCGTCCGGGACACCGCCCTCGCCGGCGGGATGCTCAGCCTCGCCGCGCTCGCCGCGGTGCTCATCGAGCCTCGGCTGAGCCGTCCGGCCACGGACCGGACGGCTGTGGACCGGGACCAGAGGGACCCGCCTCGCCTCCGCCGCCCTGTTGCCGGTCCCTCCTAGCTGATCTCGGAGATGGTCCAGCGCTCGGAGGCGTTGGTGACCGGCACGGTCTCACCGACCAGAGTGGTCACTGCCTGCGTGTCCCGCTGCACGCTCGTACCGACCCAGACTTCAACGTCACCCGGCTCCACGACCCGGGTCAGGGTGCGGTCGGAGAAGGCCAGACGGGTGGTGGGAACGGTCAGTTCGACCGTGACCGACTGGCCCGGCTCCAGGTGAACCCGCCGGTATCCGAGCAGCTGCGCCACTGGCCGGGTCACCGAGGCCACCAGATCACGGCCGTAGAGCTGGACCACGTCGTCCCCCGCCACCGCCCCGGTGTTCGTCACCCGCACCGTGACGGGCAACGCCCCGTCGACCGGCACCGTGGCGGGCACGGTGAGGTCGCCATGCTCGAACGTGGTGTAGGACAGACCGTGGCCGAACGGCGCCGCGGGCGTCGCCGGCAGGTTCGTCACCTCGCTGCCCTCCCCGAGCGTCGGGTGCAGGTACGAGTACGGCTGCGCCCCTACCGCACCGGGCAGGCTGATCGGCAGCTTGCCCGACGGGTTGACCCGCCCGGAAAGCACGCCAGCGATCGCCCCGGAACCCTCCTCGCCGGGGAAGAACGCCTGCACCACCGCCGCGCACCTCGGCAACGCCCAGCCGACCACGTACGGCCGGCCGGTGAGCAGGACGAGGACGACCGGTGTACCCGTGGCCAGCACGGCCTCGACGAGTTCGCGCTGGACTCCGGGCAGTTCGAGGTCGTCCCGGTCACAGCCCTCGCCGACCGTCCCACGCCCGAAGAGGCCAGCCTGGTCGCCGACGACCAGCACGGCTACGTCCGCGGCGGATCCGGTGGCGACGGCCTCGTCGAAGCCGGACCGGTCGTCGGAGTCCACGTCGCACCCGCGCGCCCAGGTGACGAGATCGTCGCCGAACTCGACCCGCACGGCGTCGAGGACCGTCGGTACCTCAATCCCGATCTCCACCTCGGGATGCTGGGCGAGTACGTGGTTGAGGAAGGAGTAGCACCCGAAGAGCGCCCCCTGCCGGTCGGCGTTCGGGCCGATGACCGCAACGCGGCTGTTCGAGGGCAACGGAAGGGCGTCCCGGTTGGAGACCAGGATGATCGACTTCTCGGCAAGCCGGCGGGCGATCGAACGGTGCTGCGGCGAGTCGAGGTCGACCGCCGAGGGTGGGGCGTCCATGAAGGTCTCGTCGAGTAGCCCGAGCTCCAGTTTCTGGCGCAGGACCCGCAGCACCGCCCGGTCGACGAGGGCCTCATCGAGCCTGCCTGCCGTCACCGACTCCCGCAGCGTCAGGTAGGCGTCGCCGGTCGGAAGCTCGATGTCGACGCCGGCGGTCAGCGCCTGCCCGGCCGCCTCCGCGCGGTCTCCGGCGACGTGGTGCAGCAGGTGCAGAAACGCCACGCCGAAGTAGTCGGAGACGACGGTGCCGTCGAATCCCCACCTGTCCCGCAGGACACCGGTGAGCATCGTCGCATCGGACGCGACCGGCAGGCCGTCGATCTCGGCATAGGAGTGCATGATGCAGCTGGCGCCACCGTCGAGGATCGCCATCTCGAACGGGATGAATATCACATCGGCAAGCTCGCGGGGGCCCGCATGCACGGGTCCGAAGTTGCGCCCGGCCTGCGAGGCGGAGTAGGCGGCGAAGTGTTTGAGGGTGGCCTGAACCCGCTGCGATTGCAGGCCCCGCACGTACGATGTGCCGATCGTGCCGACGAGGTACGGGTCCTCGGAGATGCACTCGTCGACCCGGCCCCACCGCGGATCAAAGATCACATCAAGCACCGGGGCGAGGCCCTGGTGGATGCCCAGTGCCCGCATCGACGCCCCGACGGCGGTGGCCATCTCGTGGACCAGTTCGGGATCGAACGCGGCGCCCCAGGCCAGCGGCGTCGGGAAGGTGGCCGCCTTCCACGCGGAGAGCCCGGTCAGGCACTCCTCGTGAACGATCGCGGGGATTCCCAGCCTGGTGTCCGTTACCAGGCCGGACTGGAACTCCCACAGCCACGCCGCGCGGGCGTCCGGGTCGACGGGCGAGGTGCCGTAGGCACGGGTGAGGTGGCCGAGCCCGTTGCGGGAGAAGTCCTTGAGCTTGGCGATGTCGCTGAACTCGCCCTGCAGCGGCGTGACAGCCTCGCCGTCCTTCGCCTCCCAGAACCCGACAAGCTGGGCGACCTTCTCCTCGATCGTCATCCGGGCGAGCAGCTCGCGTACCCGTGCCTCGCCCGCCGGCCGGCCGTGGTCCAGACCCGCCTGAGCCGGCACCGGCCCGTCCACCCCGGCGTGGACCTCAGTCATACTGTTCTCCCCTTGTGGTTGTGCTCGTACGCCTGGCGCTCAGCCCTTGATCGCGCCCTGCAGGCCACCGACAATTTGCTTCTCTGCGAGCGTGAAGAAAAGTAGTGCTGGGAGCATCGCCAGCGAGGTGAACGCGAGGATGCCCGCGGTATCCGTACTGTACTGGTTCGAGAAGCTCTGTACGCCCAGGGGCAGAGTGTGCAGGTCAACATCGCCGAGGACCAGCAACGGCAGGAGGAACGCGTTCCAACTTGCCACGAACGCCAGGACCCCGACGGTGACGAGCGCAGGCCGCGACAGGGGTAGCGCGATGCGCCAGAGGAACCCGATCCGGCCAGCGCCGTCGATCGCGGCGGCATCCTCCAACTCCCCCGGGATGGCGGACAGGAAGGGCCGGAGGATCACGACCGTCAGCGGTAGGGAGAAGGCAACCTGCGGGAGGATCACCGCGTAGTAGGAGTTGATCAGGCTCAGGTTGCGCAGCAGGAGGTAGAGCGGCAGGATCGCCGCTCCGGCTGGAAAGAGCAGGCCGAGCGTGAAGAAGGTGTAGAGCGCCTCGCGCCCGCGGAAGGTGTACCGGGCGAGCACGAACGCGGCGGCCATCCCGAGCACCACCACGAGGAAGGTGGTCCCGAGGGCGATCACCGCGCTGTTGAACGTCTGCCTCCAGAAGTGGCTGTGCGCCAGCACCCGGACGTAGTTGTCCCAGACCCACGGGTCGGGCAGCCCGGCCGGATCCGCGACGATCTGCGGGGTGGTACGGAAGCCGCCGATGATCACGTAGACGATCGGCGTGATCGACACGCCGGCGACCGCCAACGCCAGCGCGTACGTGAGCGGCGTGCTCCAGGACAACGCTCGGTGCCGGGTGGATGGGTAACGGACGGGATTCGCGGCCACGGTCAGTTCACCCTTTCGGTGGTGGCGCCCCGGATGTCCCGACGGAGCAGGAAGCGCTGGAACAGCAGCGCCGCGACGAACGAGATGACGAACAGGATCACGGCTACGGCGTTGCCGAAGCCCCACAGCCGGGCGAAGAAGCCGTTGTCCACCATGTAGGTCGCCATGGTGGCGGACGCTCCGAGCGATCGCATCGAGGGCACCGAGGTCACCCAGATCATGTCGAAAACCTGCAACGAGCCGATCATCGACAAGAACATCCAGATCCGGATCGTCGGTCCGAGCAGCGGAAGCGTGACGTGGCGCTGGGTCTGCCACCAACTCGCACCGTCGATGGCGGCGGCCTCCGTCAGCTCGGGCGGCACGTTCGACAGTCCGGCGAGCAGGAGGATGATGGCGAAGCCGACGTACTTCCAGGTGAGGACAAACAGCAGCGTCCAGATGACGACGTGGATGTCAGCCAGCCAGGCCTGCACCAGGCCGCCCATTCCCAGCGACCGCAGCAGCGCGTTGACCGTTCCGTCGTCGGTCAGCAGCAGCTTCCACATGATGCCGACGGTGACCTCGGCAAGTACATAGGGCACGAACACCAGCAGGCGGAACGCGGCCCGCCCGCGGAACCGGCGGTTGAGCAACAGGGCGATGCCCAGGGCGAGCGGCCCCTGGATCAGCAGCGACCCGACCACGATGATCGCGTTGTTGCGCAGAGCGTCAAGGAAGATCGGGTCCTGGAAGGCAAGGACGTAGTTCCGGATACCGACGAAGTCCGTGGGAGGTCCGACGCCACGCCAGCGGTAGAGGCTGTAATAGACCGCGAACCCCATGGGGACCAGCACGAACATCACATAGAGGACGAGTGCTGGCGTCGTGAGCACGACGATCTCGTACCATTTGCGGCGCGTTTCCGCCCGGCGGGCGGATCCGCGCCCGTCGGGCCGGCGCCCCATCGGCGGCGCGGACGCGTCGCCGATGGGGTCCCGGATTCGGCTGGCGGAGGTCACTTGCTCGCGGCCGCCTTCATCGCCGAGACGACCTGTTCGGGCGTCCCCTTGCCGGCGAAGATGGCAACGATCGCGTCGTTCATGGCGTTGCCGACGGTGCTGCCGTACGCCGTGTCCAACCAGAGCTGTACGTAGCTCGCCTCGGAGGTGGCCTTCAGGACGGACTGCAGTGCCGGGTCCGGCACACCAGCGGCCGCGGCCTTGGCGGCAGGCAACCCGGTACCGGTCTCGGCATAGCCCTTCTGCACGTCGGGACTCACGATGTACTTGAGGAACTCGACGCACTCGGCCGGCGCCTTCTTGGCACAGGCGTACCCGTCACCGCCGCCCAGGGCCGCCTTCGGGTCACCCGCCGAGCCGGAGATGGCCGGTACGGGGAACCAGCCGAGCACCTTGGCGAGGGCGTCCTTGTCCTTGGCGACGTTGTCCAGGGTGCCCCGGTTCCAGTCGCCCATGAGTTCCATCGCGGCGCTGCCGTTCGCGAGCAGACCGTTGGCGCTGGTCGGATCGTTCTGGCCCGGCGTGGCGATGAAGTTCGGCTGGAAGGGCTTCGTGGCGATGAAGGACTGCAGATCCTGGCCCGCCTTGACGAAACACGGATCGTCGAAGACGCGATCGAGGGAAGCCTTCTTCAGCGTGTCGATGGAGCAGTCACGCAGCGCGAATTCGTACCACCAGTGCGCGGCGGGCCACTTGTCACCGGCGCCCAGGGCGATCGGGATGACACCGCTGGCCCTGAGTTTCGTGACCGCTTCGGTGAGTTCGTCGAAGGTGCTCGGCGGAGCGTCGATGCCCGCCTTCGCGAACATGTCCTTGTTGTACCAGAAACCCTCGATCCCCATCCGGAACGGCAGGCCGTACTGCTTGCCGTTGACCTGCCAGATTTCGATCGAGCTGCCGAGACTGTCCGCCTCGTCCGTCATGCTGCCGGTGATGTCCTTGAGGTAGTCCGCCTCGACCTGCTCGCGCATCTCGCCGCCACCCCACACCGGGAAGAGGTCGGGCGGATCGTTGCTCAGCAGCGCGGCGGGCAGCCGGGTGCGCTGGAGCTGGTTGGTCTCGATCGCCTCGATCTCGACCTTGACGCTCGGGTGGAGCGCGGAGAAGTCGTTGGCGACCTTCTCCCAGTAGGTCTTGCCCGGCCCGTCCTGGGTGGCGGTGTGCCACCAGGTCAGGGTCACCGGATTCTTGTACAACTCACCATCGTCCGGGGCTTCGTCGTCGCCGCTGGTGCAGCCACCAACGACGAGTGCACTGGTCACGAACAGCGTCACGAGGGCGCCTGCTCGGCGCATTACCGCCATCGATGTCTCCTCGACTAGTCGGTTCGTGGTACTCGTCTGCCGGGCAGTTTTACAGTCCGGTAACGTGATGTCAATCGTTGTCGATAACGTTTTTGTCCTGCGTGACGGGGTCGTCGGCGGCCCTCTATCATCGTCAGCGTGGCCTTCGAGCAGCGCGTCAAGATGTCGGATGTAGCACGTACAGCCGGCGTCTCCGTGGCAACCGTCTCGAAGGTTGTCAACGGACGGTACGGCGTGGCGCAGGCGACCGTGGAGCGCGTCCAGCAGGTGATCCATGAACTCGGGTACGAGGCCAGCCTCGTCGCGCAGAGTCTCCGTAGCCACCGCACGAACGTGCTGGGCATCCTGGTCGCCGAGTTCGAGCCGTTTTCGACCGAATTGCTCAAGGGGGCGTCCCGCCAGGTCGCCGGTAGCGGCTACCAGCTTCTGGCCTATTCCAGCGGCGACGGCGACGGCGCCGCCGTCGGCTGGGAGCGGCGTTCACTCGCCCGGCTCTCCGGCACACTCATCGACGGTGCCGTGATCGTCACGCCGACGATGATCGAGCCGAAGCAGGGATTTCACGTCGTGGCGGTGGACCCGCACACCGGCCCGTCCGGCCTGCCCACCGTCGATTCGGACAACTTCGCCGGCGCCGTGCTCGCGACCAACTACCTGCTGTCACTCGGCCATCGCCGCATCGGGCACATCAGCGGGCGCCCCGACCTTGAATCGGCACGCCTGCGCGAGGCGGGCTTTCGCAGGGCCATGGCCGAGGCCGGCATCCCGGTGGACGAGCGGCTCGTGCGCGTCGGCGGCTTCGGGGTCGGCAAGGCCGCCGGCACCGCTGCGGAACTGCTCGCGCTTCCCGAGCCGCCGACCGCGATCTTCGCGGGCAACGACCTCTCCGCGATCTCGACAATGGAGGTCGCCCGGCGCTTCGGTCGCTCCGTGCCCGACGATCTCTCGGTGATCGGCTTCGACAACGTCCCGGAGTCCGCGCTGGTCAATCCGCCGCTGACGACGATCTCGCAACCGCTGCAGCGGATGGGCGCCGAGGCGCTGCGCCTGCTCACGGACCTGATCGCCGGCGTCGAACGGGAGAGACACATCCGGTTGCCCACCGAACTGGTGATCCGTTCGTCCTGCGGTCCCGTGATCGACGCCGACCCCGCGGATCCCCGGCAAAGGCTGAGTGCGACCTGAGCGATCGCCGTCCCGGCTGCTCGCCACGCAACTACGCGGCCAGTGGCACAGACGGCCGTTGTGCCCGGTCGAAATTCGACGCGCCCGCGTCAAGATGCCGACAAGGTGCGTCCCCGTAGCCTTTGCGCACAGGACGAATTCGGACGTTGGGGCAGCGGCGATGGTTGCTTTCGTCGATGTCACCCGCCGGGCGGCGAGAGGCGACGAGCCATGGCGAGACGGTCATTTCCTCTCCTGACAAGCGCCGCTGAACTGGCCGGTCGGGCCGACGCGGCAGGAATTCTGCGGTGGTTGCGAAGCTCCACCGCAGGCCCGGACGCCCTGCGTTGTGCGCTGCTGCTCGCGGGTGGGCGGGCGGACGCCGAGCGTCGCCTCGCCGAGGCCATGCTGACCGGCGCCGCCCCGGCGGTGGCCGACCCGGCGGGCGACCGAGCGCAGGAGGCGGCCCACGCCACCGCCCGCGACGTGGTGGACCGGATACTCGGCTGGCAGCTGTCGTTGACCGGGGCCGAAGCCGTGGCCAGCCTACTTGCCGCCGCCGGCGTGGCCCGGGTCTTCGTCTATGCCGGGACCTCGGAACTGGCCCTTGCCGATGCCATCGACCGGATCGACGGAATCCATCTGAGCAACGGCCGCGGCGACAAGGAGTCGGCGTTCATGGCCGCCGGCGCGTCCCTGCTGGACCCGAATCGTGGCGTGGCGGTGCTGCACGGTGCCCGTGGCCTGACCAACGCGATGGGCGCCGTGGCCGACGCACGGCGTAGCGAGGCCGGCACGCTCTATCTGGTTGGTCTGCCCTCCACCGGTTCGGCCCGCTTCCACCCACCGCACGGCGAACCGGGTCTGCTGGACGGGTTGGGCGGTCTTGTCGACTGGCGCTGGCAGGCTGGGCCCGTCCCGGCCGACCCGCAGGAGCTTCGGCGGGTGGCGCGCCGCTTCGTCGGCCGGCTCCGTCAGGCGCTGGGTTTCTCCGCGCGGGCCCCGCATCGGCCCGCGGTGTTCGGCCTGCCGCAGGATGTGGCCGAGCAACGCTGGCTGCCGCTCGCCGCGCTGGCCGCCCCCGCAACGGCCCGGCCCGCTCCGGTCGCCGACCGGAGCGACCTTGAGGCCGCCGTCGAGGAGTTGGCCAGGGCGGACCGCGCACTGCTCCTCGTCGATGACCACGCCCTGCGCTACCGCGGCATCCGGACGGCGCTCGATCAGATCAGCACCGCTCTCGGCGCGCCGGTGCTCCAGGTCCGGTACCGGCGCGGGCCCATGCTCTTCGAACGCCTCCGGCGGGACGAGGTGCGCAACTTCGTCGGCTGGCTGGATCCGTTCGACCCGGTTCACCGGGATCTTCTCGACCAGTCCGACCTGATAGTGACCGTCGAGGACCGCAACATCTACGAGCGCGTGGTAGGCACGCTGCCGGAGTGCCGGAAGATCGCCGTCAACACCGATCCCGGCAAGGTTTCCAAGAACGAGTACATGAAGGAGAAGGATCTCCTGGTGGTCGGAGATCCGGCCCGGACGGTGCGCGACCTGACGAAGCTCCTACGGGACCGGGGAACTGCCCACCGCACCTCCTGGTTCGGCGCGCAGGTGCGTACCCGGACCGCGGTTGCCGTGGAACCGGTCGCCCCGGCTGTCGTCGCCGGGCGACGGGCCGTGCTGCGGGCACTGGCGGATGTTCTCGCCGGCTGGGACCGGCCGGTACTCGTCGATGACAGCCAGATGTTCGGCGGGCTGATCGCGGAACACTACGACGATCTGCCGAAGGGGCTGAGAGTCTTCGGCGGTCATGGCGCCTTCGTCGGCAGCGGACTGTCCTACGCGACCGGGCTTGCCATCGCCCACGACGAGATCCGGGTGATGTGCACGCTCGGCGACCAGGCGTTCACCAACTCCTTCCAGGGCCTCGTCGCGGCGACCCAGGAGCGGGCGAGAGTGCTCTTCCTGGTGTGCAACAACGGCGAGTCGGTCTCGCTGAAGAAGCAGGGGACAGCGTCGTACGGCGAAATGACGCGGTCGTATCTGTCGAACGTGCCAGGGATGCGGTACCACGCGGTGGCCGGGGCGCTCGGCGTCCACGCCGCCGAGGTGACCGTTCCCCTCGGCGGTCCCGCCCAGGAGGTCGACGCCGGGATCCGGCGGTTCACCGCCGCGCTGGTCAGGGCTGCCGCTGTCGACGGCCCCAGTCTTGTGGAGTTGGTGCTGCCATCGGCGCCCGAGGTGTGGGCGGGCATCTGGCTCACCCACGGGTTCGAGCGGTTGCCGGCCGACGACAAGCAGCCCGCCTCCGCTCGGACCTGACGACCGCCGCTGGCCGTCGGCGCTCAGCGCGACGCCGACCATGCCCTTCCGCCCCAGGTACCGTCCAGAGAGGAAGTCACATGCCCGGAGTGCGACCAACAGATCCCGAGATCCTGGCGACGGCCGTTGCCGACAGCGTGGTCGCCGCGGTTGACCCGGGTGCCCCGCGGTCCTGCCTGTTCCTCTGGGAGGTGGCCCGGCCATGGCTCGAATCCGTCGTGGACCGGGTGCGGACGAGCCACCACGAGGAAATCCGTTCGCTCGGTGCGGACCTGCTGGCCGCGCCCGCGGACCCGGCGCGGTACCACGCGTTCAAGAAGGCCCTTCTGGCCAGGCACGGCGACTCCGCGACGGCGGAACTGTTCGAAAAGGCGTGGGAGGCGGAGTGCGTCAACCGGCTCGGCTACTACCTCGGCACACGCTATGCGGACGACGGCCTTCCGCAGGTGACCGCCGAGGACCTGCGCCAACTGCCCCCGGTCAGCCCGCCCGCCGCCGGCCCGGAGGCGGACGTCCTCATCGTCATCCCGTTCCAGGACCGCAATCGCGCCCGGGTCCGCCTCCGGAACCTGCAGGCATGCCTGCTCACCCTGGCCGACCAGTCCTATCCGCGGGAGCGCTACCGGATCGTGGTCGTGGAGTCGGACGACCTGCCGCGGTACCGCGGACTCATCGAGCCGCTCGTTGACGAGTACGTCTTCGCGCCGAAACCCGGCATCTTCAACAAGTCCTGGGCGGTCAACGTGGGTGTGGTGAACGCTGCGGGCCCGACCGAGGTCGTCTGCGTTCTTGACGGCGACGTACTCGCCGACCGGGAGTTCGTGGCGCGCAACGCGGCCCGCTTCGCGAAGCCGGGCACCGCCGGACATCTGACCTATCGGAACATGTTCTGCCTGAGCGACACGTCCACCTCGCGGGCAATCCGGGAGCGGCTGATGAACCGTGCCGCGACCGTCGACCCGGAGATCTTGCGCGGGTTCATGCTGCGCCGGCCCCCGGGGTGTTGTGTCTGGGCGCGGATCAGCGTGTTCCACCGGATCGGCGGAATGGACGAACGCTACGAGGGCTGGGGCGGAGAGGACAACGATTTCGCCTACCGGATGGACATCAACGGCGCCTTCGACACCTACCACGACTGGCTGCTGCACATGGCCCACCCGCCCTCGTCGGTGCTGAACGAGGACGGTTCGCTGCCCAATTCCGCGATTCCGGGCCTGAGTTGGCGGCCGACCGAGCCCATCGGGCGGCTCGACCGGTTCGCGACGGCCGGATCGTCGGGCGTACCCGCCTGAGCGGCGCCAAGGCACGGCGGACGGAAGCTGGGACGAATGTGCCGGAGGCCGGACAACTGCCGTGGCCGGCCACCGACCGATCACGAACGGAGGTACCACGCGTGGCCCTGTTCACCCTGGCCTGCGCATTTCACGAGACGGACCGACTACTCGCCCGCACCCTGCCACTCGCGCTGCGGTCCCTGACCCAGCCGACCAGACACGAATTCGAAGTCGTCCTGGTGGCCGACAGGTCCAGCGATGCCAAGGTTGCGGATCTGCTGCCGAGGCTGGCCGAGTACGGCGTGGACGAGTTCCGGTTCCGGCGCACCAACAAGATCGCCTATCCGGGGCTCGGATCGAACAACTTCCACGCCAACAACTTCTCGATCACCCGACCGTACCTCGTGACCTTTACCGACGACTCGTTCATCTGGAAGACGGACGAAACGTTCGACGTGCTTGACGCGATGGTGCGGATATTCGAACGGCATCCCGAGGTGACCCTCATCAACAAGGTCGACGACCACGAGGAGTGGGACTCCCCGCTGATCGACCTTGGCCCCGCGATCGAGCCCGGAGTGCGGTCGGTCAACCGGGCGATCGACCAACTCATCGCGTACGACACCCGTCGGTTCGAACCGGTCGCGCGGCAGTTCGGTGCCTGGGACGCCGAGACGTTCAGCGGAGACATGGGCTTCCGCTACCACTGGGAGAACCTGGCGAGCCACGTCGGACGTACCGCCGGCCGGAGGATCGCCCGGCCGGAGACCTGGCCGTTGCGGGTACGGCACTGCGACCTGCGGCTGGACCCGGGCAGCATCCACGGCACGCAGGACGAGGACGTGAAGCTGAAGTGCTTCGACAACCTGCTGCACAGCCAAGGCACGAGCAAGCACTCCTGATCGGCGGACCAGACGAGGAGATTCCACATGTCGGACAACAGCAATCGCGACGGGTCGCTCGGCCGGTTCCGGCGGGCCGTCCTCACCGGGGGAGGCGGCTTCGTCGGCTCGTACGTCGCGGAGCAACTCCTGGCTGCCGGAGTCGAGGTCTTCTGCGTCGACAACTTCTCCACCGGGCACCCCAGCTATGTCGAACGCCTTCTGGACAAGCCTGGCTTCACACTGCTGGAGGCCGACGTCACCGAGGAGTTCGAGGTACCTGGGAAGGTCGATCTGGTCCTCCATCTCGCCTCACCGGCGTCGATCCCGGAGTTCGCCCGGCTGCCGATCGAGACGATGCTGGCCGGCAGCGCCGGGACGTACCGCACCCTGCAACTGGCGCACCGGCACGGTGCCCGGTACGTGCTTGCATCCACCTCCGAGATCTACGGGGATCCGCAGCAGCATCCGCAGAGCGAGGAGTACTGGGGCAATGTGAACCCGATCGGCGCGCGTTCGGTCTACGACGAGGCGAAGCGCTATGCCGAGGCCATGACCGTGGCGTACGGCCGCAAGCACGGCGTGAGCGTGGGAATCGCCCGCATCTTCAACAGCTACGGGCCGCTCATGCGGCCCGATGGCCGGGTGATCTCGGGCTTTGTGGCGCAGGCCGTCGAAGGGTTGCCGCTGCTGATCCACGGCGACGGCACCCAGACCCGGTCTCCCTGCTTTGTCGAGGACACCGCGCGAGGGATCCTCGCGATTGCCGCGAGCGGCTACCAGTTACCGGTGAACATCGGCAACACCGAGGAGATCAGCGTCCTCGATCTTGCCCGGACGATTCGCGAGATCGCGGAGAGTTCGTCACCGATCCGGCATGTCGGGGCCGATGAGGACGATCCGCGGCAGCGCTGTCCGGACATCGGCCGGGCCAAACGAGAACTGGGCTGGGAGCCCCGGGTTCCACTGGCCGAAGGACTCCGCCGCACGGTGGAGGCAAAGCGGCTGGAGCGGCAATCGGCCGAAACGCCCGTTCCGACCCGACGTCAATCGCCACAGGCGCGAGGAGGGCAAATGCATGTGATCTCCGTGGTGGGATGCGGCTACCTCGGCGTGACGCACGCCGCGGGCATGGCGGAACTCGGGCATGAGGTGATCGCCATCGACATCGACGCCGAAAAGATCAAATCTCTGGCGGACGGTCGGGTGCCGTTCTTCGAGCCGGGACTCGACGAGTTGGTCGGCCGGCATCTGGCTTCGGGAAGGCTGCGGTTCACCGGATCGTACGAGGAGGCCGCCGCCGCCGACATCCACTTCATCTGCGTGGGCACCCCGCAACGAAGCGACGGCAGTGGCGCCGACCTGCGGCATCTGGACGCCGTGGTCGAGCAGTTCGGCCCACACCTCGACCGCGAGTGCCTGGTGGTCGGCAAGTCCACGGTCCCGGTCGGGACCGCGGCCCGGCTGGCCACCATGCTCCACGCCGTCGCTCCGGCCGGCGATCGGGTGTCGGTGGCCTGGAACCCCGAATTTCTCAGCGAGGGCCGGGCGGTCGCCGACACGCTCCGGCCCGACCGGCTGGTGCTGGGCACGCCGGACGCCCGGGCCGAGCGGCTGCTCCGGGAGGTCTACGCGCCGATCATCGACGCCGGGGTTCCCGTGGTGGTGGCGGACCTGCCGACCGCCGAGGTGATCAAGTCCGCCGCGAACTCCTTCATGGCCACCAAGCTCTCGTTCATCAACGCGATTTCCGAGTTCTGCGAGGCGAGTGGCGCCGACATCAAGGTGGTGACGGAGGCGCTGGCGTACGACGCTCGGATCGGTGGGAAGTTCTTCACGTCGGGGCTCGGCTTCGGCGGTGGTTGCGTCCCCAAGGACATCCGGGCACTGCTGGTCCGAGCCGGCGAACTGGGAGTCGCGCACGCCCTGGCCTTCCTCGCCGAGGTGGACGCCGTGAACATGCGTTGCCGCGACCGGGTGGTGGAGTTGCTCCGTAAGCAGTGCGGCGGATCCTTCGCCGGGCGCCGGATAGCGGTGCTTGGCGCCGCCTTCAAGCCGGGCACCGACGACATCCGCGACTCGCCGGCGCTGCACGTGGCGAACGTGCTCCATGGCGAGGGCGGGCAGGTCGCCGTCTACGACCCGCGGGCCATGGAAAACGCCCGCCGGGCGTTCCCGGCGCTCGGTTACGAGGCCACGCTGCTGGAGGCCGTGCGCGGTGCGGACGTGGTGGCGCTGCTGACCGACTGGGAGGAGTTCGCCCTGGCCGATCCACAGCGGCTCGCCGCGGCGGTCGGACAGTGCAACATCGTGGACGCGCGACACCTGCTCGACGCCGACGCGTGGCAGCGGGCCGGCTGGACGTACCTGGCACCAGGACGCCCCGGACTACAGCAGCGGGCCATGGCGGTGTCGACGTAGGTCGGTGCGCGAGGTGATCGACGGCCAACCGCGGCTCGGCCGAGCCCGGCCGGTACGGGACGCCGTTCACGGGCCATCCACACTGGTCATGGCAGGTCCTGGAACCATGCCAGCACCGCGTGGATGGCTCGCACCATTTGCCCGGTACGGCCGATCGATTACCGTGTTCGTGAAATAGAGGTACCAGCTACTGAACGCGCATTTAATATAGCTCGCGACACCCCGGGAGATTTGTCCCGTCCAGCGGCGAACATTCGCCGCCGCACACCCTTCGCGAGCCGCCTCCGAGCACGGCAGGAGTGCACCCTCGGCGACCCGTCCACGACGGAACGTATTGCTCCCCTTACGGATCGCTGCTAGATTCATGCGCAACGATAAATGCTCATCGGACTCCCATCCGGTGTCGCCTCATAATGCCGGTCGACCGGCCGCAAGCGCCTTTGATCAGACGGGGGATGAATGCCGCAGGGGAGAATCTGAATGGCATTTCGCACCGGTCAAGCACCTTGTCATGCGATCCCCGCTCCGGAACTGCGCTTCGACATCCTCGGCCCGCTTGAGGTCTACCGGGACGGCGAAGCCTGCACCCCGACCGCGCCACTGCAACGCAAGCTGCTCGCCCTGCTCCTGCTGCACGGCAACGAACTGCTCCCGGTCCCGCGCATCATCGACGCGCTCTGGGGGCAACGGCCGCCCCGGTCGGCGCTCGCCGCCCTGCAGATGTACGTTTCGGCTGTTCGCCGGATTCTGAGCCCGAATTCCCGGGTACGCGGTGAAACCCGACTACATCCGGTACTACGGACGCAGCCGAGCGGATACGTCATTCGGATTGCGCCTGGTCAATTGGACCTGCACCGGTTCCGGTCGCTGTCCGCCGAGGGCCGGAGCCGGGTCGCCGACGGCCGCTGCGCGGAGGCCAGTGAACTGTTCCGGCAGGCACTGGCGATCTGGCGCGGACCGGCGCTGGCCGACATCAGCCATTTCGACATGATGGAGCAGTACACCGTACGGCTGGAGACCGAACGGCTCGCGCTGCTTCAGGAACGGATCGGCGTCGACCTGTGTCAGGGCAGGAGCCTGGAACTGGTCGGCGAACTGGCCGAACTCGCCGCCCGCTACCCGCTGCGGGAAAGCTTCCACCAGCAATTGATGCTGGCGCTCTATCTGTCCGGCGGGCGGGCCGAGGCGCTTCAGGTCTACCAACGCGCGCACCGGATCATGATCCAGGAGACCGGCGTGGAGCCCGGGCCGGGACTGCGCGCCCTGCAACAGCTGATGCTCGACGGCACGGCCCCACCGCACCCGCACCACCTGGCGGTCTGGTGCCCGACCTGCGCCGACCTGCCCACCGTCGCCTGCCGCTGCCGGGTCAGCGCCTGCCAGGCCGGCGGGCGCCGACCGGACGCCGTCTCGCACCGGTGAGCCGCGCCGGGCCGGACGGCCCGCACCGCACCCGGCCGGACGGCCCGCACCGCACCCGGCCGGACCGCCCGCACCGCACCGCACCCGGCGGGGGCGTCGGCAGCGCAACCGGCCGGGCGGCTCTCACCGCACCCGGCCGTGACCGGGCGGCTCCAGCCGCCAGTCCAGCGCCCGACGGTAGTAGACCAGCGGCTCACCGTGCGATATCTGGCCGTCGGCCACCTCGCCGATGACGATCGCGTGGTCGGCGTGCTCGAACACGCGCCGCCGCACGCAGCGCAGATAGACGAGCACGTCGTTCTCCAGCCGCGGCACCGAGTCGTCCCAGGCCCAGTCCAGGCCGGCGAACTTGTCCTCGCCCCGGCTGGCGAACACCCGCGCGATCGGGCCGTCTCCGCTGCCCAGCAGGTGCACACCGAAGTCCGCCTGGCCGAGCAGCGCCGGGTACGACCGGGACTCCCGGCCGATGGACACCAGCACCGAGGGCGGCCGAACGCTGTAGGAACAGATCGAGGAGACCAGCAGGCCGCACGGCGCACCGCCCCGGTGCCGGGAGGTGACCACCGCGACCCCGGACGCCAGCCGCGCCATCGCCTCGGTGAAGATCTCGGTCCGCGACGAGACCGTGCGCTCCTGCATCGTCATCGCGACGGCCCTACGCACCGGCCGATGTGGCGGTGGCCCGCTGGCATTCCGCCAACCGCTCCGCTGCATCGGTGTCGTCGACGACCGCCAGGATGGCCCGGTAGTCCTCCGCCGCCTCGTCGAGGCGGCCCGCCTCCTGGTAGACCACCGCCCGGTTGTACCGGATCTCCGGCGTGCCGAGCAGGTCGACGGCGCGGCTCAGGTCGGCGATCGCCGCCTCCAGGTCACCGGAGGAGTACCCGAGGCCGCCCCGGATGGCCCACGCCTCGGCCAGCCCCTCGTCGAGGGCCAGCGCCGCCGACAGGGCCTCCCGGGCCGCCTCGGCGGCACCCCGTTCGACCAGGACGCGCCCCTTGAGGCACAGCAGGTGAGGGTTGCGCGGCGCGAGCGCCAACCCGGCCGTCACGTCGGCCCAGGCGCCGTCCACGTCGTCCAGGTCGCACCGCAGCGCGGCCCGGTTCAGCCACGCGTCGACATGCTCCGGGTCCAGTTCCAGCACCCGGTCGAAGTCGGCCCGCGCGCCGTCGAGGTCGCCCAGTTCGAGCCGGGCGTCCCCGCAGTTGTAGTACGCCTCGGGAAACGGCGGAGACAGTTGCAGCGCCCGCTCGTAGTCCGCGATCGCCTCCTTGTTCCGGCCGAGGCGGCGCAGGACGTTCCCCCGGTTGAAGTAGTGGTCGTGGAAGTTCGGGTCGACCTCGATGACCGCCGAGTAGTCCGCCAGCGCCTCCTCCAGCCTGCCGGACATGCCGTACACCTGCGCCCGGTTGTAGCGCAGCCCGGTGCGGTGCAGTTGCTGCTCGTCGGGGTCCAGTTCCCGGTCCAGCCGGGCCATACCCTCGTTGAGCAGCCGCAACGCCTCCTCCGGCCGACCCTCCCGGGTCTCCACCAGCGCGATGCCGTTGCGGTTGAACACCGAGAAGAAGGCCCGCTCCTTCGGGTCGGGCAGCAGCGACGCGATGGCGACCGCCTGGTTGAGCCAGCGCCGCGCTTGCAGCGGGTCCCGCCGCTGGTCGCCGTAGTGCCGGGCGAACAGCATCGCCGTGCCGTACGCCGCGTGCATGTGGATCAGCGGGTCGGTGGAGATGGCGCGCGCCTCGTCGTACAGCGCCTCGGCCTCCTCGGCCCGGCCGATGGCGGACAGCGACGTGGTGACGTCGCCGGTGATGTCCCACCACAGCTCCGGCCGGCTGTCCCGGTCGGCGACCGCCCGCCCGCGGATGCCCAGTTCGGCCGCCGCGTGGTACATGCCCAGGCTCTTGCAGCGCAGTTGGGCCTCCCGCAGCGCCGTGGCGCCGACGCCGGCCGGGTCGCTCCCGTGCTCGGCGTGGTACGGAACCGCCCCGAACAGCAGCGACCGCTCGCCCAGGGCCAACAGGGCGAGCCGGCGCTCGTCGTGCAGCGCGGCCCGCTCGGCGGCGGGCAACGACAGGTACGCGGCGCGGGCGCGCGGATCGTCGCCGGTGCACTCGGTCGCCACGTACCCCCGGGCCAGTTCCCCGACGGCGGTGGCGTCCAGCCCTTCCAGCAGGGACGCCTCGAAGCCGGCGCCGGCCCGGTCCGCCGGACGGCCCGACATACCCGGAACCGACGGCGTACGCGGAACCGACGGCGTGCCCGGACCGGACGGCGCCTCCAGCCGGACGGCCCGGACCCGCAGCGCCTCCGGCAGCGACATGCTCACCGGCCCCGGCACCTCGGCCAGCGGACCGGCGGCGCTGCCCACCACGACCGTCAGCTGGCCGGGCGCCAGCCGCCGCAGCAGCACCGCGACGAACTCGTGGTCGGTCGGGTCGGCCTCGTGCATGTCCTCCACCACCAGGGTGCGCGGACCGTCGTCGAGCGCCGCGAGGTAGTCGCGCAGGAACTCGGTGAGCCCGTGCGCGAGCCGCAGCGTGTGCAGTCTCGCCTGGTAGCGGGTGCGGGCGCTGTCCGGCGACTCCTCCAGGGTGGACCTGATCCGGGGCACCCGACCCTCGAACTCGGGCGCGGCGGTCAGGATCTCGATGTGGTGCCGTACCCCCAGTTCCGGGCGGCGGGCCAGCGCGTCGGTACCGATCGTCCGCAGCACCGCGCCGGCGGCCGAGTACGGGCCGCGCAGCCGACGGTGCGCCTCGGCGTGGGCCAGCAGCGGCGGAAGATCGAGGCCGGCGCGGAGCCGGTCGCGGTCGGCGCGGCGATCGGCGCTGATCCAGTAGTGGCTGCCCATGCTGGCCCCTCCTTCAGGCGATGACGTGCTGGAACTTCTCGTTCTTGCGCTGCTGGCGTTCCCGCACGGCCAGCCAGACGGTGAACGCGATCTGCCCCAGGTTCATCCCCAGGAAGACCGCCGAGTCGAGGATCTGCCGGCCGGTCGTGGCGCCGCCGAGGAGCCGGGAGATCGAGCTGGCGAACATCTGGTACACGGCCGGGGCGACGCCGACCACGAACGTGGTGGCGCTGAAGGTGTAGCCGGCGACGATCAGCCACGAGTACCACCCGGCGGCGCGCCGGTCGACCGGGTGCCACTGCGTCTCGTCCGTGATCCGGTCCGGTCGGCGCAGCAGCCGCATCGCGCGGTTGCGCAGCAGCCGCTTCGCGGTGGTGTGCAGGTCGACGCAGCCGAGCAGGGTGGACATCAGGACGTACAGGTCGGTCCGCAGATAGAAGAAGAACTGCCAGAGCACCCGCAGCAGGGTGGCGAACGCCAGCGCCAGGCAGACGCGGCCCACCAGCGAGTACGACCCGTCGGGGTTGCGGTTGAGATCCGCGGTGACGGTGAGCGCGGCCAGGGCGAGCAGGTCGACGAGCATGCCGGCGAGGATCGGTAGGTACCGTTTGCGTCGGGGTACCGCGACCAGACCGTCCAGGCTGGTCTCCAGCACCACGTAGTAGAACCGGCGGCCGATGCTGACCCGGGACCGTACGCCGAGCCGGCGGGCGGCCAGCACGTGGAACGCCTCGTGCAGGAACAGCTGCGGCAGCGCACCGGCGAACAGCGCCAGCTCGATGAGGGTCAGATAGTCGGTGAAGAACAGGTGGCTGTAGTTCGGGATCAGGTCCGGCGTGCGGACCATCGCGACCACCGCCCAGGTCAGCAGCGCGATGTAGCAGATCCAGGCCGGCGCCGAGAAGAGCGCGGCGCCCAGCCGTTGCAAGCGCACCGGCGCCACCTCGACCGGCGCCCGCTCCGCGACGACGATGAAGTCCAGTTCCTCCAGGGCGGCGAGGATGTGCTCGAAGTCCGCGGCCTCGCCGTACTCGGCCTGGTACCAGCGGTCCACCTCGTGCGGCGTGTTTCCGTCCGCCAACCGGCGCACCACCTCGGCGCCGTCCGCCGGGAAGATCCCGTACGAGTCGATGTCCGGCCGGCCGATGGTGACCTCGTCCCCGTCCGCCAGGTACACGAGGGGATGCAGCGCCACTCGGCGGTCCAGGTCGTACCGCACTTCCGTTTCCACGACCCCACCCTTGCTCTGCTCCGAGGTGAAGAATGAAGCGTCGGGCGTGGGCGCCCACTCCGCGCCCACGCCCGACCCGGACTCCTTAGAGCTTCGAGGGGTACTGCGAGCAGGCGGCGGCGGTCAGCCGGACCGGACCCGCCTTGCGGATCTTGATCTTCTTGAGCTCCTTCTTCTCCATTGCGGCACCTCCTCTCCCTGAGAGTTCCTGCCCCAACGGTGTCGCCGGCCGCCAAAGTCTCACCACAGCCGCGCCAATACGCCCGGCCCGGTTCGGCCCAGGTTCCAACCCTCCCGGGGCGGGTAACCGGGCCCTGGTCGAGCCCCTGGGCGGGGCGCGAACGGGAGGCGTTTGATGAGGGCGGTCGTTTATCACGGTACGGGCGACATCAGCGTGGACGATGTCCCGGAGCCCAAGATCGAAGATCCGACCGACGCGATCGTGCGGGTGACCACGGCGGCGATCTGCGGCACCGACCTGCACTTCGTTCGCGGCACGATGCCGGACATGCAAGCCGGGCGCATCCTCGGCCACGAAGGCGTCGGGGTGGTCGAGGAGGTGGGCGCGCAGGTCGGCAACTTCCGGCCCGGCGATCGCGTACTGATCTCCGCCGTTCTGGGATGTGGCTCCTGCGCCTACTGCCGACGCGGCTATTTCGCGCAGTGCGAGGACATCAACCCCTACGGCCCCCGCGCCGGCACCGCGTCCTTCGGTTCACCGCGGCCGCAGGGCCCGTTCGACGGCCTCCAGGCCGAGTACGCGCGGGTTCCGTTCGCCCACACCAATCTGTTCCGACTCCCGGACGGCGTCTCGGACGCGCAGGCGATCACCCTGTCCGACATCTACCCCACCGGCTACTTCGGCGCGGTGCTTGCCAACGTCACGGACGGGAAGGTCACCACGGTGTGGGGGTGCGGCCCGGTCGGTCAGTTCGCCGTGGTGTCGGCGTTCCAGCGCGGAGCGTCGCGGGTGATCGCGATCGACGGGCACGCCGACCGGCTGGAGAAGGCGCGGCTGCACGGCGCCGAGGTGGTCGACTTCAACGAGGTGGACCCGGTGGAGGCCGTCATGGAGTTGACCCGGGGCGTCGGCGCCGACTGCGCCGTCGATGCCGTCGGGGTGGACGCGGAGAGCGCGAGGTCGGGTCCCGCCGCCGCGGGCGTACGGAAGGCCGCCGAGCGGAACGGCGCGGAACAGCGCGAGATCTCCCCCGAGGCCAACCCGGCGGGGACCGACGGCCACTGGAAGCCGGGGGACGCCCCCACCCAGGCCCAGACCTGGGCGGTCGAGAGCCTGGCCAAGGTGGGCACCCTGGGCGTCGTGGGCGTGTACCCGGCCAACGACCGCTACTTCCCGATCGGAACGGTCCTGGCCCGCAACCTCAGCGTCCAGGCCGGCAACGGCAACCATCCCCGGTACATCCCGAGGTTGCTGGCGATGGTGGAGTCGGGCCGGATCGACCCGGCGACGGTGGTGACCCAGCACGAGCCGGTGACGGACGCGCTGAGCGCCTACCGCGAGTTCGATCTCCGCAGCCCGGGATGGCTCAAGGTGGCACTGCATCCGTGACCGCGTGGCCGGTCGACGACCCAACTCGAAGGTAGGGACACGAAGTGGCGGACAAGGCGCTGGATGGAGTCAGGATCGCGGTGCTGGCCACCGACATGGTGGAGACACCGGAACTCGTCGAGCCGTGGAACGCGCTCAGGGCCGCCGGCGCGGACCTGGAGTTGGTTTCCGACAAGGGCGGGACGATCCGCCTCTTCAAGCACTACGACAAGGCTGACACCTTCCCGGTCGACAAGCAGGTGGATGCGGCGTCCGCGGCGGACTACGCGGCGCTGCTCCTGCCCGGTGGGGTGGGCAATCCGGACGCCATGCGGATGAATCCGGCGGCCGTCCAGTTCGTACGCGACTTCTTCGACGCCGGCAAGCCGGTCGCGGCGATCTGCCATGCCCTGTGGCTGCTGGCCGAGGCCGGCGTCGCGGGTGGCCGCACGATGACGTCGTGGCCGTCCCTGCGCACCGACCTGATCAACGCGGGTGCGACCTGGGCGGACGAGCCGGTCGTCGTCGACGACAACCTGGTCACCAGCCGCAAGCCCGACGACATTGCCGCCTTCAACCCCAAGGTCATCGACCTGTTCGCGGCACGAGCCCGATAGCCGGGCGCCGGGCGCCGCACCGGTCTCAGCGTGAGGCGCGCCCGCCGGCCTGGTCGGCGCGGCGGGCGCGGTCAGGCCGGCGGGCGGGTGTTGCTGTTGTGTTGGTTGTCGAGCCAGGCACGCAGTTGGTGGCTGGGCAGGGCTCCGGTGCGCCGGTCCAGTTCGCTGCCGCCGCGGGTGAGCACCAGCAGGGGGATGCTCTGTGCCCGGTAGCGGTCGGCGGTGACCGGGTTCTGGTCGATGTTGACCTTGACGATCTTCAGTTGTCCGGCGCGGTCGCGGGCCAGTTGTTCGAGAACGGGGGCCATGGTGCGGCACGGTCCGCACCACGGCGCCCACAGGTCGACCAGGACCTGCACCCCGGCCCGCAGTTCCGCGTCGAGGGTGGCGTCGGTCGCATCGACCAGCCAGGGCAGCGGTTGAGCGCAGGCGCCACACCGCGGCGTACCGCGAGCGCTGGGACGGACCCGGTTCTTCTTCTGACAGGCGGGGCAGGCGATGACGCTGCCCGCGGTCGTGGTGGTTGTCATGGCGGGTCACATCCTGGCCAGCATCCACCGCAGCTCGGCGATGCTGGGCTGCACCAGCAGTTGTCCGCCGACCGACACGACGGGGCTGTGCACCCGGCCGCCGGTCATCCAGGTGAGCTGTGCCTCGGCGTTCGGGTTGGTGTCGAGGTCGACGTAGTCGTAGGGGACGCCGGCGCGGTCGAGGTAGCGGCGCACCATCTGGCTCAGCGCGCACCAACGGCGCCCGTAGACCACGACCGGTGACACGGGTCGGGCCTGCGGTGCACGGGCTTGCGCGTACGGGGAGATACCGATCATGGCGGGGTAGGCCTCCTTCCTGAGGTTGTCAGCGGCCGTTGTCCTGGGCCACCGGCTCGGTGTCGGTGCTCGCGGCCGTGCCGCCGGTGGCCGCGGCCGTGCCGTCGGTGGCCGCGACCGTGCCGTCGATGGCCGCGGCCGTGTCGATCGCGGCGAGCAGTTCGTCCAGGTCGGGGATGTGGTGCAGGTACGGCGAGACATGCCGGTAGGCGATCCGGCCTCTGGGGTCGACGACGTAGACGGCCCGGTCGCTGAACCCGTCGCCCTCGCGCCAGACCCGATACCGGCGGGCGACCTCGCCCTTGGGCTGGAAGTCCGACAGCAGCGGAATGCTCAGCCCGCGGACCGCGGCCCATGCGCCGTGGCTGTAGATGCTGTCCGGTGAGATGGCCAGTACGGCCGCGCCGCGCCTGCGGAACTCGTCGATCTCCTGCTGGTAGAGATCGAGTTGCTGGCTGCAACCCGGGCTCCAGTCCAGCGGGTAGAACACCAGGACGACCGGCCGGCCGCGCAGGTCGGCCAGGTGTACGCCGGTGCCCGTGGCGTCGGGCAGCGTGAAGTCGGGTGCGGGTGTGCCGACCGGCAGGCCGGCCGTGGCGGCGGCGCCCTCCATCGACGGGGCGCTCTGCCACAGATCGGCGATCTCGCGGATGTCCGCGCCGGCGGCCGGCATGCGGTCGTGCTGGACGGTGCGCCAGATCTCGGTGGTGATGCCGTGCAGCACCGCGAGGGCCTGCTTCTGCGGCCCGTCCGGGATCTCGGGGGCCAGGCGGGCGAACTGCTGTTCGAGCTCGTGCAGCGCCCGCGGGTAACCGTTGGTCTGCATGATGGTCTCTCCTGTGCACGCGTCGTCGTTCGGGGATCGTTGACCGTGGGGGCCGGGTTCAGCGGCGTTCGGCCTGGAACATCCAGTACTGCTTCTCCAGGTCGGCGGTCACGGCGATGAGCAGGTCCTGCGACACCGGGTCGGTGTAGCCGACCTCGGTGACCCGTTCGCGCAGCCCGGCGATGACCCTCGCGTACGCGTCGGTGAAGAAGGAGACGACGTCGTCGTCGTTCTCCCAGCCCGACGGCGGCTGGGGTACCCGGCTCAGGTGTGCGACGGTGGCGGCCAGCCCGTTGGGCGCCACGCCGATGGCGGCGCAGCGTTCGGCGATCGTGTCGGCGTGCACGCGGGCCGTGTCGACAACCTCGTCGAGTTGCTGGTGCAGGCTGCGGAAGCGGGGGCCGGTGACGGTCCAGTGCGCCTGCTTGGCGACCAGGCCGAGGTCGATCAGGTCGACCAGGGTCTGCTGCAGCGCCGCGGCGGTGACGTCGCGGGCATCGGGTTCCAGCACGGAGTTGATGGTGGCCATGTCAGGTCCTCCTTCCGGACTGCGGATGGTGTGCGTGATCGGGGCCGCTCAGCCGACCGGCTGTGCGGCGTCGGCCCGCCCGGGTGCGTCGCTCGTGCCGCGGTGGTGCGTCACACCGCTGGTCAGCCGGCGCAGCGACGCTCCCGAGCGGTGCCGCCCGGCGGCCGGCCGGGTGTCGGTCGGCGTGGCCGCGGGCGGCTCGGTGCGCGGTGGCCACGGGTGGTGCGGGCAGTCGGGGTCGCACCACAGCGTGCCGTGGCCGCGTCGCTGCAGTTCGGCGTTGGCGAGGCTCATCCAGGCCGGTGGCCCGTACGGGGTTTCCCGACCGGCCAGGTAGGCCGGGTAGTCGGGGTCGCCGATCGGCCGGGCGCGCTTGTGGATGCACAGGTCAGCGAGAACGTCGTCGACCTGGTGCGGGGTGGCGGCGATGTGCAGGACCCACCGGTCGGTGACCGGCGGCGGCGACTGCATCCACATTGTTGATCACCTCCAGCGACGTGCTGGTCTGTCGAATGGTTCCCTGGTCGGTTCGGGTGGCGCCGCTCAGACCGGCTGAGCGGCGGTGGCCGCATCCGGATGCCTCGGCGCGGCCCAGGTGACGGTGAGCCCGGCGTCGCCGGTGTAGTCGACGACGACGGTGGCGCCGTCGGTGACGTCGCCGGCCAGCAGCGCCCGGCCGATCCTGGTCTCGACCTCGCGTTGCAGGTACCGGCGTAGCGGCCGGGCACCGTAGACGGGATCGAACCCCTCGGCGGCGACGTGCCGGCGGGCCGCCTCGGTCAGCCGGAGAGTCAGCCGCCGGTCGGCGAGCCGGTTGCGCAGCTCCCGCACGAGCAGGTCCACGACCTTCTCGATCTCGGCCAGCGTCAGCGGCTTGAACAGCACGACGTCGTCGACGCGGTTGAGGAACTCCGGCCGGAAGTGCCGGCGCAGCTCGGTCATCACCTGGCTGCGGGCGTCGTCCTTGATCTCCCCGTCCGGGGTCACTCCGGACAGCAGGTACTGCGAGCCGATGTTGGAGGTCATCACGACGACCGTGTTGCGGAAGTCGACCGTGCGGCCCTGGGCGTCGGTGAGCCGGCCGTCGTCGAGCAGTTGCAGCAGCGTGTTGAACACGTCCGGGTGCGCCTTCTCCACCTCGTCGAACAGCACCACGCTGTACGGCTTGCGGCGTACCGCCTCGGTGAGCTGGCCGCCTTCGTCGTAGCCGACGTAGCCGGGCGGTGCGCCGACGAGCCGGGAGACGGTGTGGCGTTCCTGGTACTCGCTCATGTCGAGACGGATCATGTTGTCCTCGCTGTCGAACAACGCGGCGGCGAGGGTCTTGGCGAGTTCGGTCTTGCCGACGCCGGTGGGGCCGAGGAACAGGAACGAGCCGATCGGCCGGCGCGGGTCCTTCACCCCGGAGCGGGCCCGGATGACGGCGTCGGCGACCAACTGGACGGCCTCGTCCTGGCCGACGACGCGTTCGTGGAGGATCTCGTCGAGCCGGAGCAGCTTCTGCCGCTCGCCCTCGACGAGCCGGGAGACCGGGATGCCGGTCCAGCGGGAGACGATGCCGGCGATCTCGTCGTCGGTGACGACCTCGCGCAGCAGCCGCCGCCGGCCCTGCTTGCCGGCCAGCCGTTCCTCCTCGGCGGCCAGGCGACGCTCAAGCTCGGGCAGCCTGCCGTGCCGCAGTTCCGCCGCCCGGTTGAGGTCGTACGCCCGCTCGGCGGTGTCGGCGTCGTGGCGGACCTGTTCGATCTCCTCCCGCAGGGCCTGGACCTTGCGGATGGCCGAGCGTTCGGCCTGCCACTGCGCGCGCATCGCGTCGACTTCGCCGCGCAGGTCGGCCAGCTCCTTGCGTAGCTGGTCCAGGCGGGCCCTGCTGGCCGGGTCGTCCTCCTTCGCCAGCGCCGCCTCCTCGATCTCCAGTCGGCGCAGCCGCCGGTCGGCCTGGTCCAGCTCGGCCGGCTGGGAGTCGATCTCGGTACGCAGCATGGCGCAGGCCTCGTCGACCAGGTCGATGGCCTTGTCCGGCAGGAACCGGTCCGAGATGTACCGGTGCGACAGGGTGACCGCGGCGACCAGGGCGGCGTCCTGGATGCGCACGCCGTGGAACACCTCCAGGCGGTCCCGAAGGCCACGCAGAATGCTGACCGCGTCCGGCACGCTCGGTTCGTCCACGACGACGGGCTGGAAGCGGCGTTCGAGCGCGGCGTCCTTCTCGATGTGCTTGCGGTACTCGTCCAGGGTGGTGGCGCCGATCATGTGCAGCTCGCCGCGGGCCAGCATGGGCTTGAGCATGTTGCCGGCGTCCATCGCGCCCTCGGATCCGCCGCCCGCGCCGACGACGGTGTGCAGTTCGTCGACGAACAGCAGGATCCGGCCCTCGGCCGCCCTCACCTCGGAGAGCACGGCCTTGAGACGTTCCTCGAACTCGCCGCGGTACTTCGCGCCCGCGACCAGCGAGCCCATGTCGAGCGCGAACACCGTCTTGTCCCGCAGGCCCTCGGGTACGTCGCCGTGGGCGATGCGCTGCGCCAGACCCTCCACGATGGCGGTCTTGCCCACGCCGGGGTCGCCGATGAGCACCGGGTTGTTCTTGGTCTTGCGGGACAGGATCTGCACGACGCGGCGGATCTCGTTGTCCCGCCCGATGACCGGGTCGAGCTTGCCGGCGCGGGCGTCCGCGACCAGGTCGCGGCCGTACTTGTCCAGGGCCTCGTAGGCGACCTCGGGGTTGGCGGAGGTGACTCGCTGGTTGCCGCGGATGCCGGTCAACGCCGAGAGCAGCCGGTCACGGCTCAGGCCGTGCTCGTGCAGCGCCCGCCCGGCCGCGGTCGCCGCGCCCTCCTCGGCCAGCGCGAGCAGCAGGTGCTCGACCGAGACGTACTCGTCCTTCAGGCGCCTGGTCTCCCGTTCCGCGGTGTCCAGCAGTCGCGACAGGCGTTGGGTGACGAACACCTGCCCGGGCTGCGCCCCCGGCCCGGAGACGCGGGGCCGGCGGCCAAGCTCGGCCTCGACCGTGCCGCGGACGGCGTCCGGGTCGGCGCCGGCCTGCGTCAGCAGCCGGGGAGCCAGACCGTCGGGCTGGTCGAGCAGGGCGAGCAGCAGGTGCTCGCCGTCCACCTCGACGTGCCCGAACCGCAGCGCCCTGGTCTGCGCATCGTGCAACGCCTCCTGCGACTTCTGGGTCAACCGGTTGGCGTCCATCAGCTGATCACCTCCGATGTCCTCCTCGGGCGGCCACGTCGTTGCGTACGCGGCGCCCTCTCCAGTTTTTCGACGCGGTTCATGACCGGCTTCCCGCCGCCCCCGCGCGAGCCGCCCGCGGGTCGAAGGCCGAGGTCTGCGCGAGCCGCTGCCACAGCTTTCGCTCCTGCGGCGAGGGCTGGGCCGGGATGACGATCTTCACTTCGGCGTACAGGTCACCGGCCGGCCCCCTGGGGTTGGGCATGCCCCGGCCGCGCAGCCGGAGCCGACGCCCGGACGACGACCCGGCCGGTACCTGCACCTGCACCCGGCCGCCGGGGGTGTCGACCGGCACGCTCGCGCCCAGCGCCGCCTCCCACGGCGCCACCGGCAGCTCGACGGTGATGTCGCGCCCGTCGACCCGGTAGCGCGGGTGCGGGGCGATCCGCACGAGCAGGTAGAGGTCGCCGGGCGGGCCGCCGCCGACGCCGGTGGCGCCCTGACCGGCCAGCCGGATGCGCTGCCCGTCAGCCACCCCGGCCGGGATGGTGACGTCGAAGCTGCGCGGCCCCGACGCGGTCCGCAGGGTGATCCGCCGCTGCCCACCGGCGTAGGCGTCCTCCACGCTCAGCTCGATCTCGGCCTCGCTGTCCGCGCCCGGGGCCGAGACCCGGGTCCGGCGCCCGAATCCACCCGGGCCGCGGGTCCGGCCGCCGAACAGCCCGCCCAGCAGGTCGTCGATGTCCACGCCGCCGAGATCGGCCTCGTCGAACCCGGCGGGACCGCCGGTGTTGACGTACACCCGCCGCCCGCCGGCACCGAACGGGTCGCTGCCGGGCATCGGGCCGTCGTAGTCCTCCGGCACCTGCCGCCACTGCGCACCGTAGCGGTCGTACCGGGAGCGCTTCTTCGGATCGGACAGCACCTCGTACGCCTCGGTGACGTCCTTGAAGCGCTCCTCCGCGCCGGGATCCTTGTTGATGTCCGGGTGGAAGCGGCGGGCCAGCTTGCGGTAGGCGCGCTGAATCTCGTCCTGCCCGGCTGACCGCTCGACTCCCAGCACCCGGTAGTAGTCGGTCGTCGTGGTAGCCACCGCTTCACCTCCCTTACCGACTGTCCCGCTCGTCCGCTTCGTACCGCTCAGCCTCGGCGGCCGGGCGGTGCTGCTCGGACGCCTGGGCCACGGTGACCACCGCCGGGCGCACCAGCGTCCCGTCGGCGGCGGCGTACCCGGCCCGGTGCACGCCGGCCACGGTGCCCGGTTGCAGACCGTCCGCGGCGGGCACCGAACCGGCGGCCTCGTGCCGGGCCGGGTCGAACCTGACCCCGGCCGCGTCGATGCGCTGGAACCCGAGGCCGGCGAGCGCGTCGATCGCCTGGCCGTGCACGGCGCGTACACCGGTGACGATCGCCGTCGGGTCCGCGTCGGCGTGCCGCAACGCCAGCTCCAGGTTGTCCAGCACCGGCAGGAACGCCGCCGCCGTGCGGGCCCGTTCGGCGCGGGTCTGCTCGGCCAGCTGCCGCTCGAACCGCTTGCGCAGGTTGTCCAGTTCGGCCACCGCCCGCCGCCACCGGTCCTCCAGTTCCGTCACCGTCGGCCCGGCGGCCCGCGCGCCCGGTCCGGCCGTGGTGCCGGCCGGCGCGGAGTCCGCGCCGTCCGGCACCCTTGCCTGCGCCGTGGTTGCCGCAGCGTGCGCGTCCTGCGGGCGGGCGTGCTGCTTGGCGCTGGTCATCTCAGGTCACCTCCGATTCGTCGCTCGCCGTGCCGGCGACCCGGTCAGCCGGCCGGGGCGTAGTCGGCGTCGATCACGTCGTCGTCGCTCTGGCCGCCGGCCGGCATACCGGTCCCGCCGTCTCCGGGTGCGCCGCCGCCGGATCCCGGCGCGCTGGTCAGGCCGTGCAGCATCTGCTGCAGATCGGCGGTCAGCGCGTGGACCCGTTCCAGCGGCGCCTCGTCCTTGATCGCCTGCCGGGCGTCCCCGATCAGCATCTCGGCGCGCGCCTTGTCGTGCACGGCCACGCCGTCGCCGAGGTCGGCCAGGCGCCGCTCGACCTGGTAGGCGGCCGAGTCGAGGGTGTTGCGGGCCTCCACGGCCGCACGCAGCCGGGCGTCGTCGGCCCGGTGCTGCTCGGCGTCGGCGACCATCCGGCGCACCTCCGCCTCGTCGAGGGTGCCACTGCCGGAGATCGTGATCTTCTGCTCGCGTCCGGTCGCGGAGTCCTTCGCCGACACGTTGAGGATGCCGTTGGCGTCGATGTCGAAGGTGACCTCGATCTGCGGCACCCCGCGCGGCGCCGGCGGAATGTTCTCCAGCCGCAGCCGGCCCAGCACCCGGTTGTCGGCGGCCTTCTCCCGCTCGCCCTGCAGCACCACGACGTCCACGGCGGGCTGGTTGTCCTCCGCGGTCGTGAAGGTCTCGCTGCGCCGGGTCGGGATGGTGGTGTTGCGCTCGATCAGCCTGGTCATCAACCCGCCCAGCGTTTCGACACCGAGCGACAGCGGCGTGACGTCGAGCAGCAGGACATCCTTGACCTCGCCCTGCAGCACGGCGGCCTGCACGGCGGCGCCGAGCGCGACCACCTCGTCGGGGTTGACCGACATGTTCGGCTCCTTGCCGCCGGTCAGCCGCTTCACCAGGGCCTGCACGGCCGGGATGCGCGTGGAGCCGCCGACCAGGATCACCTCGTCCAGGTCGTTCTCACCGATCTTCGCGTCGGCCAGGGCCTGCCGCACCGGGCCGAGGCACCGCTCCACCAGGTCCGCGGTCAGCTGCTCGAACTTCGCCCGCGTGACGGTCGTGATCAGGTGCTTCGGGCCGGACGCGTCGGCGGTGATGAACGGCAGGTTCACCTGCGTCTGGGCCACCGACGACAGCTCGGTCTTGGCCTTCTCCGCCGCCTCGTAGAGGCGCTGCAGCGCCTGCGGGTCGCTGCGCAGATCGATGCCGTTGTCGCGCTGGAACTCCTGCGCCAGGTGGTCCACGAGGCGGCGGTCGAAGTCGTCGCCGCCCAGGTGGGTGTCGCCCGCGGTGGAGCGCACCTCGACCACCCCGTCGCCGACGTCGAGGATGCTGACGTCGAAGGTGCCGCCGCCCAGGTCGAAGACCAGCACGGTCTCGTGGCCCTTCCTGTCCAGTCCGTACGCGAGCGCGGCGGCGGTGGGCTCGTTGATGATCCGCAGCACGTTGAGGCCCGCGATCCGGCCCGCGGCCTTGGTCGCCTGCCGCTGCGCGTCGTTGAAGTAGGCGGGCACGGTGATCACCGCGTCGGTGACCTTCTCACCCAGGTGCTTGGCCGCGTCGTCGACCAGCTTGCGCAGCACCTGCGCGCTGATCTCCTCCGGCGCGTACTGCTTGCCCCGGACGCTGAACCGCACGGCGCCCTCCGGGCCGGCGGTCACGTCGTACGAGATCTGGTCGGCCTCGGTCTTGATCTCCTCGTGGCGGCGGCCGATGAACCGCTTCGCCGAGGAGATGGTGCCCTTGGGGTTCAGCACCGCCTGCCGGCGGGCGAGCTGCCCGACGAGGCGCTCGCCGGTGTCGGTGAACGCGACCACCGACGGGGTCGTCCGGCTGCCCTCGGCGTTCGCGATCACCTGCGGCCGGTCGCCCTCGTAGACGGCGACCACGGAGTTGGTGGTGCCCAAGTCGATACCAACGGCGCGTCCCATGGTCAACCTCCTTCGCACTGGAGGGAATCGCCGAAGCTCTCGTCATCAAGAGATAAACCTTGAGTCGGGTACTGTCAACTCTCTAGCTATGACCCAGGTCACAACGGACAGGGCTGGCACTCGGGGTAGGCGAGTGCTAAATCATGGATCAGCGCACCTGATCCGGATGCGCGGGGCCGGGACTGATGCAGCCCACCCCCTGTTGATCGAAATCTGCGCCCGCGGCCGGCGTACCGGCCGCGGGCGCAGCCGTCCGCGCGGCCGGTACCCGTGTGGCCGCCGCCGCCCGCATGGCCGGCGCCGCCCGCATGGCCGGCGCCCCGCCGGGACGTGGCGCGTACGCCGCACCGCCGGCGCTGGCCGGAACTCTCCGCGATGCGAACCTTGACGCCGTCAACGGCATCGTTGTATTAGTAATGGCGAGTTGAGTCGATGGCACTCAACTACGGGGTGAGCCCCGGGAACTGGACACCCTTTGGTGAAGGAGCACCAGGGAGGAGATGACCATGCTGATGCGTAGCGACCCGTTCCGCGACATCGACCGCGTGTTCGCCCAGCTGACCGGCACCATCAGCCGGCCCACGGTGATGCACCTCGACGCCGAGCGGGACGGCGACTGGTTCAACGCGTACTTCGACCTGCCCGGCGTCGACCCCGACTCGATCGAGGTGACCGTCGAGCGCAACGTGCTGCAGGTCAAGGCCCAGCGGCAGCGCACCGCCAAGGACGGGGTCGAGACCGTGATCAGTGAGCGGCCGATGGGCGTGTTCAGCCGGCAGCTGTTCCTGGCCGACACCCTCGACACCGACAGGCTCGAGGCCAGCTACGACAACGGCGTCCTCGCGCTGCGGATCCCGGTCTCGGACAAGGCCAAGCCCCGCAAGATCAGCGTGGGCTCCGGCAACTCCGGCCGCAAGCAGATCAAGGGCTGAGTCTCGCGGCCACCGCGCCGCCCGCAACGACCTTTCTCCCGGTCGCCTCCGAGGCGGTCCGGCACCCCCACCGGGGTGCCGGACCGCGACCGGCCCCTCATCACCAGCGCCCGGCGGACGACCCCGCGGGGCACACTGTGGACACACCTGTGGAGGAGGAGATGACGCTTCCGGTTCTGCGATCGAACACCGCCCCGGCGGACTACGAGCCGCTGCGCGAGTTCGCCGCGTTGCAGCAGCGGATGACCGCCCTGCTGTCCACCGTCCTGGACGGCAACCCCCTCACCGGTACCGGCACCGGCTGGACCCCGCTGGCCGACGTCACCGAGACCGACGACGCCTACCTGGTCGAGATCGACCTGCCCGGCGTCAACCGCAGGGACCTGACCGTCGAGGTCGCCGGCCACCAACTCCGGGTCAGCGGCGAGATCGTCGAGAAGGAGAAGGTCGGCTGGCTGCGGCACCGCACCCGCCGCGTCGGCCGGTTCAGCTACCAGACGCTGCTGCCCGGCGGCATCGAGGCCGAGCGGATCAGCGCCGACCTGGCCGACGGCGTGCTCAGCGTGCGCGTGCCCAAGACCGACGCGGCCAGGCCCCGCCGGATCGCCGTCAACACCGGCTGACCCCGCAGTAGCCCCCGTGCCGTTCTGACTGATTCGCCTTGAGAAGGGAGGACACCGCCATGATGCCGACCCTCGGTGCCACCACCGCCACCACCGCTGCCACGCCCACGCAGCGGGCCGTGGCCCTCTACCCCACCTACACCGCCGCGGAACAGGCCGTCGACTACCTGTCCGACCGGCACTTCCCGGTCGAGCACGTGGCCATCGTCGGCCGGGGCCTGCACAGCTACGAGCAGGTCACCGGCCGGCTCACCCACACCACCGCGGCCGCGTACCAGGCCCTCGGCGGCGCCGTGCTCGGCGCGTTGTTCGGCTGGATCCTCGGCCTGTTCAACCTCGTCAACCCGCTGGTCTCCGCGCTGCTGCTCGCCGTCTACGGGGCGATCATCGGCGCCGTCCTGGGTGGGCTGCTCGGACTGGTCGCGCACGCGATCACCGGTGGTCGCCGCGACTTCGCCTCCATCCGCGGGCTCCGCGCAGACAGCTACGAACTCCTCGTCGACGACGCCCACGCCGAGCGCGCCGCCGGCCTGCTGGCCGCCCCCGACGCCCCGGCACGCGACTGACCACGACACCCCGGTGCCCGGCCACCGCCTGCCCGCGGAGGCCGGGCACCGGCGCACGCCAGCGGTGGCCGGTGGCCCGGCCACCGCTGTGCCCGGCGGCGCGCCATGACCGGCAGCGGCCCCGCAGCGCCACGGCGGTGCGGGCCGAGCACAGCGGGGCGGTGCGGGCCGGCGGTGCGGGCCGAACGCGGTCAGGAGCCGGCGAGCGCCGTCACCGGGGGCATCCGGGCGGCGCGGATCGCCGGATACAGGCCGGCGACGACGCCGACCGGGAGCGGTACGAGCAGCCCGCCCAGCCAGCCGACCGAGGGGATCACGACCGGCCAGTCCTGCCCCACCGCGTACGCAGCGGCGGCGAGCGAGCCCAAATGGCGGCTGCCGTACTAAGACGTCCACCAGGCCAAAGTGTTCTCACACTGCGCGCCCAAGACCGGGATCGTCCCGTTCATGACCCTGGTCGAGCAGGTCATGACCCAAGAACCCTACGCCTCGGCGAAACGGGTGTTCTGGGTGGTCGACAACGGCTCCTCGCACCGCGGCCAGGCCGCGATCGACCGCCTCGCGAAACGGTTCCCGAACGCGGTCATGATCCACACCCCGGTCCACGCCTCGTGGGTCAACCAGATCGAAATCTACTTCTCGATCGTCCAGCGCAAGGTCCTGACACCCAACGACTTCACCAGCCTTGACCAGGTCGAAGACCGACTCACCGCCTTCGAGCAGCGCTACAACGCAACCGCCCGGCCCTTCAGATGGAAGTTCACCCCGGCCGACCTCGAGGACCTCATGGCCCGGATCGAGCGACACGAACAGAAAGAGCAGAACCTCCAACAACCTCCCGGCTGCGATCACCAGCCTGCCGCGTTAGCCCTGGCCGCATAACCCCGAAGTACTTCCGGCTCGGACCACTAAGCCGCGGCTGTCGGGATTTGAACCACGTTGCGCGCCGCGAGGTGAGTACCCGGCCTGAGTGTTTCCGCGGATGCCGTCTCTCGGCGCTTTCGTTAGCTTGCGAACCCAGGCCGATCGAGTCCAACCGAAGGTGGATGCTTCGATGCAGATTCTCATACCCGCGATCGTCGTCGTCGCGGTCGTCACAATTAGCGGGATCGCTGTGCTGCAACAGCGGAATCGTGCATCGTCGCCAACGGCCACCGTGGAGGCGTCCAAGCCGGAAAAGTTTCGCGTGGTCGCACTCGGCGCTCAGGAGACCGGCAAGACCGTGTTCCTCGCGAGTATGTTCCACACCCTGAGAACCGAATTGGATGACGGCAGCTTCCGGTTACGTACCGATCTGCCGGCCTCCGCTGAACTCAGCGGGATATATGAACGTCTGCGCGACCCGGCGGCAACCTGGCCGCCCGGCACTCTTCCCGGCAATTCCCGATCCTTCGAGTTCACCTGCGTCGGCTCGTACGAGGGCCGGGAGTACCCCATCCTCACGTTCGAATACCTTGACTACGCTGGCGAGATTCTCACCGGCGCACAAGTTCCGGCAGACGCCCCCAACCAGCATGGACGCAGCCAAGTCGACCTGGAGCAACGTGTGCAGACCGCCCACGCGGTCTTCGGCATCGTCGACGGTCAGCGGGTGATCGAGTACCTGCGAGGCGAGCGTCGCGGCGTCGTCTACATCGAGAACCGCATTCTCCCGATGGTCGACATGATGCGGAGTGCGCTGTGCCCGGCTCACTTCATATTGACGAAGTGGGATCTCTTCGACGACGTCTATTCCGGCGTCGACGAGAACTGTCGGCTGCAGCAGGTGCGCGACGACGTACTGCTGAAACAACCAGCGATTCGCAACATGATCAACTTCCGCCGCGCGAACCAGCGCATCGTCCGCCTGCTACCGGTGAGCGCGATCGGGCGGCATTTCGCGACGATCGACGAAACCGGAGAGATGCGCAAGCGCGCCGACGGTGAGCTCCGGCCGGTCAATGTCGAGATGCCGCTCTGCGCGGTCATACCCGACCTGTACGTGCAGATCGAGTCGCGGCTCGCCCGGGAGACCGAGGAGCAGATCCGAGCACAGGCCCGCCGCCTCTCGCATCTCTCCATCGCCGAGACGGCGTCCGCGGTCGGTAAGTTCCTGGCCCGCCCGGCGGGGATGGTGGTGCGGTCGGCGGCCGAACTCGCGATCGGCCGGAACGCGTTCAGCTCCGGCGTCGCCGACATGTTCGTCGAGTGGGTTGGAAGACCGTTCGATCGCCGGATGGAGCGGGTGGACGCGATCGTCACGGACGCCCAGGCCGGGGCCGCAGAGGCGCGGCTCGCCCGTAGCCTCGTGCTGGACGAGTTCCGCGACAAGATGACAGCCCTGAAGGCGACCCTTCCCGCGTCCAATCTGACCGCCCGGAACCTGCGTTGACCGGACAGGAGCTCGGGCGGGGATGGCCGTTTCTGATCGGACGTGGGCGAGAACTCGGTTACCGGCTGTTGATGGCGCCCGATTTCTTGGTGCGGAGCGGCGAGAGCGACGCGCTCTTCGGCCTCGTCCGCGGTGAGGACGAGACCCTCCGGCCGCAGGTCGCCGTGCTCGACGAGCCGCAGAGCGGCGCGCTGTGCGCGGTGTTCCATGTCCGGGGCGTGTGGCGCGCGGATCTGGACGACGACGCTCCCGGCGACGCGCCCGCGCTGGACGGATCGGGACGACCGCTCATCCTGGTGTTCGGGTTCGTCGGCCGGGGCTCAGCCGTTACCGATCTGGACGAACGCGACCTCGACCTCGCGTGGGAGTCGGCGAGGGCGGTCTATCGTCGGTTTCACCGGGACGAGCTGGCGTTCGCGGGCGTCTCGGCCACGCCGTTCCCGCTGCGGTCGACGATCACGCCGCACGCGCCCGGATCCGTAGCCGCCCGATCGGTCGCAGCCGAGCCCCCGCGCACGACCGGCCGTCGGTCCCGCGCACTGACCTCCGCGGCATTCGGCGCCCTCGTCATGCTCCTCGTCCTGTCCGGAGTCACCGCCGGAGTCATCGCCGCCCGGCGCGGACAGCGCGTTGTGGTACCCGCCCTCACTGGTCGGACGCTCAGCGAAGCGCAAGCCCACCTCCGCGACGCCGACCTCGAGTCTAAGCTGATCCGACGATCCGACTGCTCCGACGATCTCGTACACGACCAAAATCCGGCGAACGGCGCCCGGGTCGACCCGCACAGCACGGTCACACTGACGGTGTGCGCACCGACGGCCAGCGGCCGCTGACCTGACCGCACGGTGGTCGCGGCGAGCCGCGACCACCGTCCCGAGCGGCGCGCTAGTGCTGCACCGCATTAGTTCGTCGGGGGTGATGCGGCCTTGGGCAGGGTTCCGTCGTAGGTCCATCGATAGGGTTTCGCGGTGGTGTTCTTCTTGATCACATAGCTTTCGATCTTCTCGATGAGGTCGTCGCGTGAGCTGAAGTCGCCATGGCGTACGACCCGGCGGGTCAGCGCGGATAAGTACAGCTCGATCTGGTTGAGCCAGGAGGCGTGGACCGGGGTCCGGTGCACGTGCCAGCGGGATGGGCTGCCAGCCAGGCCCGGGTGGCTTTCGCGACGTGTGAGGACCCGTTGTCCAGCACAACGTGAATCTGTTTGGCCGGGTCGATGACGGTGTCGAGCATGGTCACGAACCATTGGAGGTCACCGAGTCGTTGCGCCCGATCGGCTCGGTGATCACCTGGCCGGTCTGGACGTCAAGGGCCGCGACGATCGATACGGTGCCGTGCCGGACGTAGTCGAACTCCTGACGGGCCGGCCTGCCCGGCCGGGCGAGGCGGCCGGGATGCTTGCGGGAGCGGGCGGCGATCGCGGTCTTCTCATCGATGGACAGGGTTGAGATAGAGGTCGCAGATGCCGGCGGTCCGGGTCCAGAACACCGGGTCGTCCTTGCGGGTGAGCCAGCCACGGACCCGGTAGGGCCGCAGATCGCAGTCGGCCAGGATCCGCCCGACCTGGGACGGTGAGATCCCGGTGCCGGTCATATGCTCAGCGATCAGCCGATGCGACCAGGTCGACTCCGGGCCCGGTGGCGCCGACGTCGCGATCGCGACCGCCTGGACACGAACCTCGGGACCATGCCGGCGGGGCCGCCCGGACCGTTTCGCGTCGCTCAGCCCGGCCAGCCCACCGACGGCGAACCGGGACCGCCACTTACGGACCGTGTCGACACCGACGTCCAGGCCGGCGGCGATCTGGGCGTTCGGTGTCCCGGCAGCGGCCGCCAGGACGATCTTCGCCCGTAACACCGCCCGGGCCTGGGCACGCCCTGACCGGGCGGTCCGGGACAGCCGCTGCCGGGTCTGCTCGTCCAACGTGACCATGACCGCTGCCGTCTTCACCACGAACCCCGTACCTGTCCCGAAAGCCGACCCGACCGTGGAAAGATCATCGCCGATCATGGTGTGACAGCGGCGGGCACGGCAGCATGGAGCCCATGGCCCGCCGGAACCCGCCCGAGTCGATGCAGCATCACCTGCGGCAACGCCTCAACGAGTACGCCCACGATCGCTGGCCGCAACTGGACAGCGTGCAGATCCGCTACCGGGCCGGGTTCGCCTACCTCGACGGTGTCCTGCCCGGCGGACAGATCCAGCCGCTATGCCGGCTGCGGTTCGCCGGCGTCCTGCACACCTGGGGCTTCGCGATCTACCTCGCCAGCCGCGACGGCTACCAGGACAACATCCTGCCTTCCGGACTACCGGCAGGCAGCCCGGAAGAAGCCCTCGACTGCGCCTGCGGCCTCTACCTCAACGACCCGACCGCCTGGCTCACACCCCCGACGAACTAACGCGGTGCAGCACTAGCCGTTCTGCGTGTCGCGGCGCCGCAGCAGGCCGATGCCGAGCGTCATCAGCGCGAGGGAGGTCAGCCACGGCGGAACCGCGCGGCTGAGGAGGTCCAGCACGAGCACGACGAGGACGAGCGCTGCAACCGCGAGCCCGGTCCGGCGGAGGACGCGCGTGCGCCACAGCACGACCCCGACGAGGACGATTCCGAGCATGAGCGACCAGGTGCTTGCGTAGCTCGCGACCAGAGATGCCGAGTAGGCGGAACTGTCGCCGAGAACGCCGTCCCGGAAGCCGGCGGCGACGGCGCGCAGCACGAACACGGCAATGCCGGCGACCGCTGACGCGACGGCGAGGTCCTCGGGCGATCAGGATCGTCCGGCCGGCCCGGAGCCGGCCGGCGAGCAGGAACAGCGCGGCGGCACAGTACACGCTCGCCACCGCGAAGAGCCCCCATTGGGCGATCCACGCGAAGCGGATCGCCTCCATCTGTCCCGGCGTCAGATCGGCAGCGCGGTCTACCCCGGAACCGGACATGATGCTGACGACCACCGCGACCCACGCGACGGCCGGTACGGGCGCGAGAGCGGGGGGCCAGCGGACTCTCGAGGTTCGGTACCGACACGAGCAGTTTCTGAGCTGGTCATGGTGTGATCCGTTCAGGCTGGTGAGCGGGGTTGAGTCGACGGCCGCGGAGGAAGACGGCGCGGATACGATGAAGGGCGCCGAGGTCTTCGAGCGGGTTACCGTCGACGGCGAGAACGTCGGCGTCGAAGCCCGCAGCCAACCGACCCTTCCGGTGCGCCAGGCCACAGACCTCAGCGGCGCGCACGGTCACCGTGCTCAGTGCGACCGTCGGCGACATGCCCATCCCGACCAGGTCGGCGACCGCGTACCGGGCGACGTCGTGCGGCTTGATCGGTCCGATGCCCGCATCCGTTCCCGCCACGATCGGCGCTCCGGCTTCGTGGAGGCGGCGGAGGTTGTCTCGGAGCGCCGGCAGATGCCGCGCGATGTGGGGCGGCGGTGTCATGCCGGGAATCGGCCGGACGCCGATCGTCGCGCCGATGATGATGCGCCGCCGTGCCAGCACACCGATGAGCTCGTCGGTGGCGTGCGGCCCGTCCGGCGTGAGGAACGACGCGTGCTCGATGCCGTCCACGCCGCTGTCGGCGGCGAGGGCGATCTCGGCGGGACCATGGGCGTGGGCTGTCACCGGCAGTCCGTGGCGGTGGGCCTCGGTGACGATGGCACCGAGCTCCCCGGCGCTGAACTGCGCGCGGGTCGGATCACTCCCAGGTGTCAAGTAGCCTCCGCCGGCCATCACCTTGATGACGTCGACCCCGCGCTCGGCGTGCGCCCGGACCGCCTCGATCACCGCCGGTATTCCCCGCACTGCGCCACCGAGGTCGGCGCAGTGCCCGCCGGGGCTGGTCATCGGTGGACCGGCCGCGAGGATCGTCGGCATTTCGTCACCGCCCGGACGCTCGCGCAGGGTCAGTGCGAGGTAACCGAGCGCGCCCAGGTCCCGCACCGTCGTGACGCCACCCGCAGCGGCGATTCTGGCCGCGGTGGTCATCGCGTCCAGCGCGGCGTCGTGGTCGCGGGCGGCGAGGGAGCCCAGTGGGTCCGGGCCGGCGTCGAAGGCGAGATGGACGTGGGTGTCTATCAGGCCGGGCAGCAGTGTGGTCCCGCCCAGGTCGACGACGTCGGCGCCGGGCGGTAGCTCGTCGGCGTCGACGACCGCGGCAACCGTGCCGCCGTCGATCAGGAGCGCGGGCCGCACTAGGCTGAGTATTGACGTCCCGTCGAAGATCCGGTCCGCGCGGACGGCGGTGAGGCGTGGTCGGTCAGAGAGGTGTATCCGATCGGTTGTCATGCCGTTCAGGCTGTCCCGGCGGCCACCCCGGTTCATCCGGGCAATCACTCACCTGCGGTACTCATCCCGGCTCGCCGCCCAAGTCGCGATCTGCGTCCGCGTGCGGAAGCCGAGTTTCGTCAGCACGTGCTGCACGTGGTTCTCCGCCGTTCGCTCGGCGATGCCGAGCACCGCAGCGATGTCCCGGTTGGTCAGCCCCTGCCGCACCAGCCGGGCGACCTCGTTCTCCCGTGCGGTGAGCGGCCCGGCCGGCCGCCTCCCTCCCGCATCCAGCATTATTCGGACTTTATGCAGCAGCGGTGCCATCCCGAGGCGCTCCGCCGTCGAGGCAGCGACGGTGGCCAGCGCGATGGCTTCCTCGCGGTCTCCGGAGCGCTGCCGTGCGGTCAACGCGCGGGCCAGTTCGTAGCGAGCCAACGCGGTGAACGGTTCGAGGCCGGTCTCGTCGTTGACGCGAGCGGCGGTCCGCAGGTGCCGGACGGCGTCCTCGGTGCGCCCCAGCGCGGCCGCCGCGACGCCGAGCGGCAGCCGGACCGATCCGTGGATCGCCACCGATCCGGCGCCACCGCAGATCATCAGGTCGGCGTGCGGGAGAAGTAGGGCGTAGGCTTCCTGGATCGCGGGACGATCGCCGAAGAACGCGGCGATCTCGGCCAGGCCGGCGACGTAGCTCAGCCGGGCGAACGACGGCACCGTGAGCGGCCGGGGCAGCCCCCGATAGATGGCGTGGGCGTCCTCGACGCGCCCTAGCGCCAGGTACCAGAAGGCGACCGTCCCGTGGAGAGCGGTGACATCGGGCCAGTCCGTCAACGCCCGGCCGACGGGCAGCGACGGCTCCCCGGTTAGCGACGCCGTGAGCGTCAGCATCGCGAGCAGCGCGTAGACACCGCCGTCGTGGCCGGCACGCTCAGCTAGCCGGATGGCGGTGACCGCGTCGGCCTGTGCCGCTGCGAACCGTCCCCGGCCGTAGTCGAGCGCTGCTCGGCTCCGGGCGAGATGCCAGACGACGATCGGGTTCCGCAGCCGCTCGCTGAGCTGCTCGATAGCCATGAGTTCTCGGTCGGCGTCGACGATCCTGCCGAGTTGCGCGTACGCGTCGAACCGCCAGAGGCACCCCCAGAACCGCGCGTCGTCGTCGCCGGTGCGGCGCCCCAGTTCGAACATCCGGGAGCCGATCTCGACGCGGTCCGGCGCGCCTTCCGGCCCTGCGCACGCCACCTGCCGCGCGCGCAGCGCGGCAGCGATCGCCTGCGGATCGGCGACGCGCTCCGCCATCGCGAGTGCCGCACGCGAGAGCTCGTCGGTGCGCGGCGAACTCTGCATCTCCGAGACGACGTCATCAACCGCGAGCTGGGCGAGCACGCGAGCACGCAACGGCGAGTCGCGGTCCGGTAGCAGCGCCAGCGCCTCCTCCGCCAGTGCTTTTCCGCGCTTCGCCCAGACCACGTCGGTGTAGCCGCCGACCGCGATCGCCACCCGGCCGAGAGCCTCCGCGTCTCCGCTCTCGCGGGCCAGCTCAGCGCAGCGCAGCAGGCCGCTTGTCGCCGCGGCGACGTCGTAGGCCCGCAGGTGGGAAACGGCCAACCCGTACTGGAGGCGGTACCGATCCCCGACCGGGGCCGACGTCCGGTCAGCGACCTCCAGCGCCCGCCCGTACCAGTCCGCGGCGTCTTCCCACGCCAGCTGGTCTCTGGCCTGATCAGCCGCCCGCTCGGCCCAGGTCAGCGCCAGCGCCGGGTGCCCGTGCGGCAGCGCGGCCAGCGCGTGCCCGGCGATCTCCGCCGACCGCAGCTCGGAATCGCCCACTCCCGCTAGATAGCCAGCTGCCCGACGATGCAATTCCAGCCGGGACACCGTCGGCAGGTCGAGCCGCACCACCTCGCGAATGAGATCGTGACCGAACCGGTGTCCGTCGGCGACCAGCAGGCCCGCACCCACGGCATCGTCCACGGAGGTAAAGACGTCGGCCAGCGGCTGACCCGTCAAGTCGGCCACCGCCTCCGGATCCGACGCGTCGCCGAGCACACAAACGGCACCCAGAACGTCGCGGGTCCGGACGTCGATCCGGGCTAGCCGGTCACGTACCACATCGAGCACTCCGTCCGGGAGGGCGGACTCCGGATCGCCCCCGGCGTCGGCGAGAAGCCTGCCCAGCTCGCCCACGAAGAAGGGATTGCCGAGCGTCCGCCTACTTACCGCCGAAGAGATCCGTGGATCGACGTCCGCGCCGGTCAGCGCGGCCAGCGCGGCGGCGACCTCGGTCTCGCTGAGCCCCACCAGGCGGACGCGGGCCAGCGCGGAGCTGCGGGCGAGTGCCGCGAGAGTCCGACGCAGCGGTTCCCGTCCGACGGTCTCGGTGTCGCGGTAGGTGGCCAGTACGACGACCGGCGCCTGCTCGTCGCCGAGCCGATCGGCGAAATAGCTCAGCAGTTGCATAGAGGTGGGGTCGGCCCACTGGAGGTCGTCGAGCGTGATGACGAGGCCGTCACCGGCCGCACCCAGGAGCGCACCCGTGACGGCTTCGAACGCCTGGAATCGGTCGGCACCCGCAACGGGTTGGAACGGCGCACCCAATGTGCGCAGCACCTGGCGGAACATCCAGTACGGCGGCGTCCCGGTATCTTCTGCCGCGCGTGCCCGGACACAGCGGACACCACGCCGCCGCACCGGCGCCAGCGCCTCCTGCACGAGCCGGCTCTTGCCGATACCAGGCTCGCCGACCACCAGCACGATCTGCGGCGCGCCGCCGAGCGCAGCGGCGATCCGCGCCTCGACCAGTGCCAACTCCGAACGCCTGCCGACGAACGACTCCGCCCCACCACCCACGCCCCTATCGTCGCCGACCTGGGCGGCACCGCTCAACCGTCATCGTGCATTCCAGCACGAGGGAGGAGCGCCGGCAGCCGGTGTCTTTCGCGCTGCGCGGGCGGCATGCTATTCGGCCATCCCGTCAAGTCGAGCATGCCGTTGGCTTCGCCCATCTACGCCGCGGGCCGCGACACTCCCTCGGCGTCGATCGCAAGGCTCCACGCGGCGGCGGGGATGAACGGGATGACCGCGCCCGTCGGAACACCGATGGCTGCTCTCGAAGCCCTTTTGGACGGCGTTACAGGCTGCTCCGGGAAGGGATCGAGCGGGTGCTTGCCACCATCGGGACCGGCAGGGGTGGAGAAGACTGACGCGGCACTGACCGGACCGGCGTTCGGTTCGATGCCCGGGATCGACCCGGTTGACCGTGGTGTCCGCCATCATGCTGTCACCGGATCCGCTATGGTGGAGCGGTTGAGGCGGAAGGTGGGCATCGATGGGCAGCACCGCGCGGAACATGCCGTGCCCCACGCTCGTCGTGCCGTCCGGCCCGCCAGCGCCTCGACCTACTCCGCCGGCGTCCCGCTGAGAGACGAGTTCCGTCTTCGTCGGGTGTTCCCGCCGGCACCTCTTCAGGCCGTCCCAGGCCCCGGTGCGCCTGTGCCCGCGCCCCCGCGGCTCTCCAGCTCGTACCTCCGTGACAACTCACGGCGTGATCCGAGAAGCGTTCCGAGAATGTGAGAACAGTTCCCGATGAAGATGTCGACCATGTTCGGCGCCACGCTGCACACCGCGCCCGGACGCTCGGAGTCCGAGGGGCACCAGATGCTCCAACGGGCCGCCATGCTCCGGCAGGTCGCGCAGGGCATCTTCGCCTACCTTCCGCTCGGGTGGCGCACCATCCGGAAGATCGAGGCGGTGATGCGCTCGGAGATGGAACGCATCGGTGGGCAGGAGGTCTCGATGCCGGTGGTCAATCCGGCGGAGTTGTGGAAGCAGTCCGGCCGATACTTCAAGATCGGCCCGGAGCTGGCCCGGTTCCGCGACCGCCGTGGACGGGACATGGTGCTGGCGATGACCCACGAGGAGCTGGTCACGTTCCTCGGCCGGTCGGAGATCGAGTCCTACCGCCAGATGCCCCGGATGGCGTTCCAGCTCCAGACGAAGTTCCGGGACGACGCGCGTCCGCGGGCCGGGCTGATCCGGGTTCGTGAGTTCATCATGAAGGACGCGTACAGCTTCGACGTGGACGAGGCCGGCCTGGCCGTGCAGTACCGGGCGCAGTACCAGGCCTACTTCAACATCTTCCGGCGCTGCGGGCTGCCGGTCGAGGCGGTCCTGTCCGATGTGGGCATGATGGGCGGCAGCATGGCCCACGAGTTCATGTACCTCACTCCGATCGGCGAGGACACCCTGCTGCTCTGCGACTCCTGCGGGTTCGCCGCCAACCGGGAGGTCGCCACGTTCCGGAAGCCGGAGCCGTCCACCGCGGCGCCGGCGGAGCTGGAGGAGATCGCCACCCCCGGGACCACCACCATCGAGGCGTTGACCGCGGCCCTGGGCGTGCTGGCCGCCGAGACCGCCAAGGCCGTCTTTCTGGCCGCCGAGCGGGAGGAGACCGACGGGACCGTCCGGACCGAGTACATCCTGGCGGTTGTCCGGGGTGACATGGAGGCGAACGAGACGAAGATCGGCAACCTCGTCAAGGCGGCCGAACTCCGGCCCATGACCGAGGAGGAGATCGCCAAGATCGGCTCGGTCGCCGGATACGGCTCGCCGGTCGGTGTGGAGGGCGCGACGGTCATCGTCGATGAGCTGGTCGCGCGATCCACGAACCTGGTCGCGGGCGCCAACAAGGAGGGCTTCCACCTGCGCAACGTCAACGTGGGACGCGACTACGTCGCCGATCACGTCGGCGACATCACCGCCGCCCGGGCTGGTGACGCCTGCCCGAACTGCAGCCACGAACTGCGCACTACCCGCGGGGTGGAGGTGGGGCAGATCTTCAAGCTCGGTACCCGCTACTCGAACGACCTCGGCGCGATGTACCTCGACGCGGACGGCCAGCGCAAGCCGGTGATCATGGGCTGCTACGGCATCGGTGTCGGGCGGCTGCTCGCGTGCGCCGCCGAGGAGCACCGGGATGAGAAGGGACTGCGGCTGCCGGTCAGCATCGCGCCGTACCACGCCCACCTCACCCTGCTCGACGACGTGGATTCCGAGGCCGGTGAGCAGGCTCGGCGGATCTACGACGAGCTGTGGGCGTCTGGTGTCGAGGTCCTGTTCGACGACCGGAACGAGCGGGCCGGCGTAAAGTTCGCCGACGCGGACGTCATCGGCCTGCCCCTGCGCGTCACCATCGGCAAGCGGAGCTTGGCCGATGGCGCAGCCGAGGTGCGGGACCGTGCCACCGGTGAGACGACGAAGGTGCCGATCGACGGCGTGGTCGCCGAGCTGGGCCGGCGGATCGCGGCGATGCTCGCCGACACCGACGCCACGGCGACGCCGGTGGAGCTGCCCGTCGAGCTGTTCGAGCACTGATCCGGCCGGGCGGCCGCGAACTGTCGCCGGAGGTGGCGGTTCGCGGCCGCGCGGAGGCCGTGTGGTCCTGACCCGCGCCATCGAGCCGTGACCGCAGTGCGAGCTTCTCCCTGATTAGGGCCTGTGTCGAAGTCGGTCACAGCCACTCGTTGATGGCGGCGAGGTGGATGGTGGCCTCGTAGCGGACGGCCAGCTTGTCGTATCGGGTGGCCACGGCTCGGTTGCGCTTGAGTCGGTTGATGCCGCACTCCACGGCGTGACGTTGCTGGTAGATGTGCGGGTCGAAGGCCGGTGGCCGGCCGCCTCTGGATCCTCTGGCCCGCCGGTTGGCGTCCTGGTCGGCCTTGCTGGGAATGGTCGCGGCGATGCCCCGCCGGCGCAGGTAGGCCCGGTTGGCCTTCGAGGTGTACGCCTTGTCGGCCAGGACCCGGTCCGGTCGGGTCCTCGGACGACCGGTGACCAGGCGGGGAACGCGGATCGCGGCCAGAACCGGAATGAACTGGGGGCTGTCGCCGCGTTGCCCGGCAGCCAGCACGATGGCGAAGGGTTTCTGGCCTTGCTCGCAGCCCAGGTGCAGCTTCGTGGTCAACCCACCGCGGGACCGGCCGAGCGCATGGTCGGTCGGCTCAACGCTGACACCGCCGGGTGGCTCGGCCGACGAGTCTGTGTAACGCCCTACTCTGTCTAACTATCGGACATCGATGGGGATACGGCCTGGGAAGAAGATGTCCAGCGAGTTGAGGGCCTGCTTCCAGCCGTGGACGCCGGCGCCTTCGACGAGACGGGGCGGTGCCTGGCGGGACTGGTTGCGGGGCTTGCCGGCCTCGGCGGCGCGTTGCCGGGCGCGTTTGTCCTCGATGTCGGCGATGGCCAGCCAGATCAGTTTGACCACGGCGTCGTCGGTCGGGAAGTGTCCCCGGTTCTTGATGACCTTGCGGATCTGGTAGTTGAACGACTCGATCGCGTTGGTGGTGTAGATGATCCGCCGCACCTCGGGTGGGAAGGCCAGGAACGGGGTGAAGCGGTCCCAGGCGCGTTCCCAGACCGCGACCGCGGCGGGGTACCGCTTGCCGAGCGGGCTGTCGGCGAAGCCGAGCAACGCGGTCTCCGCGGCCTCGACCGTCGGCGCGGTGTAGATCTCCTTGAGCGCGGTGACCATCGCCCGCCGGTCCTTGTAGGACACGAACTTCATCGCCGCTCTGATCAGGTGCACCACGCAGGTTTGCACGGTGGTGTGCGGCCAGACGGCCTCGATCGCCTCGGGCAGGCCGGTCAGCCCGTCACAGCAGGCGATGAGGACATCGCGCACCCCCCGGTTACGCAATTCGGTGCACACCTGCATCCAGAACTTCGCCCCCTCGGCCTGCTGGACTTCCTCACGTCGCCCCATCGCTGCCCACGCCCGCGCTTCAATCGCCACCGCCAGGACGGCTCCCACGCATGCCTGATGCCGGGCAACATCCTGAGCCTGCTGTGCGAGGCTCACGGTCTCGCGGAAGTCCACGCCGTAGTAGTAGACATGAGCCTCCTGGGCGAGTACCCATGATCGAATCGCCGGGTCGCCCGCTTCCACGGCCGCAAGCCGGGCCGTGCGCGCCCACCGGTGGGCTGCGGTCCGGTCATCGATCCTGCAAAAGACAAGACACATCAGCCCAGACATCTGCGCGGCCATCCCGGTCAGGCGACGCAGAGCGGAGGCGGACCCGCTTCGTCCGATGATCTCCGTCAACTCGGCCAGGTCACCAGCGATCTCCCGAAGCAACATGCCTGCCGAATGGTCACGAGTCGCACGACCATGGCCGGTGACGATCCGCTCCCACTCGTCCAGTCCAACTGCGGTGATCGGCCCCACGCTCAGGACCTCGTTGAGCGAACGACGCAAGCCGTCAACCTCGTCCATGACGGCCGGTACGCCCACCACCGTGCGGCTTGGCGGGCGGCGATCAAGGCCAACTCCGGAAACGAGATCGGGCATCACCGGCGTGACTGACGCGTTGCGGTTCTGGACCCGCTCGGGCGCGCTCGCCTCAACAATCGCCTCATGATCAAGGACTGCTCCCCAACGGGCATGACGAGCCGCCTCAGCCTTCTCCTCCTTCTGCCGGGCCTCCGGGGACCGGTACCGTCATATCCGGTGACCAACTCGCCGCCCGCGCGAAGAAGCGAGTCACACTGCACCCAGAAGACCCGGTCCACCACCTGCCGGCCGCTCTCGACGTTCGCCACGGTGCTTCGAGTGCTGTGCACCAGCCGCGCCACGTCACCCTGGGTCAGTCCACATGATCTACGCCAGCCAGCGAGCTTCCGCCCAAGCGCCCGCTTCACATCACTGATCTGCTGCGGATCCAGGAAGATCCCCTCCACCGTCCTCGGAGGCATCGATCACCGCTCGCCACGTGTCCCTCACGGCAACGCGACACTAATCGATAACGGCCACAAGGCACGCCGTGGCACGAGCCTCACCATGCCTATCCGAAACGCACCGCCCTGACCTGGCCGTGCCGCCAGTCCCCGACGGAACCCGTCCCAACATCCGGATTAGCAAGTGGGACGACAAAGCATGATCAAAACCCACCCGGACAGGGCGGAACGCCGCTGGACGGGCCGGGACATGAGGGATGCTCGTCGCACGAGCACCCACCGAGCACCCAACCATCCACAAGGGACGGAACAAGCAAGGGGCCTGACTGCTGTTCCAGCAGGTCAGACCCCTCATGATCTTGCGCGCCCGAAGGGACTCGAACCCCTAACCTTCTGATCCGTAGTCAGATGCTCTATCCGTTGAGCTACGGGCGCAGGTGCCCGGCCAGTCTACACATCCGGCCGAACGCGGAGACTCCGGGATTCGAACCCGGGAGGGGCGGTTAACCCCAACCGCATTAGCAGTGCGGCGCCATAGACCAGACTAGGCGAAGTCTCCCCGGTGGTCGTGGACCACCGCCGGTCGAGGATACAGGGCGGGCGGCGACCTGAGCAAAGCACCTTCCATCGGACGGTCCGCCGGCTTCCGCCGCACCGTCTGGCGGTACGTGGCCGATCCCGGCAGGAGGTGTGAAAGGTCACTCACGACTAGGCTCTGGACCATGGAGGAGCAGCCGGCCACAGACCAGCCAGCCAGCCCGGGGGCGAGGCGGCGTCCGGGGGCCAAGCAGGACCCCACCACCGACAAGCCCGCCGGCAGCGCCGGGCGCGGGCAGGTTGACGGTACGCCGCCGGCCCCTCGACGACGTCCGGCGAAGGCCGCTCCTCCGGTCCTTTTCCAGCCACCGGCGCCCGCCGCCGAGCAGGGCGGGGTGCCGGGCCGGTCCGAACCGGCAGCTTCGCCCGGCACCGGGCCCCGGCCGGCGGCGCCCGCGGAGATACCCTTCCCGCCCACCGGGCCGGCGACCGCCCCGCGGACCGCTGCGCCCGAGGAGACGACCGGCGGGACACCGGCCAAGAAGCCGCGAGCGAAGGCCACGCCCACGAAGGCCACGCCCGCCAAGGCGGCACCGGCGAAGGCAGCACCGGCGAAGGCGGCACCGGCGCAACGGTCCGGGCCGGTCGAGGGCGGGACCGACCGGCCGGCCGAGGGAGCGACGCCGGCCAGCGCCGGGAGCATCGCGCCGAAGGCGACCAGGGCCCGGAAGGCGACTCCGGCGAAGAAGGCAGCCGCGGGCAAGAAGGCAGCCGCGGGCAAGACCACCCCGACGAAGAAGGCGACCGCGGCACCGGCGAAGAAGGCGGCCAAGGCCGCGAAGGCCACCGCGGAGCGCGATGCATCGGACCGCGCCAGCGCGGAGCGCGATGCGGCGCCGACCGGAGACGAGAGCGCCGCGCCGGCACAGCCGGCCGGCGCCGAGGTCGGTGGCGCGATCGAGGGTACGGCCGCCGCCGAGGCGGCCCGGCACGACGAGCTTCGGCCGGCCGTTGCGGACGGTGGACCGCCGACCGGACCGCCGGTTGGCCGTACGGGCGTCGGCGTGGGACCGGTCCGGCGCGTACTGGATCGGCCGGACCGGGCGGCGGAGCTGCTCGCCCAGGCGGCGGTCGAGGTCATCGGACCGCGGGCCCGGGAGTGGGTGGAGCGGACCCGCGCGGCCTATCCGGCGGCCGACCCGGACGGGCTGGCCCGGTTGGCGAGCCGGCGCTACACCCGGCTCGCCGGTGGCGGCGCGCTGTTGGCCGGCGTGACCGGACTGCTCGCCCCGGTGGCGGAGCTGACGGCCGTCGGCTGGGCGCAGGCGGGCCTGGTGCTGCACGTGGCCGCGGCGTACGGCCACGATCCGACGGACCCGGAGCGGGTGGTGGACCTGCTGGTGTTGACCGGCGCGCATCGGGATGCGGCGGCCGCCCGGGCGGCACTCGGCGGCGCGGATCCGGACGGCCCGGGCGACCCGGGTGATCCGGCCGGTGGGCTGCCGGTACGCCGGCTGCTGTTGGCGGGCCGGCGGCTGGCGGCGCCGTTCGCCGCGCAGTCGGGTGGCTGGCTGGCGGTCCGGTTGGCGGTCCGGGGTCTGCCCGGCGGTGGCCCGTTGGCCGCGGCGGCGGCCAACGCGGAGGCCGTGCAGCGGTTGGCGGCGCGCTCGGCCGCGCACTACCGGGTCGGTCCGGCGGGCGGCTGAGGGGTGCCGGGCCGGCGGACGGCCGAGGTCGGTCGGGCGGCTCAGAGCCAGTCGAACCAGGAGCGGGGCAGCGCGGCGTAGCCGACGAAGGCGACCACGTCCAGCAGGGTGTGGGCGATCACCAGCGGCAGCACCCGCCGGGTACGCAGGAAGAACAGCGCGAAGATCACGCCGAGGACGGCGTTGCCGACGAACGCGCCGATGCCCTGGTAGAGGTGGTAGGAGCCGCGGAGCACGGCGCTGGCGGCCACCGCCGGCCAGCAGCGCCAGGCCAGTTCGCGCAGCCGGGTCACCAGGTAGCCGACCACGACGACCTCCTCCAGGATCGCGTTCTGCGCGGCGGAGAGGATCAGCACGGGCACGGCCCACCACAGGTGCGGCAGCGCGGCGGGTACGACGGTGGCGTTGATGCCGAGCCGGGCGGCCAGCCAGAACAGGCCGAGGCCGGGCAGTCCGACCAGCGCCGCGAGGCCGGCGCCGCGGGCCAGGTCGGCGCCGGGCCGCCGGGCGTCCAGGCCGAGCAGCCCGCGCGCGTCGCCGGGGTCCCGGCTCAGCAGGTGTACGGCGAGCAGCACGGGTACGAGCGCGAAGCCGATGCCGAGAAGCTGGTAGGTCAGGTCGAGCCAGGGGCGGCTGGACTGGGACGGGTTGAGGGTGGCGGTCTGCTGGGAGAGCGGCCGGTCGGCGGTCAGCCGGGCGATGATCGTGACCAGCGAGTAGACGGCCGACTGGCCCAGTGAGACGCCGAGCACGAGCAGGACCTCGATCCGGAGGGTCCGGTGCCGGGTCGGGGCGGCGAGGTCGGTGGTCACCCTGACACTCTGCCCGACGTGGCCGCGGGGTCGGACGCCGGCCGGGTGATCCGGGATCGCATTTTCGGTCAGACCCGTGAGCGGGACTCTCGATCGCACACTGTGTGCGATCGGTGTCGACGGAGCGTGTCCATTCTGAGGGTGCACATTCCAGGGCACCACCCCAGCACGAACCCCGATCTGCCGGCCAGCTCGTGCGGGCGCATCCGACGCACGACGATACCGAGAAGGACGTCTATGGACAACCTCGGGCGGCTGTTGAAGGAGAGCTGGGTTCTCGTCGAGGATCGGCGGGACCAGCTGGCCAGCCACTTCTACGCACGGATGTTCCTGTCCGATCCGACGCTGCGTCCACTGTTCCCGGTCCAGCTCACGGGCCAGCGGAACCGGCTGCTGGAGGCGCTCGTCACGGCGATCCACACCGTCGACGACCCCGAGCACTTCGACGCGTACCTGCGTGGCCTGGGCCGCGACCACCGCAAGTATCACGTGGCGCCGGAGCACTACGACGTGGTGGGCGTCTCGCTGCTGGACGCCCTGCGCACGTTCGCGGGTGACCAGTGGACCATCGAGTACGACCAGGCGTGGCGCGACGCGTACGCGGCGATCGCGGCCCGCATGCTGGCCGGCGCCGCGGCCGACCCGAACCCGCCGTTCTGGCACGCCGAGGTGCTCACCCACGAGCGGTACGGCCGGGACATCGCCGTGTTCACCTGCCAACCGTTGCAGTATCCGCTGCCCTACCGGGCGGGTCAGTACGTCAGCATCGAGGCGCCCCGGCATCTGGCCCGGATGTGGCGCACCTACTCGATCGCGAACGCGCCGGGCGAGGACAACGTGCTGGAGTTCCACGTCCGGTGCCGGAACGCGGGCTGGGTGTCCGGTGCGCTGGTACGCCGGATCCGCCCCGGTGACCTGCTGCGGGTGGCCGCGCCGATGGGCTCGATGACGCTGGATCCCGAGTCGACCCGGGACGTGCTGTGCGTGGCCTCCGGGGTGGGGTTGGCCCCGGTCAAGGCCCTGGTGGAGGAGTTGGCCCGGTACAACCGGACGCGCTGGGTGCACGTGTTCGTGGGCGCCCGCACCGAGGCCGACCTCTACGGCCTGGAGTCGCTGTACCGGCTCTCCGCCCGGCACCCGTGGCTGTCGGTGGTGCCGGTGTGCAGCGCCGACCCGTCCTTCTCGGGCGAACACGGCACCCTCGGTCAGGCGCTGGACCGGTTCGGCCCGTGGACCGGGCACGACTGCTTCGTCTCGGGCTCGACCAAGATGGTCCGCTCGACCCTGCGGGTGTTGGCCGAGCAGGAGGTGCCGAGCGAGAACATCCGGTACGACACCTTCGGCGACACCTAGTGCGGCGTCGACGTCCAGGACGCCGTGACAGACCTCCCTCCCCCCAAAAATGGGCCCCGGGTCCCGCTCACGCGGGATCCGGGGCCCTCCCCCCGCGATCGTCAGTAGCGCCAGGGGTGGCCGGTTTCCCGGTACTCCTCCACCGGCACCAGCGGCATGCCGGCGGCCATCCGGTCCACGTAGAGGCGGCCCTCCAGGTGGTCGATCTCGTGTGCCACCAGCCGCGCCATGGCGAAGTCGAACGAGGTGATCACCGGGGAGCCGTCGTACTCCAGGTGTTCGACGTCCAGTCGCAACGGCCGGGGCACGAGTCCGCGTACGTCGAAGAAGGACAGGCAGCCCTCGTACTGTTCGTCGGCGTCCGGGCCGACGTCCACCACCCGGGGGTTGAGCAGGACGACCGGTTCGGCGCCGCGGTCCGGCGGTCGTACGACGGCGGCCGAGCAGTCGAGCCCGATCTGCGGCGCGGCCAGCCCGACGCCCTTGCTGAACGGGTGCAGTTCGTCGACCCGTTCCAGCGCCTCCAGCAGCCGGCCCACGGCTTCCCGCGCCGCGTTCTCCTCGGCGGGCAGGTCGAAGCGGCGCGTCGGTTGGCGCAGGATGTCGGCGCCGCGTTGCAGGATGCCGGCGCCGCGCATCCGGTCGCTGGCCCGTTCCTCGTTGCCGGTCACCACGCCGTCCGGTCCGGACGGCAGCGCCCGGAATCGCCATTCCATCCGGTACCGCGCGTGCAGCTGCGGGTATTCGGTGCCCCACTCGAAGATGACCCGGTCGCCGTCGGCGCGGCGGTCGATCGGGGTACGCAGCGGGCCTTCCTCCGCCGACAGCGACGTTTCGACGCCCCAGACCTGCGGGTCCAGGCTCGCCGGCAGGTCGATCCGGACGGCCAGGCGCTGGGTGGGCATCCGGACGGCCCGCTGGAACCACGGTCCCCACTTCTCCTCGCCGACCGTGTACGCGTACTCGATGGTGGCCCGGCGTCCGGGATAGAGCGGAAAGCGTTCCTCGCCGTTCTCGAACAGCAGCCAGGCTTCCTTGAAGGCGTCCCGGTCGTGCTTGGTCCGCCAGTCCATCGGCTCCACCCGACCGTCGTCCCGGCATCGGGCCTGGAGGTCCAGCTCGGTGAAGGTGAGCGGGTGTTCCCGGTGGTGCCGGTTCGAGCGTCCGGGGTCGTGCGGGTACCGGTCGACCGCGATCCGGACGAGGTACCGGGTGACCGGCTCGTTGCCGCCGTTGAAGAGGCGGCGCCGGACGACGCAGCGGTAGACGCCGTCGACGTACCGGAGGGTGGCGATCTCCTCCTCGACGGCCAGGCCGGTGCCGGGCGGCAGCCAGTGGTCGGCGGCGGCCACGGCGCGCCGCGGCCCGGGTACGGTCCGCGCCTGGCGCAGTTCGTCGTACTCCTGGAAGCGTTGCCAGATCGCGCCGCTGGCACCCAGGACGGCCTCCGCGCGCCGGGCGAAGTCCTCGGTGGGCCGGTGCCGGCGCCCTTCCACGTGGCTGACGTACGACGGGTCGAAGCCCATCCGGGCGGCCAGTTGCTTCTTGCTCAGGCCACGGGCCACCCTCCGCCGGGAGAGTTCGGCCGCGAACGAGTCGGCAGCCCGTTCGAGAGGCGAGAGGGTCATCAGTGTCCTCGAGGCCGGGAGTTTCCAGTGTGCTGGCGTTCACCGGCGGAACCACGAAAGTGAAGCGTTGCCGACATTCACCTTGACAATTTGTCGTAAATCGTCAATGATCAACACGGCGAGTACGTCTTCTGACACACTCTGAGACGTCTCACCACGATCCCCCCGACCATCGCCCCGTCCCCCAAAAGCGGCAAAATCCTCGTTAGGTTTGCCTTACCTGACCCCAGTGGCTAGCCTGGCCCCAGGCGTGCCCCTGGGGGTTGAACGTGGGCGCGCCGGGAAGTCCGACGAGACGGAATCTCGGGGGGAAACGGCGATGACCGGTACGGCAGCTGCACGGCGAGGCTGGTGCCCGCCGTGCTGACGCTGACCACCCGCCGGTCCGAGGCCACGCCCCCGCCACTCGCGCCGGTCACCGGACTCCTCCACACCATCTTCGGCACCGACGTGCTGCCCGGGCTCGCCCCGGACCTGGTGGTCACCGACGAGCGCGGCTGGCTGCCCGCCACCGACCTGATCAACGGCCGGCACCTGGACGACCTGCTGGCCACCGCGGCACACCGCTGGGACGCCCAACCGCACGCCGCCGCGGCGCTGGCCTGGAAGGCGTACACCTACTGGCTCGCGCTGCCGGTCGTGCTGGGCTGGCTGTCGGCCCGCCGCGTCCCGCTGGTGGATCCGGCCGACGTACTGGTCCGGCTCGACGACGACGGACCGCTCATCGCGTTCGGCCTGCGCCGCTCGGCGCGAATCGCCGCGCTGCCCACCGACCCCGCGGCCCTCACCGGGGACCCCCGGGTACGCGTGGTCCGCGACGAGGCCCAGTTGCTCGCCGAACTGCGCCGCTCGCTGCTGGACGCCCACCTCGACCCGCTGCTGGCCGCGATCCAGACCCGGGTCCGGATCGGCGCCCGCACCCTGCTCGGGTCGGTCGCCTCCGGCGTGGCGTACGGGGTGCTGCGCGCCGCCGACGCCGTTCCGGGCTCCCCGGCCGGCGCCATCGACACCCTGCTCGGCGCCCTCGACCTCGACGACCTGATCGAACTGGTCCCCGGCCCCGCCGGCGCGCCGATGGTGCAGCGCAAGACCTGCTGCCTGGCCTTCACCCTGCCCAAGCCGAAGTTCTGCGCCGGCTGCTGCGTCCGGCCCTCCTGAGCCCGGCCGGGACGCTCAGGCGGTCAGCGCCCGCACGTCCCACACCCAGACCCCGCCCCGGCGTACCGGTTCGATCCCGGTCAGCTCCGTCATCGCCCGGCGCATGGCCGCCTCGTACGGGACGGGGGCCAGCACCACCACACCGGCCCGCCAGTACCGCAGGTCCGCCACCGCCGCCTGGCGGCGGCGAGCGGTGATCGGCGGCGCGCTACCGGTGTCCCGGATCCGGGAGAAGAGGTTGCTGGTGGAGCGGGGCGGCGCCGAGAACCGGGCCCGCCGGTCGGGCCGCCCGTCCGGGCCGAGGAAGTAGCCCCGGGGCAGCCGCAGGTCCAGCCCGGTGACGGCGGACCAGCGCAGCGGATCGGTGTAGTGGGCATCCGGCAGCGGCAGCGGCACCACCGTCCGGTCGCCAACCACGTACTCCCGCCAGGTGCCGGCCGTGACGAACGCCGGCACCGGATCGAGCGGCGCCGTGGGCAGCGGCGTCGGCGCGAGCGGGAGCAGCAGCAGCACGAGCGCCGCCAGCATCGCCAGCCGCACCCGCCGGCCTGTCCACCAACCGCCCGGACTGCCGGTCTCGTCCGCACTCCCTGCGCCGTCCCTTCTCCCGGTCTCGTCCGTTCTCCCGGCGACGTCTCTCCCGGCGACGTCTCTCCCGGCACCGTCCGGACTCCCGGTCTCGTGCGTTCTCTGCGCCTCGTGCGTTCCCCCGGCGCCGTCCGGGCCGGTCGCCGCGACCGGCCCGGCGGCGCCGGCCCCGTCGCGGGCCAGCACCATCGCGCGGTCCCAGCCGAGCGCGACCAGGACGGCCAGCAGCGGCCCGGCCGCCAGCGCCCAGCGGGTCGGGACCACCGCGTCGAGGACGGGGAGTTGGTCAAGCGCGGCCCACGGCCCCGGGATACCGGTGATGCGGCCGGCCACCCGCAGCCGCGGGCCGAGCGACAGCAGCGCGAAGACCAGCGCCGCCGCGGACACCGCCAGCGCCACCGCGCTGCGCCGGAGCCACCACACCAGCACCGGCAGGGCCAGCAGCAGGGGCCAGCCGAAGAACGCGTTCTCCTCGGTGGCGTTCTGCGCCAGTCCGCCGGGCGGAAACAGGTGGCCGCCCAGCGACTCCCGCGAGTACGCACCGAAGGACAGCAGGTCGGCGGCGTACCCGGCGACCGCCGGCGGCAGGCCGCGGTAGCTGCCGGGGCCGGTCAGCGCCACGCTGAGCGGGTAGGCCAGCAGCAGCCCCGAGAGCAGCGCCGCGGTGCCCAGGCCGGCCAGGAACGTCCGGGCGTCCCGCCGTACTGCTGGTCGCAGCGCGGCGACCACGGCCGTGACGATCCCGAGGCCCACCGCGGTGAACAGCAGTATCTCGGGGTTGAGGAACGCCTGCGCCACCGCCACGGCCGCGAGCAGGGCGCCGTTGCGGAGCCACCGGCCGGGATCGCGCAGCCGGACGGTACGCCAGACCAGCACCGGAACCAGGAACTGAGCCACGATGTTGGGGTGGCCGTTGGCGTGCGACACCATGCCCGGGGCGAAGCCGGCGACCAGCGCACCGAGCCAGGCGGCGGACCGGGTCCGGACCAGCATCCGGGAGAACAACAGGTACCAGGCGATCCCGGTGCCGGCGAGGGCACCGGTCAGGAACACCGTAAAGGCGAGGTGCGGGCCGAGCGCCAACGTGCCGGGGGTCAGCGGAAGAGTTATGGTCAGCACGGAGGTGTTCGCCATCAGGTTCACCCCGACCGGGGCGTTCATCCGGTCGCTGAAAAGCGGATCCGCACCGGTCGTCAGCACCCGCGCGCCGTGCGCCAACATCCATTCGAACAATGCCTGGTCGGATCGGTTGGCCCGCAGTTCCTGGTCCGGAAACACCCACAACCGGGCCGTGACCCAGCCAGCCAGCAGGACGAAGCTGACCATCGCCGCCGCGTCGACCAGCCGGGCGGACCGGAGCCGGACGGGGATGACACGGCGGGCCGACCCGGCTCCCTCGGGCGTTCGGGGGTAGCCGCGCCCCGACGGGGGGCCACCGGATTCGGAACGTCGGGTTGTCATACCATTTCGGAGCGTATCGGGATGACTTGCTGATCGTAGGGGATCGGCAAGATTTAACGAGAAAAACTCGGATCCGTCCCACACCATGGAGTCCGATTTTCGTAGAGTCGCCGTAAGTGGTTAACTCTGTCGGTTCAGGGTGCAGGGTCATAGCAGATCGTGAGGCATCGACGTATGGCACAACTCACCGGAGACCAGCAGGTTCAGTCCGAGGTGCTGGAGGGCTTGGCCACTGCGGTGAACCACCGCCGGTGGTTCGTCGAGCTCGCCGTGCCCTACCTCGGTGACAACCCGATCGAGATCGGCAGCGGCCTCGGTGACTACGCCCTCGAATGGGCGCCGTACCTGGACCGCTTCACGGCCACCGAGGCGGACCCCGAGCGCCTGATCACGCTCAAGGAGCGGCTGGCGGTCGAGCCCAAGATCGAGGTACGCGAGATGCTGCTGCCGCACTCCACGCGCGGCGACTACAGCGCCGCCGTCTCGTACAACGTGCTGGAGCACATCGAGGACCACGTGGGTGCGCTACAGAGCATGCGCGACCTGGTCCGACCGGGCGGCGCCATCGTGCTGATCGTCCCGGCGTTCGAGTTCGCGATGAGCCCCGCGGACGTCGCCACCGGCCACGTCCGGCGGTACACCCGCAAGACCATGCGCGCCGCCCTCGAAGCTGCCGGCCTCACGGTCGAGCGGCTGCACTACGCCAACGCGCTCGGCCTGCTCGGCTACTACATGGCCACCAGCGTGTTCCGGCTGATGCCCAAGGAAGGGCCGATGGTGAAGCTCTACGACAGCCTCGTGCTCCCGGTCACCAAGGCGGCCGAGCAGATCGTCCGGCCACCGTTCGGGCAGTCCGTCTTCGCGGTGGCCCGCGTACCCGGCTGACCCGCCGCGGGCGCCGACCCTCCCGCGGGCGCGTCGGCACGGCCACGCGGTCGCGGCCGTGCCGGCGCCGCCGAGGTGCTACTCCTTCACCTGGTACGTCGGGCGGATGACCGCCCGCGCCAGGGTGTGGAACGTCAGGTTGAACCCGACCTGCGCGCACGGCGTGTCCGGCCCCAGGTCGAGGCTCGGAACGTCCAGCGCGTGCACGGCGAAGAGGTACCGGTGCGCCCGGTCGCCGGCCGGCGGCGCCGCACCGCCGTACCCCTGCGAACCGTAGTCGTTGCGCATCGCCACGGCGCCGTCGAGCGACTGGCCGCCGGCCCCGCGCGGCAGTTCGGTCACCGTGGCCGGCAAATTGATCAGCACCCAGTGCCAGAATCCGCTGGCGGTGGGAGCATCCGGGTCGAAGCAGGTCACCACGAAGCTCTGCGTCTCCGCGGGGAAGCCGGACCAGCTCAGCTGCGGCGACTCGTTTCCGCCGCCGACGCTCTGATGCGCGAACGCGGCGTCCATCGGCTCGCCGTTGGCCACGTCCGTGCTGGTGAGCGTGAACGACGGTACGGGCGGCAGGGTCTCGTACGGGTCCGGGGCGATCGGACGATCCAGGTTCATCTCATGTCCTTCCGCGAGAATGTCCGCAGACCTTCTTACCCGAACCAGGCCGACGACACGGACATGTCGGCAACGCCACTCGCTGTGGACAGGCCAGGGAGATCGAGGTCAGGTACCGCGTCTGCGACCTGGCCGCGTTGGAGCCCGAGCCATGCCGCCGTGACGTTGCCCTGTCGGCCCTGTAACTCAGGAAGACCAGGCGTACGCCCAGGATGGCTGTTCCTGGACGACGTCGAGCGCATCGGGGAGCGTTCGTGGAGATCGAGAAGATCATCGGTCCGGGGCAGTCTGGGAAGGCCCTGCAAGCCGCGCAACCCTGGCTGGTGTGTAGCAGCGAGGCCACACCAGCGGATCGCAGTAGCGCCGTTCGACGGCAACGCTCCGGTGTCCCGGTTGCCGCCATCTGCTGGCATGCTCTGCCCGTGCTCGATCGCCAGTGGCTCACCCAGGACCAGCAGTTCGCTCCCGGCAGGGAACTGTTCCGCTGCGACCGTCAGTTCGCCGTCTGGGCCTACACCATCAGCCACAGCCAACTGGTGCTGCGGGCGCGGACGACCGGTACCGACGGGCACCGGCCGACACGCATTGATGTTCTCTTCAAGCCCGTCGAGGCGATGAAGACCCGGATGGAGTACCGGGACGGGCTGGTCATCCGGTGCGCCACGACCGACGAACGCGACCGAATCCTGGCCGACGCCGGCTTGGTGGGTACGAATTTCAGGGTGTTCGTGCTGCCGACCCCGGATGGGCTCGACCATGTCGTCACCATGGGTGTCGGGTGGTGCGAGGATGAGCGGGAAGATCGCGAGTGACAGGGCTGGACTTCTTCGTCGACGTGGTGGTCCGTGGCATGGTTCTCGGCGTCGGAGCCGGTGATCCGCCTGACGAGGTGGCGCGGGTGCTGGGATCCGGGTACGTCGAGGACCTACGCCGCACCACCCTGCGCCGCGACTACGGCCTGGTCGAGTTCTCCTGGACAAGGGGACGCGATGACACCGCTTGGTGCCCCGGCGGCTTCGTTGTCCAGGTACACCGGCTGACCGCGTTGCCCGTCACCACGCCGTTCGACCGGTACGGGTCGTTCGATCAACGGCTACGGTTCGACGGGTTGGCCCGCACGGTCGCCGCGCTTGATCAGCGGCTGGAGGAGATTGCCCGCGAAGGTGACAGCCCCACCTTCCGCCGGTACGGGCTTGCGGAGTCGCAGACCGTCATCTTGGTCGTCGCCGACAGCGCGGACGGTCGACTTTCGGCTGGCGATGTGTGGTCGATCGCCGTCCCGTCTCCAGCCGCCGGCCGGCCCGCCGCACGCAGCCAAGCCATCGACCACCAGTTGGCCCACATGCTGCGGCTGTCCGACACCGCCCGCGCCGACTGGCTCCAGCGCAACCAGCCGGCCGCGGCTCACGTCAACTGGTGGCTGGCATTGCTCTGCACGCCCGACCGGAAGTTCAACAAGGCGGGCCGGCCGATCCAGATGCGGGCAGACTGGGTACGGCTGACACTGTGGCTGCTGCGCTGGACCAGCGATCAAGGCGTCTTCAACGCCTACGAACACGCCCAGCGGATGGCGTACTTCCGCGCGATGTTGAAGGACCTGGACATCGACTCGCTCGCGCTGGCGCCCTCTGCCGACGAGATCGTCCGGAACTGCCTGGCGGCCATCCCGGTCAGTCTGGACGAGGTGGCACTCGTCGACCACCCATCGGCGCTGCGTCGACTGAACCGGAGTCAGATGTGGGCGTCCCGTCGGGCCAAGAACCTGATCAACGCCGCAGAATACAACCTGGACGACGTCACCGACGAACGACTGGCCCAGCAGCTACGGCAGTGGATCGCAGTCAAGCGACGCCTCGTCTGATGTCCGCTGCAGTTTGCCTCCGACGTTGCCGGACGAACGCCGCGCGGTCCAACGGAAGAAGTTGAGCCGCGCGGCGCCCACGCACTACCCCTCCTGAGCCAGCGGCTCGACGTCGAGTTCGACGACGGCCACCCCGGCGCAGAGCGGAAACATCGAGTGCGTACCGCGTTGGCCTGCTCGTACATCGGCCGAGTCGCCGATCAACGGTTCTGCAAATTCGGCAAGCGTGAGCGCAGCCCCGGGTCAGCTTCGCCCCTCAGCCGACCTGAACCTTGACCACCCAGTCGACTCCGTTTAGCGCTGGCCGTTGGCCACGACGATGGTCCGGCACGTCGCTCGAAGTCAAAGAGAACCTTGAGCTTATCAATGATTCTTGTTGCCGCCATCTCCCATAAATGCCCTGACGGCAGACCGTATTGCGTCAGCGTGGAGATAGATATCGTCAACAGAACCGATCAAATGACGGGTCTCGGTCTTATCGGCATCGAACGTCCCAACGTACTTTCGAGCCTTCCCATTGAAGTGCAGTCGCGCTATGGGCTTGCGGTTGTTGTCGTCCAGGATGACCGCGAAGTACGACTTTGCGTCGCGACCCACAATGCGCTGGGGCTTAACCTCGCTACATGCGATCGCCTTGACGATCTGGTAGCCGTTCAGCTCTTCGAGCGTCGTTTCCACCTCGGTGTCACGGGTGACGTCGCCCAGTGCGACCTCTTCGCTCTCAAGCACATCGGAAGGCGCCTCGGTGGCCTGTCTGGGAAGGCTTGCGTGGAGTGCGTCTTTCAGACGTTCATTTACTTGATCTCGGACAAACTGCGAGGACGCCTTGGCAACCAGTGAACGAAACTGTTCGCGCCTCTTCTGAGTGAAGGCGCCATCATAGACTCTCGTGGCGAAAAATTTGACCCAATCATCCTCGGGATCCTTGAACTGCGCCGCCATCGAGCGCTTGATTTGGCCGAGATATTTCAATTCTTCCGCCGCGCTGATAATGGAGTCAAGGTCGAAGACTTCTTTTGTGAGCTTGCGCAGTTCCGGCAACAAGCTGTCATCAATGTCTTGCAGATCCAGCACGAGAAATGGCTTGGCATCCATCTTGTTGGGCGCGTCGAGATCGGTGTAGAATTGGTAGACCTGACCGTTGGTGAGGACCGCGATCCGCGCGTTCGTGACCGAGAAATACCGATAGAGCTGAGATGCGTGTTCAATTTTTAGAGAGTCGCGCGGCTGCTTGCATTCGATGAGGATCTGCACCTCGCCGGAATGCATGATTGCGTAGTCGACCTTTTCGCCCTTCTTGGCGCCGACGTCGGCGGTGAACTCCGGTATCACCTCCAGCGGATCAAAGACATCGTAGCCGAGGATCATCGAGATGAACGGCATGACGAAAGCATTCTTGGCAGCTTCTTCCGTCTGAATCGTGTCCCGCTGATTTCGAACCTTCGTGGCAAGCGCGGCGACCCGTTCATCGAACTCCATTAAGCACTCCCCTTTTTTTCTGGCAGGCGAAAGACACCGGGCGCGGCCCGCAATCCCTTGCTGGCGAGTCTGATGCCCACGGCAAGCCCGGATGTTACCGACCGATTGCCTAGCGCGACCTCAGAAAAGAGACCGACTAATCCCTCCTTTCGCCTTGCCGATGGGACAGAAAGGGCGGGTTCGTGGTGTCTTGATCGTGAGTATGATGCGCTCCCGACCCGAGTGGGTCTCCTGGATCTTGAGCCGCAGGCCAGCTGTCCACGTCTGCCGCGGTGAACAAGGCCTATTCCTCGTGCATCGAGGCCCGGGTCGAAGAAGCACCGGGTGACGCCGACAGGCAACCGCCACGACCAGTGAGACACGGCGGCATCGGCAAGGGCCGGCGAAATCGATTCACCAGCTGTGAACACGCCCCCGGCCGGCGTTCGTGCTGGTCGGGGGACGTTTTTGCTGCTCGGACGGCGGAGGGTGTGGGATTCGAACCCACGAAGAGATTGCTCCCTTACCGGTTTTCAAGACCAGCGCCATCGGCCACTAGGCGAACCCTCCGGACGACGCGCCCGGCTCGCCGGGACACCGCCGGTCCTAGTCTGCCATGGCCCGGTGAACCGTCGGTGATCGCCGGACCCCGGCCTCGAACCATCCTCGAACCATCCTCGAACCGCGGCGGACCGGGCGTGGGTCGGGCCGATCGTCGGGTAAGACTGAGCCATGCGCGCGATCACGATTCCCGAACCCGGTGGGCCGGAGGCCCTCGTCTGGGCCGAGGTGCCGGACCCCGAGCCCGGCACCGGCGAGCTGCTGATCGAGGTGTGCGCCAGCGCCGTGAACCGGGCCGACGTGCTGCAACGGCAGGGGCACTACGCTCCGCCGCCGGGCGCCCCGACGTACCCGGGTCTGGAATGCTCGGGCACGGTGGCGGCCGTCGGCCCGGGGGTGGCCGGCTGGACGGTGGGCCAACCGGTCTGTGCGCTGCTGGCCGGCGGCGGGTACGCCGAGCGGGTGGCCGTGCCGGCCGGTCAGGTGCTGCCGGTGCCGGTCGGGGTCGACCTGGTGGAGGCGGCGGCGCTACCGGAGGTGGCCTGCACCGTCTGGTCGAACGTTGCCCGGTTGGCGCGGCTCGACCGCGGCGAGACCCTGCTGGTGCATGGCGGCGGCAGCGGGATCGGCACCTTCGCGATCCAGTTCGGCAAGGCGCTGGGCGCCACGGTGGCGGTAACGGCCCGGGCCGGCAAGCACGGCCCGCTGCGGGAGTTGGGTGCCGACCACACGATCGATTATCGCGAGCAGGACTTCGTCGAGGAGATCCGCTCGGCCACCGGTGGGCGGGGCGCGGACGTGATCCTGGACATCATGGGTGCGGCGTACCTGGGTCGGAACGTCGCGGCGTTGGCCACCGGCGGGCGTCTCGTGGTGATCGGCCTGCAGGGCGGGCGCCAGGGTGAGCTTGACCTGGCGGCCCTGTTGGCCAAGCAGGGTACGGTCGCCGCCACGACGCTGCGGTCCCGGCCGGTCGAGCAGAAGGCGGCGATCGTACGGGGTGTTCGGGAGCAGGTGTGGCCGCTGGTCGAGTCGGGCCGGATCCGCCCGGTGGTGGATCGGCGGGTGCCGCTGGAGCGGGCCGCCGAGGCGCACCGGTTGATCGAGTCGAGCGACCACCTCGGCAAGGTGCTGCTGGTCCGCGAGCGGTAGCCGGCCCCCGGCCGGCTCGCGCACACGCCGGGACGCGGGACGCGGAAACGCGGGACGCCGGGACGCACCGGACCAGCGGTGGTCAGCCGAGCAGGCGCGGTCCCGGGCCTTCGGCGGCGAGTACGTCGTCGGGGTTGTACAGCCGGCAGCGTTGCAGGGACAGGCAGCCGCAGCCGATGCAGCCGGTGAGGTCGTCGCGCAGCCGCGTGAGCAGGTTGATGCGGTCGTCCAGCCGGCCGCGCCACCGGTTGGACAGCCGGGTCCAGTCCGCGCGGGTGGGGGTACGCGAGTCGGGCAGTTCGTCAAGGGCGGTGCGGATCTCCTCCAGCGACACCCCGACCTGCTGGGAGATCCGGATGAAGGCCACCCGGCGCAGCTCGGACCGCTCGTACCGGCGCTGGTTTCCGCCGGTGCGGCCGGCCCGGATCAGGCCCAGCCGCTCGTAGTAGCGCAGCGCCGAGGGCGCCACCCCGGAGCGCGCCGCAAGCTCGCCGATGGTCATCGTGTCCTGCATCGCCCTCACCTTGAGTTGAAGTGCACTTCAAGTCGCAGGCTATCCGCATGAGTGTCCCGACAACCACGACCGAGCCGATGGCCTCGGTCACCCCGCTGCTGACCCGGATCACCGGGGACGAGAAACACGCGCCCAGCGCGCACAGCACCCTCGATGTGCTCTGGGTGCTCTACGACCGGGTGCTGGCCACCACGCCCGCGACGGCGGAGGACCCGGACCGGGACCGCTTCCTGCTCTCCAAGGGGCACGGGCCGGCCGCGTTCTACGCGGTGCTGGCCGCCAAGGGGTTCATCCCACCGGAGTGGCTGGACGACCTGGCCGGACCGGACAGCCGGCTCGGTCACCACCCGGACCGGCTGCTGGTGCCGGGGGTGGAGATCGGCTCGGGCTCGCTCGGGCACGGCCTCGGGCTGGGCGTGGGCACCGCGCTCGGCCTCCGGGCGCAGGGTCTGACCAACCCCCGGGTGTACGTCCTGATCGGCGACGCCGAGTTGGACGAGGGCGCCAACCACGAGGCCGTCGCCTATGCGGGGGCGATCGGGCTGGACAGCGTGACCGCGATCGTGGTCGACAACGCCTCGGCCACGCACGGCTGGCCCGGTGGCATCGCCGGCCGGTTCACCGTGGCCGGTTGGACCGCCGTCACCGTGGACGGCCGGGACCACGAGGAGATTTTCGCCGGGTTGACCGGGCACCGGCCCGGTCGGCCGCACGCGGTGGTGGCCCGGATCGGAGGAGCATGATGCGCGACACGTTCGTCGGGACCAGCACGGCGCTGCTGGCGGAGGATCCGCGGACCGCCCTGGTGCTGGCCGACATCTCGGCGGCCGACTTTGCCCCGGCCGCGCGCCGGCACCCGGACCGGGTGCTCAACGTCGGCATCCGGGAGCAGTTGATGATCGGCGTGGCGGGTGGGCTGGCGCTGACCGGGCTGCGTCCGATCGTGCACTCGTACGCGACGTTCCTGGTGGACCGGGCGTACGAGCAGATCAAGCTCGACCTCGATCACCAGGGGGTCGGTGCGGTGCTGGTCAGCGTCGGCGCCTCGTACGATGCCGCGCGCTCCGGCCGGACCCACCAGTCGCCGGGAGACGTGGCGCTGTTCGACACGTTGGGTCGGTGGACGGTGCGGGTGCCCGGTCATCCGAGCGAGGTGGCCCCGTTGCTGCGGTCCGCGGTGGCCCAGGACGGGTCGGTCTATCTGCGGTTGTCGAGCCAGTCCAACACGGCCGGCCATCCGGGGGCCGACCGGCTGCGGGTGCTGCGCCGGGGTACGCCGGGCGCACCGCTGGTGGTGGCGGTCGGTCCGGTGCTGGACGCGACGCTCACCGCGGTCGCCGCGCTGGATGTCACGGTCGCCTACACCCACACGCCGCGGCCGTTCGACACCGCCGGGCTGCGGGAACTGGCCGGTCGCGAGGTGGTGCTGGTCGAGCCGTACCTGGCCGGGACCTCGGCCCGGGTGGTGGCCGACGCCCTGGCCGACCGGCCGCACCGGCTGCTCGGCCTCGGCGTCACGGAGGTGGACCTGCACCGGTACGGCGATCCGGCGGACCACGCGCGCTGGCACGGCCTCGATGCGGCGGGACTGTGCCGGTCCATCACCGCGTTCCTCGTGCCCGGCGCCGGCTGACCGGAGCCTCAGCCGCGGGGCGGGTTTCGGAGCCCCAAGCCGCGAGCGCCGGAGGCTCAGCCGCGGGCGCTCGGAGGCTCAAGCCGCGAGCGCTCGGAGGCTCAGCCGCGGGCGCCGGAGCCCAGCGCGCGGGGTCGGCGGGCGCGCTCGCGGCCGAGGATCCACAGCGCCTCGACGCCGTCCCGCCAGGTGATCTTCTTGCCCTCGTCACGCCCCCGGGCGCGGTAGCTGATCGGCACCTCGTACGGCCGGATCCTGCGGCGCAGCAGCTTGCCGGTGACCTCGGCCTCCATGCCGAATCCCCGCGACTTCACCTCCAGCGAGCGGTACAGCGCCACGGGCAGCAGCTTGAAGCAGGTCTCCAGGTCGCCGATGTACGAGTTGTAGAGCACATTGGCGGCGGTCGTCACGGCCTTGTTGCCCATCACGTACCAGAAGCTGTAGGCGCTGTGGCTGCCGAAGGTGCGATTTCCGTAGACGACCGTGGCGCGGCCGTCCAGCACCGGGGCCAGCAGCCGGGGGATGTCGTTGGGGTCGTACTCGAGGTCCGCGTCGAGGATGACCATGTACTCACCCTCGGCGTTGTCGACCGCGGTCTTGATCGCCGCGCCCTTGCCGGCGTTGCGCGGATGGGTGATCACCCGGACCCGGCTGTCGTCCGCGCCCGCGAGGATCTCCGGGGTGCCGTCTTTGCTGCCGTCGTCGACCACTACCATCTCGATCTCGCAGGGATACTCCACTGCCAGCGCCTGCTTCAGCGCGTCAGCGATGCGTTCGGCCTCGTTGTAGACCGGCATCAGGATCGAGAGCTTCACGAGAGTCTCCGTGGTGAGTTGGCAGATCCCCGACAGCGTATCCGAACCCCGTCGATCAGATGGCCCGACTCCCTCCCGGCCGGCGGCCCCGAGCAGCGCCGACTCCGCCGCCACCTGCGGATCCGCACCGGCCACCGGGCGAGACCGCACACCGGGCCGAACGGGGGATCGGGATCGGCCGATCGGCGCTCCGGCATGGCGATCGACGGTGGTCGCCATCGACGGGTCTTGCGAAAAGTATTCACATAACTAAACCTCGGCGTTACCTTCTGGTAACCGATCGGACCCCAGCGATCGGTTGGAAGGAGTTCGTCGATGTTCGGACCCCCCGCCCCCGAGAGCCGACCCGCCCTCCGGGCGCTCCGGCGGCGCTCCCTCGCCGCCGCGGCGCTCGTCGCGGGCCTCATCCTCCCGACGGTCACCGTCCTGGCCGGACCGGCCAGCGCCGCCGACCAGCCCACCGTGCAACCCCTGCCGGCCAACCTTGAAGCCATCCGGTCCACCGAGGCGACCGCCCTCTACGGCAGCCCGGAGATCCGCCCGCTCAGCCAGCGCAAGGTCTCGCTGGTCACCATGGGCGACAGCGAGATCTCCGGCGAGGGCGTCGGCAACTACGTTCCCGGCACGCACCAGGATGGAAACTGGTGCGACCGATCACGCGACCAGGCCGTGTTCCGCACCGGCATCCCCTCCGACGTGCAGTACAACCTGGCCTGCTCCGGCGCGACCCCGTGGAACCTGATCGCCGGCGGCCCGAGTCAGTGGAACGAACTCAACCAGGGCGACTACCTGGCCATCAAGGCGCGGAACACCAGGATCAAGCTGATCTGGGTGGTGGTCGGCGCGAACGGCGACGGGACCATCCAGTTCGGTCCGGTGGCCACCGACTGCGCCATCCACCGGGTGTTCTTCCAGGGCACGTGCTACCCCACCTACACCGACCAGTGGACGGTACGCACCGACGGCAGCCGGCAGGCGGTGCAGGACGCGCTGAACTCGATCCGGCAGACCATGACCGACGCCGGCTACCTGCGTACGGACTACGAGCTGGTGCTCCAGTCGTACCCCAGCCCGGCCAGCCCGGACGTCGAGGACAACCCGAACTTCCCCGGCTGGTACAACGGCGGCTGCCTGCTCTACCTCGCCGACCTGGCCTTCGCCCGCAACAAGGCGGTACCGCTGTTCGAGCGGGCGCTGCGGCAGGCCGCCGCGAACACCGGCACCCGCTACCTCGACGACAGCCGGCTGTTCCACGGCCACGAGGTGTGCACCGACAACACCTCGGTCCGCGGCCTCTTCATCGAGCTGGGCATCTGGGACGAGAACGCGGCCCGGCAGTCGTTCCACCCGAACGCGCGGGGGCACGGCATGTTCGCCAGCTGCATGACCCAGTTCTTCAACTCGGGCCTGGACCAGGGCACCTGCGTGGACCCGGCCAGCACCGGCGCCGGCGTCCTGCAACCGGGTCTGCTGGAGTTCAAGCAGCTACGCAACGCGGCGACCGGGACCTGCGTGGACGGCAAGGGGTACGACTCGCGGAACAACACCGTGCAGCAGGGGTACTCCTGCCACGGCGGTCGCAACCAGGGCTTCTGGTACGACCCGGCCCGCGGCTCGCTGCACTCCGAGCTGTCCCACGACCGGTGTCTGGACGTGGCCGGCGGCACCCTCACCGCCAACACCCCGGTCAACATCTACGACTGCCACGGCGGGGTCAACCAGCAGTGGGTCTTCGCGGGCAGCCAGATCCGGGCGGCCGGCAACCAGAACCTCTGCCTGGCCTTCGACAGCCCGTCCAGCGGCAAGCCCCGACTGCGCCTGGCGACCTGCTCGTCCAGCAGCCGCCAGCAGTGGTCGTTCGAGTCCCGGAACTTCGCCAACCCGGTCGGCTACGGGCACGACGACTTCATCGGGTCGCGCGTCTACTGACCGGCCGTTCACGAACCCGCCGCCCGGCGTGCTGCCGGGCGGCGGGACCGTGCGGAACCGGGTGGTCCGGCGAGGCGGACTACTTCTTGTTCGGGATCACCACGAGCCGGGCCACGCCGTTGTCGCCGTCCCTGGTGCCGGCCACGCCCAGCTCGGTGCCGACCTTCACGTCGCTCGGCTGGATCGTGGTACGCCGCTCGACGACCTTCAACTGCGGCCCGAAGGTCCAGGTCTCGGTGAACCCGTCGGTGGACTTGACGGTCATCGAGGTGTCGGTGATCGCGGTCACCGTGCCCCGCTGGACCGCCACGGTCTTCGTCCCGTCCTGGGTCTGCACCACGACCTCGCCGTGCAGCGTGTTGCGGCGCAGCAGCACCCGGGCCTGGTGGCGCTTGCGCCACGCCTCGGCCCGCTGGCCCCTGCCCGGTCCGGCGCTCGGCTCGGCGCCCTCGGCGCCCTCGGTGGCCGACGGGTCCGCCGAGGGGTCGGCCGCGGCGATCTGGGCGGTGTCGAATCCCATAGCGGCCAGCGCCTGCCCGTCCGCGCCCATCGCGGCAGCGACCTCGACCGCGGTCTGCTCGGCCGTGTCGCTGGCCCGCCCGGCCACGCCGCAGCCGGTCAGGCCGAGCGCACCAACCCCGGCCAGCAGAACCGTGCCGACCGCAACTCCCCAACGCTTCATCGTCCATCCTTCCTGGTGAGGTGCCACCAGCGTGCCCCGCGCAGAGCAACGGACGGTCAGGCCGGTGTTCGGATCGGGTAAGGATCCGCGGTCCGGCCCCGGTCCGGCGTTCGGTCCCGGTCCGGCATCCGGTCACGGTCCCGGCGGGTACGCCGGAGGCCGTGCTCACGGCGGCGGCGGTAGCCAGACGGTGAAGCTCGCCCCGCCCTCGGGTGCGTGGCCGGCGCTGATCGCACCGCCGAGCCGGCGCACCAGCCCGGCCGCGAGCGCCAGCCCGAGCCCGCTGCCGACCTTGCGGACCCCCCGGTACCGCTGGTGCAGGGCGCCGCGCTCGAAGGCCACCGCGAGGTCGTCGTCGGTGAAGCCGGGTCCGCCGTCCCGCACCTGCACGATCCCGCCCCCGTTGCGCGGTGCCGGGCCGGCATCCGCACCGGAGGCGGCGCGCGCCGCGACCACAACGGGCGCCCCCGGGGGTACGACCCGCAGCGCGTTCTCCAGCAGCCCGTCGACCACCTGCCGGATCCGGCCGGGATCGGTCCACACCGCCACGGGGGTCGGCGGCAGTTCGGCCCGCAACTCGACGCCGGCCGCCGCGCAGCGCGGCGCCCAGGTCTGGGCCACCGCCCGCAGCAACCCGCCCAGCTCGACGGGGAGTGGTTCAAGGGCGAAATCCGCCGCCTCCAGCCGGGCCAGCGCGAGCAGGTCGCTGACCAGCCGGTCGAGGTGTTCGGCCTCGCCGAGCATGGTCCGGCCGGCCCGCTGCGCCTCGTCCGGCCCGACCACCCCGTCCGCGATCGCCTCGGCGTACCCGCGGATCGAGGTCAACGGCGTACGCAGCTCGTGGGAGACCGAGAGCAGGAACTCCCGCTGCCGCCCCTCGCTGGTGGCCAGCGCCGTGGCCAGGTCGTTCAGCGCGTACGCCAGGTCCGCCGCCTCCTGCGGCGGTTCGACCGGCAGCCGGACGTCCCGCTCCCCGGAGCGCAGCCGGGCGGCCGCCGTCGCGGCGTTGCGGATCGGCCGGGCCAGCCGGCGGGCCAGCAGGATCCCGGCGACCACCCCGGCGACGAGGCCGGCCAGCAGCGGCAGCCACAGTCCGGCCACGATGCGCAGCCACAGTCCGCTGACCAGCGGCCGGACCAGCACCACGCCGCTGCCGCCGGGCAGGGCCCGGCCCTCGATCAGCGACGGCCGGCCGGCCACCAGGCGCCGGCCGGAGAAGTTGTGCCCGGCGGCGATCCGCTGAACGGTGGCCTGCGGCAGCCCGCTCCGGTCCGGCTGGCCGGCGCGGATCAGGTACGCGTCGATGCGTTGCCGGCGCAGTTGCTGGATGATCCGTTCCTCGTCGGTGCTGCGACCGCGGTCGATCCGGGGTCGCAGCACCTGGGCGGCGAGGTTGGCCTGCGCCGCCAGCGCCTCCCGGGCCTGCCGGTCGGCGGTGCGGGCGGCCAGCGGTACCGACACCACGAGGGTGACCAGCACGGAGATCAACGCGACCAGGCAGGTCACCAGCACCGCCCGGGTGGTCAGGGTCCGCCCGACGCGGCGCCGGCCGGGTGACCGGGCGTCGTCCCGGCCGGGGCCGATCACCGGCAGCATCATGGTCGGCTGCCCGACGCCCGGATTGCCGGGGCCCCGGTCGCCGCCGAGGGTCGGGTCGCCGCCGCGGGTCGGCGGCGGTTCAGCCGGCGGCGGCATAGCCGACGCCGCGGTGCGTCCGGATCACGTCGGCCGCCGCCGGACCGAGCTTCGCCCGCACCTGCGCCACGTGCACGTCCACCGTGCGGGTGCCGCTGTGCGCGGCGTATCCCCAGACGGCTGCCAGCAGTTCCTCCCGGGTGAACACCCGACCGGGGCGGTTCATCAGGTGTGCCAGCAGGTCGAACTCGGTGGAGGTGAGCCGCACCGGGGCGCCTGCGACGCTGACCGTCCGCCGCTCGGGGTCCAGGGTGACCGGCCCGACGACCCGGGTCTGGTCGGCCCCGGCCGGCACGCCGACGGTGCGCCGCAGCACCGCCCGGACCCGGGCCACGAGTTCCCGCGGGCTGAACGGCTTGGTCACGTAGTCGTCCGCGCCGAGTTCGAGCCCGACGATCCGGTCGACCTCGTCGTCCCGGGCGGTCAGGAAGATCACCGGGGTCCAGTCCCCGCCCTGCCGCAGCCGCCGGCACAGCTCCGTGCCGGCCAGGCCGGGCAGCGCGATGTCCAGCACGCAGGCGACGGGACGCAGCCGCCGGGCGGCGGCGAGACCCGCCGCGCCGTCGTGTTCGACGTGTACGCCGAAGCCGTCCCGGGTCAGGTAGAGGCGTACCAGGTCGGCGATCGCCGGCTCATCCTCGACCACCAGGACCAGACCCCGGTTCGCCGCGTCGGTGGACACCGGCCAATGATGGCCGATCGACGGGACGGGGTACACGCGGGCCGGGTTCGAACTCTGTAAAGAGGTGTCAGGCCAGCGCCGTGCCGAGCGGCAGCAGCCGGCCGTCGGCGGTGATTGTCGAGCCGGGCGCGGTGATGGGGGTGCCGGGCGCGTACCGCACGGGCGGGATCGTCGCGGGCACCCGGAAGGCGTGGCTGAGCAGGGCGTCCAGCCGCCACACCTGCGCCGGCCGGCTGGTGCGGATCTGGAACCGCTCGCGGATCCCGTCGACGGCGGTCGCCGCGAACTCGACGATGCCGAGCCGGGGATCCGGGTTCCAGGTGACGTGGTCGAGGTGCCGCAGTTCGGCGTTGAGGTGCAGGCGCAGCCGGCGGGTGAGCCGGGTCTCGCTGGTCACCACGAGCCGCCGCTCGGTGAGCAGCATCAGGTAGCCGGGGGCCTGGCCGGCCCGCTCCGGCCGGGTGCACCTGGTCACCAGCACGGTGGTGTCGCCGGGCTCGACGCACCGCCGCAGCACCGGCATGTGCCGGCTCACGGTCGGGATGCCCACCGCGGCCTCGGCGGCGGCGGGCAGGAAGGTCCGGGTGAACACGTCCATGTCAGTAACAACGATAGGTACGCTCGCGATGACTCGCCGTAACATCGTTGAAAGTAAAATTACAGAAGTTCCACGATGGTGGCGTTCGCCATTCCTCCGCCCTCGCACATCGTCTGCAGTCCGTACCGGATGCCGTTGTCCCGCATCTGCCCCAGCATGGTGGTCATGATCCGGGCGCCCGAGCCGCCGAGCGGGTGGCCCAGCGCGATCGCCCCGCCGCGCGGGTTGAGCCGCTCCGGATCCGCCTCCGTCTCGGCGAGCCAGGCCAGCGGCACCGGGGCGAACGCCTCGTTCACCTCGTACACACCGATCTCCTCGATGCCCAGCCCGGCCCGGCGCAGCGCCTTGGCGGTGGCCGGGATGGGCGCGGTGAGCATGACGACCGGGTCGGCGGCGGCGACCACCGCGGTGTGGATGCGGGCCAGCGGCCGCAGCCCGTGCGCGGCGGCCCACTCCGAGGTGGTCACCGCCAGCGCCGCCGCGCCGTCGGAGATCTGCGACGCCGAGCCGGCGGTCACCACGCCGTCCGGCCGGAACGGGGTCGGCAGCTCGGCCAACCGCTCCAGGCTGCTGTCCCGGCGGATCCCCTCGTCCCGGTCGGCCTTGCCGCCGTCCGCCACGGCCACCGGGGCGATCTCGGCGTCGAACCCGCCGGCGTCCTGCGCCGCGGCGGCCTTCGCGTGGCTGGCCAGCGCGAACTCGTCGAGCTGGCGACGCGACTGGCGCCACCGGCGGGCGATCAGCTCGGCGCCGACGCCCTGGTTGAACGGCACCGGTTCGTCGGCCGCGAAGCCCTCGACCCCGCGGTAGCGCTCGCGGACCTGGTCGCCGAACGGCTGGCCGGCCCCGACGCTGGCGCCCATCGGCACCCGGGTCATCGACTCCACGCCGCCGGCGACCACCAGGTCCGCCTGGCCGGCGAGCACGGTCGCCGCGGCGAAGTGCAGGGCCTGCTGGCTGGACCCGCACTGCCGGTCCAGGGTGGTGCCGGGGACCGACTCGGGCCAGCCGGCGGCCAGCACGGCGTTGCGGGCCACGTTCCACGACTGCTCGCCGACCTGGGAGACGCAGCCCCAGACCACGTCGTCCACATCGGCCGGGTCGAACCCGGCCCGCTGCGCAAGCGCCCGGAGCACGTGCGCGGACAGATCCACCGGATGTACGCCGGCCAGGGCGCCGCGGCGCCGCCCGACCGGGGTCCGTACCGCCTCGACGATGACCGCGTCTCTCATGTTAACTCCCCGGTAACGTGGCTGGCCCGATCGTAGCCCGCCCGCGGCTGCCGAGGCGAGCCGTTGATCATCGGCCACCGGCACGGCGTACTCCGGCCGGGCGTGGGCTGGCATGCTGGACGGATGGGACCAGCCGCCTGGCGCGTACCCCGGGCCGTACCCGGACTCAAGCTGGCCGGCGCCGCGGCGGTGCTGCTGCTCGCGCTGCTGCTCGGTGGCGGCGATCCGGTCCGGCTCGGCGTGGCGGCACTGGCCGCCGTCGCGCTGCTGGCCTGGGCCGGACCCGACCTGCTGGCGCCGGTCCGGCTGGCCGCCGACGCCGCCGGGGTCTGGGTGCCGCACGGGTACGCCGGGCGGCGCCGGCTGGCGTGGGCGCAGGTGGAGCGGATCTCGGTCGACCGTCGACCCCGTTTCGGGCTGCGGACCGGCACCCTGGAGATCGACACGGGCAGCTCGCTGCACCTGTTCGGCCGGTACGACCTGGGCGCGGATCCGGCCGAGGTGGCCGCGGTGCTGCGCTCGGTGCACCGGAACGCGACCCGGGCCTGAGGCCGAAGCCGGGACGGCCGGTTCAGCCCGATGAGGCCGAAGCCGGGACGGCCGGTCCAGCCCGATCCCGTCCGATCCGCCGGCGGCGGGCCGGTTCAGCCCAACAGCGCGGCCGTGCGCACGATCGTGAGGCCGGCCAGCAGCAGCACCAGCACCACCCCGCCGGCCACCTGCACCGCGGTCCGTCGGCCGCGCGGCGCGTACGCCAGGACCAGCGCCATCAGCGTGCCCGCCAGCAGGCCACCGAGGTGGCCCGCGATGCTGATGTACGGCACCGCGAAGGTGAAGATCAGGTTGACCACCAGCACCGGCACCACGCCCGAGGTGTCCCGACCGAGCCGGCGCATGATCACGAACAGCGCGCCGAACAGGCCGAACACCGCCGTCGACGCACCCACGGTCTGCTGGTTGGGCGCGCTGAACAGGTACGCCGCGACGTTGCCGCCGAGCCCGGCCACCAGGTAGAGCCCGAGGAACCGGGCCGGGCCGAGCGCCATCTCCAGGCTGCGGCCCAGCACCCACAGCGCCCACATGTTCAGCAGCAGGTGCACCACGCCGTAGTGCAGGAACATCGCGCTGAACAGCCGGTACCACTCGCCCTCGGCGATGCCGTGCACGGTGAAGTCCTGGTAGCGGGCCAGGCCGAGCACCGAACCCCACTGGGTCAGCGGCGTGCCCTGGCCCATCAGTCCGCCGAGCCCGCCGCCGGCCACCGAGCTACCGGCGCCCGAGGCGACCACCGAGGCCAGCAGCAACAGCACGTTCAGCCCGATGATCGTCTTGGTGACGTAGCCGTAGCGGCCGGCGGCACCGCCACCGAAGGCGGTACGCGCCGGCCGCTGGCTCCGTCGACCCAGTTCCACGCACTCGGGACACTGGTGGCCCACCGAGGCGTCCCGCATGCAGTCCGGACAGATCGGCCGGTCGCAGCGGGTACACCGGACGTGACTCTCCCGCCCGGGTGTCGGTAGCAGACCGGCGTCGTCGGCGGGGACTCACTCATGCGGGCAAAAATACCTCGGTCGACGGCGGTCGGTCAGTTGCCGGACCGCTCGATCTCGACGCGCTCGATCACGACGTCCTCCCGCGGCCGGTCGCCCGGACCGGTCGCGGTGTTGGCGATGGAGTCCACCACCTTGGCCGACGCCTCGTCGGCAACCTGCCCGAAGATCGAGTGCTTGCCGTTGAGGTGCGGCGTCGGGGACACCGTGATGAAGAACTGCGAGCCGTTGGTACCGCGCCCGCCGACGACCCCGGCGTTCGCCATGGCCAGCAGGTAGGGGCGGTCGAACCGCAGCTCCGGGTGGATCTCGTCGTCGAACTGGTAGCCCGGTCCGCCCCGGCCGGTGCCGGTCGGGTCACCCATCTGGATCATGAACCCGCTGATCACGCGGTGCGAGATCGTGCCGTCGTAGTACGGCGCGGAACCCGGCTGGCCGGTGCGCGGGTCCGTGTACTCACGGGTCCCCTCGGCCAGCTCGACAAAGTTGCGCACCGTCCTCGGCGCGTGGTTCGGGAACAGCTCCAGCCGGATCGGGCCGTGGTTGGTCTGCAAGGTGGCGTAGATGGTCTCGGCCACGGGTACTCCTCTTTCGTTGGTCAGTTCCATGCGGATCCTCCCATGTGCCCGTTCTGGCAGTACGGAGGCATCCGCTAGGAGAGGATGGCGGAGGAACCACACAGGAGGTGGAGACCGGTGTTAGGAATCGGGCGGCGCAGGCGCCATCGCGATCTCATGCGGACCGAGTTGGGGGAGAGCCTGGACCATTTCGTCCAGGCGGCCTCGCATGCGGCCGGTGGGGTGGGCGCAACCGTGGGACCCAGGATGAACGCCGCCCGCGAGCGGGTGGCGCCGGGGGCCGCCATGATCCGCGGCAACGCGGCTCGGGTCCGCAGCGACGCGCAGCGCCGCTGGGGCAGCACGATGAGCACCCTCGCGCCGCTGGCCGTGGCCGCCGTGGACGGCGCCCGGCAGGCCGGCACCGCTACCACCCGTAAGGCGAAGGCGGCGGAGATGAAGCGAAAGAAGAAGTCCGGTGGACGGCTCGCCAAGGCCGCGAAGGTACTCGCGGTCGGCGCGGCGATCGGCGCCGCCGGCGCGATGGTGCTGCGCCGCCGGCGCAACGACCAGGAGTGGTACGCGTACGACCCGGCCGCCACGCTGACCGGCGTGGATCCGGCGGGCACGCACAACGGCGTGCCGAAGGACCCGGCGGGGCGTACGGAGAGCGACCTGGCGGCCTCGGCCGCGACCGCCCCGGAGACCAGCGTCACCCCGGACCAGGCCGATGCCGGCACGGCGACCGGCCGGGCGGCCACCAGCGGCGACAAGCCGGGCTCGGCGACAAGCTCGATGACGCAGACCGCCAAGCAGGCCGCGGGCAAGTGACCCGGGTGCGGGGAAGGGCCTCCTGCCGTCGCAGTCCGTGACGCAGGGGGCCCTTTCCCGACGGCCGGCCCGGACGCGCCCGTCCCGACGGCCGTTCCCGACGGCGGCCGTTCCCGACGGCGGCCGTTCCCGACGGCGGCGGTTCCCGACGGTCCGGCCCCGGTCAGAGCCAGCCGTTGCGGCGGAACCAGCGGTACAGCGCGAACGAGAAGCCCACCATCGCGGCGAACACCCCCGGATAGCCGTACTTCCATTCCAGCTCCGGCATGTACCGGAAGTTCATCCCGTAGATGCCGGCGATGGCGGTCCACACGGCGGCGATGGCGGCCCAGGCCGCGATCTTGCGCATGTCGTTGTTCTGCTCGACGGTCACCTGGGCCAGCCGCGCCTGCAGGATGGAGTTCAGCAGGTCGTCGTACGAGTTGACCTGCTCCACCGTGCGGCTGAGGTGGTCCTGGACGTCCCGGAAGTAGCGCCGGATCTCCTTGGGTACGTCCCGGTTGAGCTGCCCGGTGAGCAGCGCCATGGGCCGTTGCAGCGGGATGACCGCCCGCTTGAACTCGACCAGTTCCCGCTTCATCTGGTAGATCCGCTGGATCCGGCTGCTGGTGTAGCGGGCGAAGACCTGCGCCTCCAGCTCGTCCAGATCGTCCTCGATCTTGTCGGCGACCTCCAGGTAGAGGTCCACCACGCGGTCGGTGACGGCGTACGCCACCGCCCACGGGCCCTGCCCGAGCAGGTCCCGCTTGCTCTCCAGGTCGGCCCGGACCGGAGCCAGCCGGCAGGCGTCGCCGTGCCGGACGCTGATCACGAAGTTCGGCCCGATGAAGAGCATCACCTGGCCGGTCTCCACGACCTCCGAGGTCTCGGTCAGCTCGTCGTGCTCGCAGTAGCGGGCGGTCCGCAGCACCAGGAAGCTGACCTCGCCGAACCGTTCCAGCTTGGGCCGCTGCTCGGCCTTGACGGCGTCCTCCACGGCCAGCTCGTGCAGGCCGAACGACTCGGCGATCCCGGCCATCGCCTGCGCGCTGGGCTCGTGCAGGCCGACCCAGACGAACGCGTCGCGCCGCTCCCGGGCCTCGGCCAGCGCGTCGGCGTAGTGCCAGTCGCCCGGCTGGCGCTCACCACCGACGTACAGCCCGCAGTCGACCACCGAGTTGCGTTCCTCGGCGGTGTGCCCGGCGCGGCGCGGCTGGCCGTCCGCGGCCAGGATGCGGGTGACCGCCCGCACCGGCGCGGACCAGGCCCGGCCCCGGGACCGGGGTGCGCCTCCGCGTGTCTGTCCCTGCTCGATCCGCTCCGCCATCGTCCGGTCCGCCTCCTCCCGGTCCAGGACACCGTCGGGTTTGCAGGCTACGCCGCCGAGGGCGCACCGAATGATCGACAGGGGTGGCCGGCGCGCCGCGGCAGCACGCCGTGGGCGGCCACCGGGATGGCGCCGGGCCGGCGGGCGCCGGCCCTTGGGGCGGCGCCGGGTGGACCGGCCGCGTCGGGGGGGTGAGGTGCGAACGGCCCACCCGGCACCATCTTGGGGGCGGGGGTGATGTCCCGGCGCACCGTCTCCGCCACCCGGACGGCCGGCAGGCCGCCACGCCGGCGGAAACAGATGCTCGGAGCATTGTGGGCCGGCCGTACCGCAGACGAAAAGACCCGGCAGTAACAACGCGAGCTTCTGTCGGGTTTCTGACAGAAGCTCGCGACAACCTCGTGCCCGCCCCGCGGCGTCAGCGACGGACGGCGTCCATCGCCGCGGCCAGCCGGCGCACACCCTCCTCGATCCGGTCCGCGCCCACCGCCGAGTACGCGAGCCGCAGCGCGTGCTGGCCGCCGTCCAGGACGAAGTCGCTGCCCTTGACCACCGCGACCCCGCGTTCGGCCGCCGCCGGCGCCAGGTCGTCGACGTGCACGTCGGAGGGCAACTCGATCCACAGGAAGTAGCCGCCGTCCGGCTCGGTGAACCGGGCCTGCGGGATGTGCCGGCGCAGCGCCTCGGCGAGCGCCTGGGACCGGTCCCGCAGCGCCGCGGAGACCGCGGCGATCGACCGGTCGATGTCTCCCGAGACGCAGAACTGGTGCACGATCGCCTCGGCGACCATGCCCGGGGAGATGTACAGGTTGGTGGCCCGCTTCACGATCGCGGCGATCAGGTCCGGCTGACCGACCAGGTAGCCGACCCGGACGCCGGGGCAGACCGTCTTGGTGAAGCTCGACGCGTGCACCACCAGCCCGCGCGTGTCGAGCGAGAGCATCGAGGGCAGCGGTTCGCCGCGGAACCGGATGTCCGCGTACGGGTCGTCCTCGAAGATGATGAACCCGTACTCGGCGGCGAGGTCGAGCAGCTCGTGCCGCTTGCTCAGGGAGAGGGTCACGCCGGCCGGGTTCTGATAGTTCGGGATGATGTGCGCCAGCTTGGGGCGTACCCCGGATTCGAGCAGCTTGCGAAGCTCGGCGGTGTCGATCCCGTCCGGCTGGATGGTCACCGCGTGCACCTGGCCGCCCTGCTGCTGAAGGTTGAGCAGGGTCCGGTCGTACGTCGGCCGCTCCACCACCACGGCGTCGCCGGGCTTCACCAGGTGGTCGAAGAGGAACGCGTCGGCCTGCAACGAACCGTTCGTGACCAGCACCTGACCGGCCTCGACGCCGTGCTTGCGCGCGATCCACTCCCGCAACGGCGGGTACCCCACCGCGGTCCCGTACGCGGTGACGCCGGCGGGATCGGCTTCGAAGGCGCGCACGGCCGCGGCCTTGAGGCCGTCGACATCGACGATGTCCAGCGAGGGCGCCCCACGGGCGAAGGAGATCAGCTGCTCGGCAGTCATGACTACCGAGCCTACGGGTGAGCTGGGACGCCGCGACGCAGGTCCGGCCGTGTCCGCATGCTGAACCCGGCGCCGTGCGAACGCCCGGCCGGTCACTAGTCTGGCCGGCGTGGACCCTCTCCGCCGACCCGGCGTGCCGACCGGGCCGACCGGACAACCCGGGCCGACCGGACAACCGCGTACGACCGGACAGCGCCCCACGACCGGACAGCCCGGGGCGACCGGGGCTACCGGGCCGACGGCGACGCCGCACCGGCTCGGGCGGAGTCCGGCGACCGACCTGGTGGCGGTGCCGCCGTACCGGGTCGCCGCCCTCGTCGCCCCCGCGGTGGACCGGGTGTTCGTGGCCGCCATGGCCGCCGCGCGGCTGGGCGGCGGCAGCCAACTGGTCCAGCGCTACGGCGGGCCGCCCGCCGTGGGCTTCCTGATCGACTTCCGGACCCGGCTGGCGGTGCCCGGACGGCTGGTGGACGAGTCGGGGTTCGCGGCGCTCACCCGCTACCACGACCCGGCCGAGTGCCGCCGCACCCTGGACCGGCAGATCGCGCACGGCATGATCCAGCGCGTCGACGGCGGGTTCGCCGCGACCGAACGCGGGCTGGCCTTCCTGGCCGAGCTGTACGACCTGCACGCCGAGGTGCTGGCCGCCGCGTGGCGGGAGCACCGCGACCGGGTACGGCGGTTGGCCGGCGTCCTCGACCGGCTGCTCGAACCGGCCGCCCTGGCGGCCGGGCCGGCCTTCCGGGCGGTGGCCCCGCCGCACGAGCCGCTCGGCGCGGCGCCCGAACTGCTCCTGCTGAACCGGCTGGGGGTGCTGCGGTACCACCGGGCCGACGCGCACGCCGCGGCCTGGGCGGCGGCCGGGCACACCGCCGAGAGCATCATGGCGCTGGAACCCGGGCCGGAGCGCGAGGCCATCGAGCTGGAGACCGACCGCCGGGCGGCCGGGCCGTACGGGGTGCTGACCCCCGACGAAAGGCTGACGCTGCTGGCCGATCTGGCGGCCCTGCCCGGATGAGCCGGGTCCGGCGGTGCGACCATGCCGGCGGATGGAGCCGGGGCACGCGGACGCGGGTGAACCGGGGCACGCAGACGCGGGTGAACCCCGGCCGAACGTCGGCTGACGCCGACCCGACCATCTGACGGCGCTATCCTCCTGCGGACGGCTCATGTCTGCTAGGGAGGACCCGTCCCATGATCGGTATGGTGCTCGCCGCGGGTGCGGGGCGCCGGCTCCGCCCGTACACCGACACGCTGCCCAAGGCGCTGGTGCCGGTGGACGGGGAGACGACCATCCTCGACATCGCGCTGGCCAACCTCGCCGCGGTCGGGCTCACCGACGTCGTGATCGTGGTCGGCTACGCGGCCGGAGCGGTCGAGTCCCGGGTCGAGGCCCTCCAGGACCGGTACGGCGTCAAGATCACCCTGGTGCACAACGACCGGGCCGAGGAATGGAACAACGCGTACTCCCTGTGGCTGGCCCGGGACCACTTCGCGCAGGGCGCGTTGCTGGTCAACGGGGACACGGTGCACCCGGTGAGCGTGGAACGGACGCTGCTCGCCGAGCGCGGGCCGGGCATCCTGCTGGCCCTGGACACCGTCAAGAAGCTCGCCGACGAGGAGATGAAGGCCGTCTTCGACGCCTCCGGCCAGCTCACCCGGATCACCAAGCTGATGGACCCGGCGCAGGCGCACGGCGAGTACATCGGCGCCACCCTCATCGAGCCGCACGCGGCAGCCGGGCTCGCCGAGGCGCTGGAGGCCACCTGGCGGCGCGACCCCAACCTCTACTACGAGGACGGCTACCAGGAGTACGCGGACCGCGGTGGCGAGGTGCGCGGCGCGGCCATCGGTGATCTCGAATGGGTGGAGGTCGACAACCACGACGACCTGGCCCGCGCCCGGGAGATCGCGTGCCGCTACTAGCCCGCTCCGTCCAGGCGCCGCTGCACATCGAGGTACGCCGGGGCGCGGTCGCCGACCTGGGCGCGATCCTCTCCGACGGGCGGATCTCGGCCGGCGGCGACGTGGCGGTGGTGGTCGGGCCGGGCCAGGGCGAGAAGGTCGCCGAGCTGATCCAGCCGACGCTCGGCTCGGCCGACATCTTCACCACCACGGGCGGGACGCTGGACGCCGCGCTCGAACTGGGCGGCAAGCTGCGCACCCGCTCCTACGACGCGGTGGTCGGCATCGGCGGCGGCAAGACGGTGGACGTCGCCAAGTACGCGGCCATGCGCCGCGGCCTGCCGATGGTGTCCGTGGCCACCGCGCTGGCCAACGACGGCATCGCCTCCCCGGTGTCCAGCCTGGTCACCGAGGGGATCAAGGGCTCGTACGGCGTGCACATCCCGATCGCGGTGATCGTGGACCTGGACTTCGTGGAGAGCGGCCCCGATCGGCACAACCGGGCCGGCATCGGCGACCTGATCAGCAACATCAGCGCGCTGGCCGACTGGGAACTGGCCCGGCAGGTCCGCGGTGAGCCGGTGGACGGCCTGGCCGCCTCGCTGGCCCGGGCCGCCGCCGAGGCGATCATCAACCACCCCGGTGACATGAGCGACGACGACTTCGTCACCGTGCTGGCCGAGGGGCTGATCTCCAGCGGCCTGGCCATGGCGGTCTGCGGCAGCAGCCGGCCGGCAAGCGGCGGCTGCCACGAGATCATGCACGCGATCGACGCGCTCTTCCCGGACACGGCCTCGCACGGCGAGCTGGCCGGGCTGGGCGCGCTGTACTGCACCTGGCTGCGCGGCGACCAGCGGCGGCTGCGGCAGATGTCGGCCTGCCTGCGGCGGCACAACCTGCCGCGTACCCCGGCCGATGTCGGCCTGGACGACGAGCAGTTCGCGGACGCGGTGGCGTTCGCCCCGCGGACCCGGCCCGACCGCTACACCATCCTCGAACACCTCGACCTCGGCGCCGAGGAGATCCGCCGGCGGTTGGGAGACTACGTCGATGCCCTCGACCACCACGGCGCCTGAGCCGGCCGTCCGGGACTTCTACCGGACCAACCGCGGGGGCGGGCTGTTCAGCGAGGCGGTCAGCCAGTGGGGCGGCGCGCTGCTGGCCCGCACCGGGCAGCGGCTCGGGCTGCCGCCCACCGCACTAACCCTGGTCAATCTGGTGCTCGGCCTGGCCACCTCCGTCACCGTCGCCGGACTGGCGCCGCGGGTGGCCGGCGGCCACCTGCCGGCCTGGCCGGTGGGGCTGCTCGCGCTGGTCGGCTGGCAACTCGCGTACGCCTTCGACTGCGCCGACGGGCAGCTCGCCCGGGTCACCGGCCAGGGCAGTGCCGCGGGCGCCCGGCTGGACGTGCTGTGCGACGTGGCGGCGCAGATCGCCCTGGTCGCGGCGCTGTCGGCGGTGGCCGTGGCGCAGCGGCCCGGCGTACCGGCCTGGCTGGTGGCGGCCTTCGCCGGCACCTGGATGGTCAACCTGGTGACCTCGGTGATGCAGGCCGGGCCGAACGCGGCCAGCATGGTGGCGTCCCGGTCGCTGCCGGTCCGGGCGGTCAAGCTGGTCCGCGACTACGGCGCGGTGATCTTCCTGGCCGGGCTGGTGTTGACCCTCGTACCGGCCTGGACCGTCTGGCTGGTGACCGCCTTCACCGTGGTCAACGCCGGGTTCCTGCTGGCCAGCATCGCCTTCTCGGCCCGCGCCGCACTGCGCTGAGCCGGCCGCCGGGTCGGCGCCGACCCGCGGCTCACCGGTCGCGACCGGTCGCCGCCAGGTCGCGGTAGATGTCCAGCAGTTGCCCGGTCACCACCGCCGGGGAGAAGGTCGCCTCGTAGCGGGACCGGGCGACCGACGCGAGCGCCGCCGCCCCGTCCCGGGCCACCGGCAACGCGGCGGCCAGCGCCGCGGCGTCCGCCGGCACCGCCCAGCCCGCGGGACCAGCGCCGTCGCCGACCGTACGGTCACCGGCGGTGGCCGGAGCGCCACCGGCCGCTGGATCATCGCCGGCGGTGGCCGGAGCGCCTCCGAGCAGGTACGGGATGCCGCCGAGCGCGGTGCCCAGCACCGGCCGGCCGGCGGCCATCGCCTCGATCACCACCGTCGGCAGCACGTCGTGCCAGGTGGGCACGACCAGCACCACGGCGGTCGAGCGGAGCGCCGCCGCCACCCCGGCGCGGTCCAGCGGGCCGAGGTACTCCACGTCCCCGCGCGCCACCGCCGCCGCCTCGGCCAACGGCCGCAGCTCGCCGTCCCCGGCGATGCGCAGCGGTCCCAGCGCACCGTCCGGGTGCCGGTGCCACGCCTCCAGCAGCAGGCCGAGCCCCTTCTCCGCGGACAGCCGGCCGTAGTAGAGGAATCCGTCGCCCAGCGGCGCGGGTGTCCCCGGATCCGGGATGCCGTTCGGCTTGACCGCGATGTGCCCGGCCGGGATGCCGTAGTCGCGCAGGTGCTCGGCGATCCCGGCGGTCAGCGCGATGTACCGGTCCACCGAGTGCCAGGTCGGCCGGTGCACCGCGAGCGTGGTGGCCATCAGCGCGCTCTGCGCCCGGGACCCCCGGTAGCAGCGGTGCACGATTGCCGGCACCCCGAGCGCCCGTCCGCGGCAGTCGGTGCAGATCCGGCCGTCCCGGAAGTAGATCCCGGAGGAGCAGACCTGGCGGTAGTTGTGCACGGTCTGCACCACCGGCAGGCGGTAGCGGTGCGCGGTCCGCACGATCCACGGCGACAGCAGCGGGTACGGGTTGTGCAGGTGCAGCAGGTCCGGCCGGTGTGACTCGATCAGCCGGGCGAGTTCCCGCTGTGCCCGGGGTGCGTAGATCGGCGACAGCGGCAGCAGCGCCCGGGCCGCCGTCGGCAGCTCGGGGATCTCGTCCGAGCTGCGCAGGAACGGCAGCACGTCCACCCCGGCGGCGGCCAGCTGCTCGATCTCGGCATCGACGACGGTGTTCTCGCCGGACGGCTGACCGGTCCGGTAGCGGTTGTGCGCCACGACCACCTTCATGAGGGAACAAGCTACCGTTGCAGGGTGCCGGAGCTACCCGAGGTGGAGGCGCTGGGCGCCTACCTGCGTGAGCGCGCCGTCGGCCGGGAGGTCGAGCGGCTCGAGGTGGCGTCGCTGTCCGCGCTGAAGACCTACGATCCGCCGCCGTCCGCGGTGGCCGGCCGCACGCTTGTCGACGCCGCCCGGCACGGCAAGTTCCTGGACGTGGTCTTCGACGGCGACCTGCACCTCGTGGTGCACCTGGCCCGCGCCGGGTGGCTGCACTACCGGGAGAGCTTCGCCTCGAAGCTGCCGCTGAAACCGGGCAAGGGCCCGATCGCGCTGCGGCTGCGGCTGGCCGACGGCTCCGGCTTCGACCTGACCGAGGCCGGTACGCAGAAGAGCCTGGCCGCGCATCTGGTGCCCGATCCGGCGCTGGTGCCCGGGGTGTCCCGGCTCGGCCCGGACGCGCTCGCGGTCGACCTGCCGGCCTTCGCCGAGCGGATCCGCGGGCGGCGCGGGCAGGTCAAGGGGGTGCTGACCGACCAGCAGGTGCTCGCGGGCGTCGGCAACGCGTACTCGGACGAGATCCTGCACGCCGCGAAGCTGTCGCCGTTCGCGATCACCGACCGGCTGCGCGACGACCAGGTCGCGGCGCTGTACGAGGCCACCCAGCGGGTGCTGACGGACGCCGTGTCCCGTTCGGTGGGGCAGCGGGCCGCCGAGCTGAAGGGCGAGAAACGCGCCGGTCTGGCCGTGCATGCCCGCGCCGGGCTGCCCTGCCCGGTCTGTGGCACGACGATCCGATCGGTCTCGTTCGCCGATTCGAGCCTCCAGTACTGCCCGGGTTGTCAGACCGGCGGGAAGCCTTTGGCTGACCGTCGGTTGTCCCGCCTTGTGCGCTGAGTGAGGCTCGCCGGGAAATCACCCACCATGCCGAAACCGCCCGGTTCACGAACCTTGGCGTGGCTCGATCCGTCGGTATAGTGGCTCGGTCCCGCAATGTCTCCCGGCGCAACGGTCCGATCCGGGCCGGCGTGGGAGACTGGGGCGGTGGGCGACCCGAGCCCTTATGGGGAGTGGGCGGCACGTGTCAGGCGGGAGGACCCAGGCGAGGTGACCACAAGCCTCCATCGCCCGGTAGGCAACGCAGCTCCGGGCGGAAGCGTGCGCCACGTCGACAGCTTCGAGATCCAGCCGCCGACCGGGCCGGTACACAACGGCGTACCGCGGTCGGCCTGGGCACGGGCCCGCCGCCGGGTATCCCGCTGGCACCGGCCGTACACGGTGGCCCTGGTGTTCGTCGACTACCTGGCGGCGGCGCTGGCGAGCTGGATCGCGATCACCACGTTCAGCCAGGCCCGGGCCGGCTTCTACACGGCCAAGGAGGACCCGACCTGGTTCTACACGGTCGCCTTCGTGCTCCTCCCGCTCGGCTGGTTGATCATTCTCTGGGGTAACCGGGCGTACGACCGGCGCTATCTCGGGCTCGGACCGGACGAGTTCAAGCGGGTCACCCGGGCCTCCGTGACGGTCGCCGCGACGGTCTCGTTCCTCGCGTTCGCCACCAAGACCGACCTGTCCCGGTACGCGGTGGCCACCGCCCTGGTCGGCGCCACCCTGCTCATCCTGGTGGAGCGCTACCTCGCCCGGCTGGTGCTGCACGGGGTGCGCACCCGCGGCGGGCACGCCGGGCACCGGATGGTGCTGGTGGGCACCCTGCCGGACGCCCTGGAGGTGCACCGGGCGGTCACCCGCAGCCCCGCGGCCGGTCTGGTCCCGGTCGCCATCGCGCTGACCGACGGTTTCGCCGCCGCCCGCGGCGTCGAGACCCCGGTTCCGGTGTACGCGGTCCAGGACGTGCTCGCGCTGGTCCGCGAGGTCGGCGGGGACACGATCGCGGTCTGCGGATCGGCCAGCGCCGAGCCGGGCGAGCTGCGCCGGCTGGCCTGGCAGTTGGAGGGTTCCGGGGTCGATCTGGTGGTCGCGCCGCAGTTGACCGACATCGCCGGCCCGCGGGTGCACATCCGGCCGATCGAGGGCCTGCCGCTGCTGCACGTCGAGGAGCCCACGCTCTCCGGCCCCGCGCTGCTGGCCAAGAACCTGATGGACCGGGTCGCCGCCGGCCTGGGTCTGCTGCTGCTGGTCCCGTTGTTCATCGCGATCGCGATCGCGATCCGGCTCTCCGACCGCGGCCCGGTCTTCTTCCGGCAGCCCCGGGTGGGGCACGAGGGCCGGACGTTCCGGGTCTGGAAGTTCCGGACCATGTACGTGGACGCGGAGGACCGGCTCGCCGGGCTGGTGGACCAGAACGAGACCGACGGGATGCTCTTCAAGATCCGCCAGGATCCCCGGGTCTTCCCGATCGGGCGGTTCCTGCGGGCCAGCTCGCTGGACGAGCTGCCCCAGCTCATCAACGTGCTCAAGGGCGAGATGTCGCTGGTCGGTCCGCGTCCGCTGCCCGCCGACGACGGTGACTTCCTCGGCGACGTCCGGCGCCGACTGCTGGTCCGCCCCGGAATGACCGGATTGTGGCAGGTTTCCGGACGCTCCGACCTGTCCTGGGACGAGGCGGTCCGGCTGGACCTCTACTACGTGGACAACTGGTCGCTGGCGTACGACCTGAGCATCCTGTGGCGGACCGTGGGCGTGGTGCTGGCCCGCAAGGGCGCGTACTGACCGGGCCGAGCGACCGGTCCCGGCCCGGCGCCCCTGGCGCGGCGACGCCGGACCGGTCAGGATTCGACGGTGGCTGCCAACCTCCTGTCGGCACTGGCCGTCGCGGTGCTGATCGGCGCGCTCGGCGCGGCGGTCTTCGCGGTGGTCCGGCTCCGGGCCCGGCGCGGCATCGTGACGGCGAGCCAGCGCGCCACCTATGACGTCCTGCACACCGCCGGGCTCGCGGCCGAGCCGCTGCGCGCGGGGCTGACCGGCGCGGGTGCCGCCAAGGCGGTACGCCACCTGCGCGCCCTGGTGGGCGCCACCGGGCTGGCCGTGATGGACGACCGCGGGGCGCTGGCCTTCGACGGCCACGGCGCGCACCACCTGGACCAACTGGTGGCGGCGGCGCACCGGGCCATCGCGGCCGACCGGTCCAGCGTGCTGGGCGAGCCGGATCTGCGCTGCGATCTGGTGGACTGTCCGGTCCGCAGCGCCGTGCTGGCCCCGCTGCGCGGACCCGACCAGCGGCCGGTCGGCGCGCTGGCCGCGGTCTGCGACGGCCATCCGGCACCGGGCCTGGTCCAGGCCACGCTGGAGACCGCGCACTGGGCCAGCGACCAGCTCGCGCTCGCCGAGTTGGAGTCCTCCCGGGAGCGGCTCGCCCGGGCCGAGGTACGCGCGCTGCGCGCCCAGATCAGCCCGCACTTCATCTACAACGCCCTGACCGCGATCGCCTCGTTCGTCCGGACCGACCCGGAGCGCGCCCGGGAACTCATCCTGGAGTTCGCCGAGTTCACCCGGTACTCGTTCCGGGCGCACGGCGACTTCACCACGCTGGCCGAGGAGTTGCGCTCGATCGACCGCTACCTGACGATCGAGCGCGCCCGGTTCGGCGACCGCCTCCAGGTGAGGCTGCAGATCGCCCCGGAGGTGCTGCCGGTCAGCCTGCCCTTCCTCTGCCTGCAACCGCTGGTGGAGAACGCGGTGCGGCACGGGTTGTCCCGCAAGACCGGAGTGGGCATGGTGAGCATCGTGGCCCGGGACGCCGGCGCGGAGTGCCTGCTGACGGTGGAGGACGACGGGGTCGGGATGGACCCGGCCGTGCTGTTCGGCGACGCGGACGGCACCCCGGACGGCGAACCGGCGGAGCGGGCCGCCGCCGTCCGGGGCGACGACTCGGGTCAGCACGTGGGGTTGTCCAACGTCGATGAGCGGTTACGCTCCGCCTTCGGGGACGAATTCGGACTGACCGTGGAGACCGGGCCGGGAGTTGGTACGAAGGTGAGCATGCGGGTGCCCAAGTTCCATCGAGCCGTCCGGGCCGGCTCGTGACCCCGTTCCTGCGGGTGCTGGCCGTGGACGACGAGCCGCCGGCGCTGGACGAGCTGGCGTACCTGCTGCGCGCCGATCCGCGGGTGGCCCGGGTGCACACGGCCGGGGACGCCACCGAGGCGCTGCGGGTGCTCCGGGACGCCGACGTGGAGGCCGTCTTCCTGGACATCCGGATGCCCGGCCTGGACGGCATGGAACTGGCCCGGGTGCTGCGCCGGTTCGTCCGGCCGCCGGCCATCGTCTTCGTCACCGCGTACGACGACGCGGCGGTCGACGCGTTCGACCTGGGCGTCACCGACTACGTCCGCAAGCCGGTCCGGGCCGAGCGGCTGGCCGAGGCGGTCCGCCGGGTGGCCGGCTCCCGCGTGGTGCCGAGCCATCCCGCGGCGGCGGCTCGGGCCGAGGAGGATCCGACCATCCCGGTGGAGCTGGCGGGCACCACCCGGATGCTGCCCCGCTCCACCGTGCGCTGGGTGGAGGCGCAGGGCGACTACGCCCGGCTGCACACCTCGGACGGCTCGCACCTGGTCCGGGTGCCGCTGGCCACCCTGGCCGATCGCTGGGCGGATGCCGGCTTCGTCCGGATCCACCGGTCCTATCTCGTGCAGTTGCGGCTCATCGCCGAACTGCGGCTGGTGAACTCCGGTTACGTGGTCATCATCGACGGCGCGGAGCTGCCGGTGAGCCGCCGGCACACCCGGGAGCTGAAGGACAAGCTCGTCCGGGCCACGAAACAGGACTGGACCCGCTGACGGAGCCGCCGGCCCGGTTCCGTGCTTTCGGGCGAAGTTATCCACAGGAGTGACGGGTTACCCACAGGTTGTCCACAACGCGCCACGCCCAGGCCGGGTGACGGGAGCCTTGACAATCATCGGCGGCCGGTGAGACTGCCGGAATGGCCGTAACCAGCGACCCCTCGGCACCGGCGGACCCACCCCGCCGGGCCCGGATCGTGTTGGCCGAGGTGGCCCGCCGACCCGCGCCCCGCTCGCCCGCCCACACCGAGCTGACCCAGCGGACCCAGGTCGGCGACGCCCTGGTCCGGGGTCTGGTCCGGGCCCAGCTCGCGCTCGCGGTCCGGCTGTCGCTGGTGGTGGTGATCGGGTTGGGCGGGCTGCCGATGCTGTTCGCCATCGCACCCGCGGTGGGTCGGGTGAAGCTGTTCGGGGTCGGGCTGCCGTGGCTGCTGCTCGGCGCCGCCGCCTACCCCTTCCTGATGGCCGTCGGCTGGTTGTACGTCCGCTGGGCGGAACGCAACGAGGAGGACTTCACCGATCTGGTCCAGCGGCCGGAGCGGTGATGGTCAGCCCGTACGTCGTACCGGCGATCATCGCGGTCACGCTGGTCACCGTCGCCATCGGCTTCTACGGGCTGCGGGTGGCGCGCACCACCTCGGACTTCCTGGTCGCCTCCCGGATGGTCAGCCCGACCTGGAACGCGGCGGCGATCGGCGGCGAGTACCTGTCGGCCGCCTCCTTCCTCGGGATCGCCGGCCTGATCCTCAAGTACGGCGTCGACGTGCTCTGGTACCCGGTCGGCTTCGCCGCCGGCTACCTCGCGCTGCTGCTGTTCGTGGCCGCGCCGCTGCGCCGGTCCGGGGCCTTCACCCTGCCGGACTTCTGCGAGCTGCGGCTCGGGTCGCGCCGGCTGCGCAAGCTGGCCACCCTCTTCGTGATCTTCATCGGCTGGCTGTACCTCGTGCCCCAGTTGCAGGGCGCCGGTCTCACCCTGAACACGGTGACCGGCCTGCCGTACGCGCTGGGTGCCCTGCTGGTCGGCGCGGTCGTGACCGCGAACGTGGCGCTCGGCGGCATGCGCGCGATCACCTTCGTCCAGGCCTTCCAGTACTGGCTCAAGCTGACCGCACTGGCCGTACCGGCGATCTTCCTGATCCTGCAGTGGCAGTCGGACGGCCGGCCGGCGGTGACGCCGCCGGCCGGCACCACGTTCCGGGTCGAGACCACCGTCGAGGTCCGGGACACCGCCACCATCACCCGGCCCGACGGCACCCTCCAGCGGGTACGCTCCGGCGACCGGCTGACGTTCGAGGCCGGCGAGCCGGTGCCGGAGGTCTCCTCCGTGCCCACCCGCAGCGGTGTGGACTGGTTGCTGCCCAGCGCGGCCGGCCGGGACGACCGTGGGCTGTTCGCCACCTATTCGCTGATCCTCGCGACGTTTCTGGGCACGATGGGGCTGCCGCACGTACTCGTGCGGTTCTACACGAACCGGGACGGTGCCGCCGCCCGCCGGACCACCCTGGTGGTGCTCGGCCTGGTCGGCGCCTTCTATCTGCTGCCCACGCTGTACGGCGTGCTCGGCCGGGTGTACACCCCGCAACTGCTGGTGACCGGCGACACCGACGCGGTGGTGGTGCTGCTGCCCTCGGCGGTGCTGGGTGGCACGGTGCTCGGTCACCTGCTGGCCGCGCTGGTTTCGGCCGGCGCGTTCGCCGCGTTCCTGTCCACCTCCTCCGGGCTGCTGACCAGCGTCGCCGGGGTGCTCTCCGCGGATGTGCTGCGCCGCGGCTCGGTCCGCGGATTCCGGTTGGCGGCCCTGATCGCCGGGGTGGTCCCGATGGTCCTGGCGCTGACCGTGACCAGCCTGGACGTCTCCCAGGTGGTCGGGTTGGCCTTCGCGGTGGCCGCGTCGAGCTTCTGCCCGCTGCTCGTGCTGGGCATCTGGTGGCGCGGCCTGACCGCGGTGGGCGCGGCCGCGGGTGTGCTCGCCGGCGGCGGCGCGGCGGTGCTGGCCGTGCTGGTCACGGTGCTCGGGCCGCCGCTGCACGGCTGGCCGTCGGTGCTGGTCACCCAGCCGGCCGCCTGGACCGTGCCGCTCGCCTTCACCGTGATGGCCGTCACCTCGATCGCGACCCGCCGCCAGGCGCCGGCGGATGTGGGCGCCACCATGCTCCGGCTGCACGCTCCGGAGGCGATCCGGCTCGGCTGAGCCGCCCGCCGGGCGGCGCCGTGGTCGGCCGCGGTCGACAGCGCGGGCTACGGTTGCCCGCATGGATGGCAACGGACAATCTGCGCTCACCCTGCGTGGGCTGGCCAAACGGTTCGGTGAGAAGGTGGCGGTCGCGGGGGTCGATCTCGACGTCCCGGCCGGTTCCTTCTACGGGCTGCTCGGCCCGAATGGCGCCGGCAAGACCACGACGCTGTCCATGGCCGTCGGTCTGCTCCGGCCCGACGCCGGCACCGCGTACGTGCTGGGCCACGACGTCTGGAGCGATCCGGGGCAGGCCAAGCGGCAGTTCGGCGTGCTGCCGGACGGCGTCCGGCTGTTCGACCGGCTCACCGGTCCGGAACTGCTCGCCTACAACGGCCTGCTGCGCGGGATGGACCCGGACGTGGTCGACCAGCGCGCCCGGGAACTGCTCGACGTGCTGGCGCTGGCCGACTCCGGCCGCACGCTGGTGATCGACTACTCCGCCGGGATGAAGAAGAAGATCGGCCTGGCCTGCGCGCTGCTGCACGCTCCCCGGCTGCTCGTGCTGGACGAGCCGTTCGAGGCGGTGGATCCGGTCTCGGCCGCGCTGATCCGGGACATCCTGCACCGGTACGTCGGCGGCGGCGGAACCGTGATCTTCTCCAGTCACGTGATGGAGGTCGTGGAACGGCTGTGCAGCCACGTGGCGATCCTGGCCGACGGGACGATCAAGCGGGTCGGCACGCTGGCCGAGGTCCGCGGCGAGCGGTCGCTGGAGGAGACGTTCGTCCAGGTGGTCGGCGGCCGGGTGTCGACCGGCGAGGAGTTGGCGTGGCTGTAGCGGATGCCGCCGCCCGTACCGTCCCCGCCGGGCCGCCGCCCGCGGCGACGCGTCGGGTGTCGCCGTGGCTCTTCGTCCGGCTCAAGCTGCGGGTGCTGGGCAACAACTTCCGCGGGCAGACGTCCCGGATCGTGCTGTTCGTCATCGGCATCCTGGTGGCGCTGTGGCTGGCCGGTACCGGCTTCCTGCTGTTCGCCGCCCCCGGCCTGGCCTCCCGGCCGGATGTCGCGCTGCTGGTCGGCGCGTTCGGCGGCGGGCTGCTGGTGCTCGGCTGGCTGCTGCTGCCGCTGGTGTTCTTCGGCGTCGACGAGACCCTGGATCCGGCCCGGTTCGCGCTGCTGCCGCTGCGCCGCCGCACGCTGATCACCGGGCTGCTCGCGGCGGCGCTGGTGGGCACGCCGGCGGTGGCCACCCTGCTCGCCGCCGCCGGCCTGGTGCTCGGCACCTGGAAGCTGGGTGGCCCGGCCGCCGGCCTGGTCGCGCTCGTCGGCGTGCTGGTCGGGGTGGTCCTGTGCGTGGCCATCAGCCGCGCCGTGACCAGCGCCTTCGCCACGATGCTGCGGTCCCGGCGGGTACGCGACCTGGCCGCGGTGCTGCTCGCGCTCTTCGCCGCGTTGCTCGGCCCGCTCCAGATCGCCGTGCTCGGGACGGTGCAGAGCACCGACTGGCGGCTCTACGAGGTGCCGGCCCGGATCGTCGGCTGGACCCCGCTGGGCGCGCCGTTCACGATGGGGCTGGACGTGGCCGACGGCCGGGCCTGGGCCGCGCCCGTCAAGCTGCTGATCGCGCTGGCGACGATCGGGCTGCTGCTCTGGTGGTGGTCCGGGTCGGTGGAGTCGGCCATGCTCGGCGCGGCGGGCGGCCCGGCCGGGTCGCGCCGCAGCGTTGCCGGCGGCTCGGCCGTGCGGCAACTGTTCCCGCGGCCGCTGCGCGGTCTGCGGCCCACCCGGTACGGCGCGCTGGTCGCCCGGGAGACCCGCTACTGGTGGCGCGACATGCGCCGACGGGCCGGCCTGATCACGTTCGCCGTGATCGGCATCTTCATCCCGGCCATGATGAACATCCGGGACCTCGGCGGCGGCGCCGGCGTCGGGGCGCCGTCCCGGGTCACCGTCGGGCTGTCCCTGCTGTTCGTCGGGCTGGTCGCCGCGGTGAGCCTGGCCAACGAGTTCGGTTACGACGGCAGCGCGTACGCGGCGAACGTGACGGCGGGCGTGCCCGGCCGGGTGGAACTGCTGGCCAGGGTGACCGCGTACTCGGTGTACATCGCACCGTTGATCGTGGCCATCTCGGTGGCGGTCGCGCTGCTGATCGGCCGGCCGGACTGGTTGGGCATGGTGACCGGCACGCTGTTCGCGGCGTACGGCGCGGGGCTCGCGGTCACCCAGTTCGTCGCGATCCTGGGCGCGTACGCGCTGCCGGAGACGAGCAACCCGTTCGCCATCAACACCGGTGCCGGGGTGGCGAAGAGTCTCCTCAGCCTGCTGGCGATGCTCGGCTCGGCCGTGGCCGGCCTGCCGATGGTGGTGGCGAACGCGCTGCTCGGCGACGTGTGGCTCTGGCTCGCCCTGCCCGTCGGCCTGGCGTACGGCGTCGGCGCCGCCGTGCTCGGCACGTACCTCGCGGGCGACGTCCTCGACCGGCGGATGCCGGAACTGCTCCAGGCGGTGACGCCCCGCCGCTGACGGGTCTGTCCCACCCCGCCCTGACGGGTCTGTCCCACCGGCGGCTGCCTCGCCCGGCACAATGAGCCGGGTGACGCAGCCGCCGGGTGGCCACATCCACCACACCGACCCGTTCGCCACGCCGCAGTCCGACCGGTCACCGGTACGCCGGCTCCGCGGCCGGCTGGCGGCGCCGGTGACCCTCTGGACGGCGCCCGGCCCGGCGGGGCTCACCGTCTCCTCGACGCTGGTGGCCGACGGCGAGCCGGCCCGGTTGCTGGGTCTGATCGACGAGGAGTCGGAGTTCTGGTCCGCGGTCACCGCCGCCGAACGGTTCGCGGTGACACCGCTCGGCCCGGCGCACCGCCGGCTCGCCGACCGGTTCGCCGGGCTGTTCCCGGCACCCGGCGGACCGTTCGCCGAGGGTGCGTGGACGGAGACCGACCACGGCCCGGTACCGGCCGACGGGGGCGGCTGGGTCGGCTGCCGGCTGGACGAGGCCCGCCCGTGCGGCTGGGCGCTGCTCGTCGAGGCGACGATCGAGACGGTCGAGCTGGCCGGGGACGTACCGCCGCTGCTGCACCACCGCGGCCGGTACCGCGAACTGGCTCCCTGACCGCGCCCGCCCGCCCGGCGGGTCGGAGATCGGCATCGGTGAACGGCGTGACAATGGTCACTCGGCGCACCGGACGGCCCGTTCGGCGCAGCCGGGTGCAGCCACCCGCCGATCATCTTCCGCGGTACCGCGCAACTACCTACCGTGCGCGCAATCCCGCACCCCGGAAGGTGGTGATCCCGCATGTCCACGGATACTCCCGCCGAGACTCCGGCCGGTACGGCCGAGCCGGCGAACCGGTATCTGGAGGTGGCCCGCTCGGCCGAGTTCGACGGCCTCCGCCGTGCCCTCCGCCGCTTCGTGTTCCCGATGACGGTGGCGTTCTTCTGCTGGTACGCGCTTTACGTGATCCTCTCGGCATACGCCCGGGACTTCATGGGCCAGGTCCTGTTCGGAGACATCAACGTGGCCCTGGTCTTCGGCCTGTTGCAGTTCGCGTCGACGTTCCTGATCGCCTGGCTGTACTCCCGCTACGCCGACCGCAGGCTCGACCCGGTGGCCGACCGGATCCGGGCCGAACTCACCGGAGGTGACTCGTGACCAGGGTCCTGGCGGCCGAGGCGGCCGGCTCCGCCCGGGGGCTGACCATCACGCTGTTCCTGGTGCTGGTGGCGGTGACCCTGGTGATCACCGTGTGGGCGAGCCGGCAGACCCGGACGGCCACCGACTTCTACGCCGGCGGCCGGTCCTTCTCCGGCTTCCAGAACGGCATGGCGATCGGCGGCGACTACATGTCGGCCGCGTCGTTCCTGGGCATCGCCGGCATCATCGCGCTGAGCGGGTACGACGGCTTCCTGTACTCGATCGGCTTCCTGGTGGCCTGGCTGGTGGCCCTGCTGCTGGTGGCCGAGCTGCTGCGCAACTCCGGCCGGTACACCATGGCCGACGTGCTGGCGTTCCGGATGCGGCAGCGGCCGGTCCGGACGGCCGCCGCGGTCTCCACCATCACGGTCTCGATCTTCTACCTGCTGGCCCAGATGGTCGGCGCGGGCGCCCTGGTGGCGCTGCTGCTGGGGATCAAGCCGGGGACCACGTTCCTGGGCATGGACGCGGCGACCGCCAAGGTCGCCACGATCATCCTGGTCGGCGCCCTGATGATCATCTACGTCACGGTGGGCGGCATGAAGGGCACCACCTACGTGCAGATCGTCAAGGCCATCCTGCTGATGGGCGGGACCCTGGTGATGGCGCTGCTGGTGGCGGTGCACTACAAGTTCAACCTGTCGTCGCTGCTGGGCGACGCCGCCCGAGCATCCGGCAAGGGGAACGCGTTCCTGGAACCGGGGTTGCGGTACGGCGTGGAGACGGCCGACGCGACGAAGACGTTCTACAGCAAGATGGACCTGCTCTCGCTGGGCATGGCGCTGGTGCTGGGCACCGCCGGCCTGCCGCACATCCTGATCCGGTTCTACACGGTGCCCACGGCCCGGGCGGCCCGGCGCAGCGTGCTGTGGGCGATCGGCATCATCGGCTGCTTCTACCTGCTCACCCTCGCGCTCGGGTTCGGCGCGGCGGCGCTGGTGGGGCACGAGGCCATCACCGCGCAGGACAAGGCCGGCAACACCGCCGCGCCGCAGCTCGCGCAGGCGCTCGGCATCGAGTACCTGGGCGGCGGTACCGGCGGATCGGTCCTGCTGGCCGTGATCGCGGCGGTCGCCTTCGCCACGATCCTGGCCGTGGTCGCCGGGTTGACCCTGGCCTCCTCGTCCAGCCTGGCGCACGACTTCTACGCGAACGTCGTGAAGCGGGGCCAGGCCTCGGAGCGGCAGGAGGTGAACGTCGCCCGGATCTCCGCCCTGGTGATCGGCGCGGTCGCGATCGTCCTGTCGATCTTCGCGCAGAGCCTCAACGTGGCGTTCCTGGTCGCACTCGCCTTCGCGGTGGCGGCCTCGGGCAACCTGCCCGCGATCCTCTACAGCCTGTTCTGGCGGCGGTTCAACACCTCCGGAGCGGTCTGGGCGATCTACGGTGGCCTGCTCGCGGCCGTGTTGCTGGTGTTCTTCTCCCCGGTCGTCTCGGGCTCGCCGACGGCGATGTTCCCGGACCACGACTGGCACTGGTTCCCGCTGTCCAACCCGGGCATCATCTCGATTCCGTTCGGCTTCCTCTGCGGCTGGTTGGGCACCCTGCTGTCCAAGGAGAGCGACGAGGCCAAGTACGCGGAACTGGAGGTCCGGTCGCTCACCGGGGCCGGAGCGCACTGATCCATCGGCCCGTTCCGGGCCGCGCACCGGCACCGATCCGGTCGCGTCCCACCACCCCTCCCGGCGCAGCCTCACCGCCGGGAGGGGGTTTCACATTCGGCGCCGGTGGCCCCTCCCGGGGGACGCTGTCCTGTGTAGGCTCGGCCGCATGGTGGTTTCGCAGCGGTTCGGATCCGGGCACCGCGTCCTCGTCACCGGCGGCGCCGGCTTCGTCCCGTCGCACCTGGTCGACTCGCTGATCGGGCGGGGCTGCACGGTGGTGGCCGTCGACAACTTCGTGACCGGCTCCAAGGAGAACGTCGCCCACCTGGCCGACAACCCGCGCTTCACGCTGGTCGATGCCGACGTCTCGGACGGCCTGCCGGCCCACCATCCGGCGCTGGCCGAACGCTTCGACGCGATCATGCACATGGCCTCGCCGGCCAGCCCGACCGACTTCGCGCTGCTGCCCGTCGAGATCCTCCGGGTGGGTTCCCTCGGCACCCTGCACCTGCTCGACCGGGCGCTGGCCGACGGCGCGCGCTTCCTGCTCGCCTCCACCTCCGAGGCGTACGGCGACCCGCTGGTGCATCCGCAGCCGGAGAGCTACTGGGGCAACGTCAACCCCAACGGGGTACGCAGCGTCTACGACGAGGCCAAGCGCTTCTCCGAGGCCGCCACCATGGCCTACCACCGGTTCCACGGGCTCGACGTCGCGATTGTCCGGATCTTCAACACGTACGGTCCGCGGATGCGGCCGGACGACGGGCGGGCCATCCCGGCCTTCATCACGCAGGCGCTGCGCGGCGAGCCGATCACGGTGCACGGCACCGGTACGCAGACCCGGTCGATCTGTTACGTGGACGATCTGGTGCGCGGCATCCTGCTGCTGCTCGACTCGACCGAGACCGGTCCGATCAACTGCGGCACCGAGCACGAGATGTCGATGCGCGAGCTGGCGGAGCTGATCGTGGAGATCGCCGGCGGCGGATCCGAGGTGACCTTTGTCACGAGGCCGGCCGATGACCCGGAGAAGCGCCGGCCGGACCTCACCCTGGCGCGCGAACGGCTCGGCTACGAACCTCGGGTCGACCCCCGGACCGGCCTGGCGAGCACCGTCGCGTACTTCCGGGAACACCTGGCCTGAGCCGGCCCGGGTCGCAACAAATCGCCCGTACTCCCCTGCGGCGTCCAGGGTTTTCTTGGCATGACTACGTACCCTGAGCCACATGTCAGCGAACCCGCCCGCCGGTCGTCCCGGCGACGCCCACCGGCCGGCCAGCGGCTCGGCCGGCCGTGCCAGCGTGCCCGCCGGCGGCGTCGCCGGCCGGGCACGCATCCCGCGCCCGGCCGACGGTGGCCGGGATGTTGACCACGATGCCGAGCGCCCCCGCCGGGGCTACGGCGGCACGCCCGGCGGGCCGGGTGGGCCGGACCGGCCGGGCGGACCCGGCGGTACGGGCCGTCCGCCGACCGGCGGACCCCGGCGGCTGCGCCCCCGGTGGGGCGGATCGCCCTGGTGGCCGGCGTCGTGCTGCTGGTGCTCGGCGTGCTGGCCGGCACCGGGGCGTGGCTCTACGCCCGCAACCTCAACGAGGACATCAAGCGCACCGACCCGTTCTCGGTGATCACCGCGGGGCGACCGGCCAAGACGGTGGACGGGGCCATCAACATCCTGCTGGTCGGCAGCGACTCCCGGGATCCGGACGCCCCGGTCGACGGTGCCGGCAAGTGGCGGGCCGACACCATCATCCTGATGCACGTCCCGGCCAGCCACGACAAGGCGTACCTGGTCTCCATCCCCCGCGACCTGTACGTCCCGATCCCCGGCGACGCCTCCGCCGGATGCGACACCGCGCAACGCGAGAAGATCAACGCCTCGTTCGCCTTCGGCGGCCTGCCGCTGGCCGTGCGGACCGTGGAGTGCTTCACCGACGTCCGTATCGATCACGTGATGGCGATCGACTTCGGCGGGTTCAAGGAGGTCACCGACGCGCTCGGCGGGGTGGATCTTGAGGTGGACCAGAGCATCACGTCGATCCACAAGCCGTACCGGAAGTTCACCAAGGGCACCATGCACATGGACGGCGCGACGGCGCTGGACTGGGTGCGGCAGCGCAAGCAGTTCGCCCAGGGCGACTTCACCCGGGTGCGCCACCAGCAGGAGTTCCTGCGCGCCCTGATGGACAAGGCGGCCAGCACGGGCACGCTGTCCAACCCGGCGAAGCTGAACGCCTTCCTCAGTTCGGTCACCAAGGCGGTCACCGTCGACCAGGAATTCTCGTTGGTTGACATGGCGGTGCAGTTCCGCAACCTGCGCGGCCAGAACCTGACCTTCATCACCAGCCCGCACCTCGGCAGCCAGATGATCGACGGTCAGTCGGTGGTCATCTCCGACCGCGAGCGGGCGCTGGCCATGTACCAGGCGATAGCCGCAGACAAGATGCAACAGTGGGTGAACGCGGACAAGCAGTCCGACACCAGCACGAACGGTGGCTGAAAATCATCCGAACGGCCGCTTTGCCGCAGCGTGGCGGCATCGGCCGGCCCGGTCGGCGCACCGGTGAGCCCGGCGGCCAGCCACAACCCCGGATCCGCCGCTCGCGGGAACGCGCAAGGATCCGTACAGTGGGCTGGCCCCGCACGTGAACTGGAGCAGGCATGCCGGTTGACACCCGTCGACGCCCCGCGATGGAGCCACCAGCCTCCCCCGGGTACGCATCATCGGCCGCGCCACCGCCGGCCGACCCACCGCGAACCGCAAAACGGAAGCGGCGCCGCGATCCCGCCTGGGCGCGCTCGCTTGTGGTCTTCGGCGCCGTGCTGATGATGCTCAGCGGCGGGGCGATCGTCGGCAGCAAGGCGCTGATCAGCCGGGCGGCCGGCGCGATCGATCAGGAGAACCTGCTGGGCGGCGCCGGCAAGAGCGGCGCCGAGGGCGGCAAGGACCTCAAGGGGCCGATCGACCTGCTGCTGCTCGGGGTGGACATCCGGCAGGGCTGGGACAAGAACGACACCCGGCCGGACACGATCATCATCCTGCACATCCCCGCGACCCACGACCGGGCGTACCTCATCTCCGTCCCGCGCGACACCGAGGTCCAGGTCCCGGCGTTCCCCAAGAACGGGTTCAAGGGTCGGGTCGAGAAGATCAACGGCGCCTTCTTCGCCGGCGCGCAGAACGGCGGCGGCTGGGCCGGCGGCACGGAGCTGCTGGCGCGGACCATCAAGAACGCCGTGGGGATCAGCTTCGACGGCGCCGCGATCATCGACTTCAACGGCTTCAAGGGCGTGATCGACGCGCTCGGCACCATCAACGTCTGCGTGGACCAGAAGGTGACCTCGCACCACATGATGGTGGTCGACGGCAAGCCGATGTACATCACCGACGCCAAGGCGTCCGGCAAGCGGTACACCCCGGTGACGTACCAGCCCGGCTGCCAGGACATGAAGGGCTGGCAGGCGCTGGACTTCTCCCGGCAGCGGTACGGCCTGAAGAACGGTGACTACGACCGGCAGCGGCACCAGCAGCAGGTGATCAAGGCCATCGCCAAGAAGGCGATGGACGGCGGCGTGATGACGAACCCGAGCAAGGTCAACCACCTGATCCAGGCGGCGGGCAAGGCGTTCACGCTGGACACCAACGGCGTGCCGATCGCCGACTTCATCTTCACGATGCGCGGCGTGACGGCCAACGACCTCACCCTGGTACGCACCAACGGCGGCAAGTTCAACTCGCGCCAGAGTTCCAGCGGGGAGTCCCGGGAAGCCCTCACCCAGGAGAGCATCGAGATGTTCCGCGCGGTCAAGAACGACAAGCTCGCCGAGTTCCTGGACGAGCATCCGGACATGCTGGCCCCCAAGTCGTGACACCGGTCGGCCCTCGGCCGACCCGCGCGCCCACCGGTGGACGTTGAACCGTCCGCCGGTGGGCGTTTTCCGTCTGGCCGGGAACCGACCGTCGGCGAATCCGGCACCGGCAGATACCGCAAAAGCCACTGATCGGTCGTAGCGGACCCTTAGGGTGGATCAGGAATTGGTTCGCCAGGCTCGGTCCGGGGAGGGGCTACGTTCAGAGCGAAGCGGGCCCGTGCCACGGTGCCGCCCGGTCAACCCACCGATCCGGCCGCGCCGCCGCCCGGCCCAGCAGCACCGCCCGGCCCAGCAGCACCGCCGGGCCCGCCGGTCGGCCCGGGACCGGCGGCGGACGCGGACGCGCCGCGGACGCCGGACCGGCGCAAACCCCCACTCTGGGCGCGGCTCGTCGCGGGAGCCGGACTGCTGCTCATCGTCGTCTCGATCGTCGCCGGCTTCGGCATGCACGCCCTGACCGACCGGTACGACCGCAGCGTGTCCAAGGAGTCCCTGCTCGACCCCGCGGCCCGCCGGGGCCGTGCCGCGGTCACCGGACCGCTCAACTACCTGCTGATCGGCTCCGACCAGCGCCCGTCCCAGTCGGCCGGCGAGGCCCGGTCGGACACCATCATCATCGTGCACATCCCGGCCGGCCTGGACCGGGCGTACCTGATCTCGGTGCCCCGGGACCTGCTCGTCGAGATCCCGCCCGGCGGCGCGTACGCCGGGGGCAACGACAAGGTCAACGCGGCCTTCCAGTTCGGCGGCGGCGGGGAGGGCGGCGCCCAACTGCTGTCCGCGACGCTCAGCCGGCTGACCGGCGCCCAGTTCGACGGCGCCGCCATGATCGACTTCTCCGGCTTCGAGCGGGTGATCGACCTCGTGGGCGGGGTTCGGATGTGCGTGGACACCCCGATCCGGTCCATCCACACCGGCGCGCACTTCGAGGTGGGATGTCAGCGGATGGGCGGTGCCCAGGCGCTCGACTACGCCCGGCAACGGTACGACCTGCCGCACGGCGACTACGACCGCCAGCGCCACCAGCAGCAGCTACTGCGGGCGATCATGGACCGGGTGGCGCCCACCGACCTGATGTCCAATCCGATCAAGCTCGACCAGGTGATCCGGGCGATCGGTTCCGCGCTGACCGTCGACACCAACGGCGCCCAACTGGAGGACGTGGTGTTCGCCCTGCGCGGCATGCACTCCAGCAGCATGGCGGGGATCCAACTGCCGTCGCACCCGGAGACGATCGACGAGACCTCCTACGACCTGATGGATCCCGAGTCGGACGGACTGTTCCAGGCGCTGCGCGGCGACGACCTCGACAACTGGAGCAGGGCCAACCCCCGGTGGGTGAACCAGCTCTGACCGGCGGCCTGGCCTACCCTTGGTTGTTGTGTTCGAACCTGACGTTCCCTCCGTGACCGCGACCGACGTACCGGCCGACGCTTTCCTGCTCGACGTGCGCGAGCCGGACGAGTGGTCCGCCGGCCATGCCCCGCAGGCACACCACCTGCCGATGATGGAGATTCCAGCCAGGCTCGCCGAGATTCCCACCGAATCGGAGGTGGTGGTCGTGTGCCGGTCGGGCGGCCGATCCGCCCAGGTGGTCGGCTACCTGATGGGCAACGGCTGGGAGAACGTGCGCAACCTGACCGGCGGGATGCGCCAGTGGGCCGCCGCCGGCCGGCCGATGACCAGCGAGGACGGTCAGCCGGCCCGGGTGGTCTGATCGGATGCGTCACGCCCCCGACAGCCCGTCCTCCGGCGGTACCGGCACCACGCCCGGGCCGCTCGTCTTCGCCCACCGGGGCTCCTCGGCCGCGCTGCCCGAGCACACCCTCGGGGCGTACCTGCGCGCCCTGGACGAGGGGCGGACGGGCTGGAGTGCGACGTCCGGCTCACCCGGGACGGCCACCTCGTCTGCGTGCACGACCGGCGGCTGGACCGGACCAGCAACGGCCGGGGGCGGGTCAGCGCCCGCACCCTGGCCGAGCTGACGCAACTCGACTTCGGCTCCTGGCATCCCGGTGCGACGAGCGAGGACGCGCCGACCGACGACCCACCGGATCCGTCGCTGAGCGGCCTGCTCACCCTTGACGGGCTGCTCGGCGCCGTCCGGGACGCCGGACGCCCGGTCGAGTTGCTGATCGAGACGAAACATCCGACCCGGCGCGGCCCCGAGGTGGAACGGCGGCTGATCGCGCTGCTGGACCGGCACGGCCTGCTGCGTCGGGACGCCGACCAGCCGGTCCGGGTCACCGTCATGTCGTTCTCCGCGCTCGCGGTACGGCGGATCCACGCACTCGCACCGGCGCTGCCGACGGTCCTGCTGCTGGAGGTGCTGCCGCCGGGGCTGCGTTCCGGCCGGCTGCCGTTCGCCGCCCGCATCGCCGGCCCCGGCATCGGGCTGGTCCGGGCCCGTCCGCAGCTCATCCCGGCGCTGCGGGCCGCCGGCAACCAGGTGTACGTCTGGACCGTGAACCGGGCGGAGGACCTCGACCTGGTCCTGGAGTACGGCGTCGACGGCGTGATCACCGATCGGCCGGCCTTCGTCCTGGACCGGCTCAACCGCTGACCCGCGGCGGCGCAACGGCGACCCCGGGCCTGCCGCCGGTCCGCTCCAGCGGGCAGACTCGGGGCATGCCGGAGCCCCCCGACTACCGCTCAGTGATCGCCGGACAGAGCGTCGCGATCGACATGATCAACGCCGGCGACGCCGGCCTGCCCGTCCTCACCCGCCTGATCGGCACCATCCAGCAGGCGATCCACGCCGAGGGCATGGTCTTCGTGGAGTACACGCCCACCGAGGGCCGGATCGTGGCCGCCACCGGCGCCGTCGAGTGGACGCTGGGCCGGCCGGTACCGATCGGCGACCGGGCGACGAACCAACTGCTCAGCGGCCCGCGCTGCCAGGAACTGCGGGTGGACGCGCTGGCCGAGGAACTCGCGGCGCAGTTGGACGGGCACGGGATGGGTCGCATGCTGGTGGCCCGGGCCGAGATCGGCGGCGTCACCGTGGGCGGCCTGCACGCGCTCTACCCACCGGACACCCCGGCGCCCGGCGAGGAGGTGCGGACGATCCTGACCTACGTGGCGTCCTGCATCGCCCATCTCTACGGCGACCAGACCGGCCTGCCGGTGCACGGCGACGGTCCGGTGGTCGCCGCGCTCGCCGACGGGCTGGCGATCGTCGACCGCGACGGCGGCGTACGGCTGTGGAATCCGGCGGCCGAGCGGATCACCGGCCTGCCGGCCGGGCGGATGCTCAACCAGCGGCTGCCGTTCCCGCTGCCACCTCCCGGCCAGGTGCTCGACTACCGGCTGCCGGACGACAAGTGGCTCAAGATCACCAGCGGCGAGCTGCCGGGCAGCGTGGCCTCCCGGGTGGTCACCATCTCCGACGTGACCGCCCAGCACCAGCACGACCACGACCGGGATCTGTTCGTGGCGGTGACCAGCCACGAACTGCGTACGCCGATCACCGTGATCAAGGGCTTCGCCGACACGCTGAGCCAGCACTGGGACTCGGTGCCGGAGCCGGACCGCCGGGCCGCGGCCGTGGTGATGGCGCAGCGTACCGACGAACTCGCCCGGCTGGTCGACCGGCTGCTCTCGGCGGCGACCGACGCCGGATCGGTCGGCGGGGCCGCGCCGATGCCGTTCGACCTGGCCGACGCCCTGGCGGAGGCGGTCGCGGACCTGCCCCGCGACCTGCGCCGGCGGGTCACCCTCGACCTGCCGGCCGACCTGCCGGCCGCGATCGGCGACCGGGCCAGCCTGCCGACCGTCCTGACGGAACTGGTCACCAACGCGGACAAGTACTCGGCCGCGGACGCGATGATCGAGCTGTGCGCCGAGGCCGACGAACGCTCCGTGGTCTTCCGGGTCGGCGACCGGGGCATCGGGGTACGGCCCGAGCATGTCGAGCGGGCGTTCGACCGGTTCTGGCAGGGCGAGTCGGGGGATCGGCGGCGCTATCCCGGCGCCGGACTGGGGCTATATCTGGTCAGAAAGATTGTGGAGCGACAAAAAGGATGGGTCAGCCTCCGTCCCCGCACCGGTGGCGGTACCGTCGCAGAGGTGCGGCTACCCCGGGCGTGAGCCGGCATGGGGCGCGGAGGAGGATGGCGGTCTATGACCTGTCCGGCGGAGCGAGCCTGGTGCGTGGTGGTGCCGCACCAGCCGCGCGGTGCGCGCATGGCGCGCCACCGGCTGTCCACCGAACTCGTCGACACGATCCGGCCCGGCTTCCTGGCCGATGTCGTGGCGGTGCTCGCCGAGCTGGTCGGCAACTCCGTGCTGCACGCCCAGCCGCTGCCCGGCGAGGTCATCCGGGTGGCCTGGCGGCACCACGTCGAGGGCGACACCGACGTCGTGCAGGTCCGGGTGACCGATGGCGGCGGTGCCGCGCCGCCCCAGGTCCGCGACACCGACCTCGACTCGCTCGACGGCCGCGGCCTGCACATCGTCACCGCGCTGGCCACCAGTTGGGGCGCCGACCGGGACGGCCTGGGACAGAGCGTCTGGGCCGAGCTGCGCGCGCCGGCCGGCGAGCCCACGGCGCCGCCCGGCGGCGCCACCGCGGCCACCGACCTGCTGGCCCGGCGATAGCCGGGCCACCGCGCCGGTACGGCTGCCCTAGGCTGTCTTCCCGTGAGCAAGCGTCGTAAGAGCAACCGCGCCGGCGGGACCGAGCCGAAGCGCCAGAAGCTGCGGGACGTCTTCGTGCCCCGGCCCTTCGAGGGTCTGGCCGACGAGGTCGAGTGGATCGCGTTGCGCGAGTTCGTCCCGGCCGCCTCCGCGCCGCTGACGCTGCGCCCCGAACTCGCCGAGCAGTACGGGGAGCGGCCGGTCACGCTGGCCACCGTGCTGCCGATGGCGGCGCCGGCGCTCGCCCGGGCCGACGGCGCGGTGCTGGTCGGGTTGCAGCGCCACGTGCAGTCCGGGGACGTGTCCCGGGACATCGCCGAGGCGCTGCTGTGCGCGCTGCGCACCGAGCCGGGACAGCCGGTCGAGGTGCCGGCACTGCCGGGCGAGGGGCCACGGCTGCCGGACGTGCTCGTCGACGGGCCGCTGGACGTCACGATGCACGACGGGTTCGAGTTCTGGCTGGCCGACGACGCGCCCCGGGACGGCTCGGTGCAGGCGTCGCTGGAACGGGCCAACGCGTCGATCTACCCGACCGTCCGGCTCGAGAGCGCCCGAGCCGCCTACTGGGTACGGGTGCCGGAGAAGGCCCACGTCCGGTGGGTGATGCCCGAGCCGGAGGACGTCACGCTGGACGCGCTCGCCCGGCTCGCCGTGGCCGGCGACCTGCCGCTGGCCGAGGGCACGAAGTTCGCCGGGATGTTCCGGGCGCACGGCCGGCTCGTACCGGTGTGGGATCTGCCCGCGGACCCGCCGGCCGAGCACTGGAGCGCGCCGGTGGCCGACTTCGCCAAGCGCTACGCGGAGGCGGCGGCCGACCCGACGCCGCTGGACGCCGCCGGGCGCCGGGCCCGGCAGGGGTTGCTGGGCCGCCAGGTCGCGCTGCGCTGACCGGCACCCCGGGACCGCCTCCCGGGCAGCATCCCGCGGTCACCCGCGGGCGAGCGGGCAGGACATGCAGCGCGGTCCGCCCCGGCCGGAGCCCAGCTCCGAGCCGGCGATCCGGATCACCTCGATGCCGGCGCGTTCGAGCTGCGCGTTGGTCTCGACGTTGCGCTCGTACGCCACCGCCAGCCGCGGCGCGAGGGCGAGGGTGTTGTTGCCGTCGTCCCACTGCTCCCGCTCGGCCGTCACCGGGTCGAGCCCGGTGTCGATGACCCGCAGCGTGTCCAGGTCCATCGCGTCGGCGGCGGCCCGCAGGAACGGTGCCGGGCCGTCGACCCGCGGCTCACCGTCCGGACCGGGCACCACCGTGTACGCCGACAGCGTGTCGGCGATGTTCGGGTACATCAGCACGGCATCGGAGTCCACCATGGTGCAGACGGTGTCCAGGTGCATGGTGGCCCGCTGCTGGGCGATCGGCACGACCAGCAGGGTGTGCGCCAGCCCGGCGGCGAAGACCCGGCGGGCCAGCCGCTCGGCGCCGGCCGGGGTGGTCCGCTCGCCCACCCCGATCGCCAGCGCGCCCGGGGCGAGCAGCAGCACGTCGCCGCCCTCAAGGTGCTCCAGCGCCGGTTGGTAGACCAGTTCGGTGCCGGCGAACCGGGGATGGTGCCGGTAGATCGCCCCGGTCAGCGACGTCTCCCGGTGTCGGGCCGGCATCGCCAGGCTGGTCACCGCCACCCGGTCCCGGATCCACACCGACGAGTCCCGGGTGAACAGCAGGTTCGGCAGCGGGTCGATCACGAAGTCGTGCCGGTCCATCAGCTGGTACACCAGGCCGCCCGGCCGGTCCGGTCCGGTGCGCAGTTCCTCGTGGGCCAGGCCGGAGATGAGCACGGTGGCCAGCGCGTCCGGGTCCAGATAGCTGAGATGGTCGGCCACCCGCCGTTGCAGCGTCTCGCCGAGGCGCGGGTCGGCCAGCACCTGATCGGTCAGTTCGGCGCGGGCGGCGGGAACCCCCAGCGTCTCGGCCAACAGGTCCGCGAGGTAGAGCACCTCGACCCCCCGGTCGCGCAGGGCGGCGGCGAATCCGTCATGCTCCTCCTGTGCGCGACCCACCCACGGTATGGCGTCGAAGAGGAGTGAGTCGTTGTTCCGCGGGGTCAGCCGGGCCAGCTCGGGCCCGGGCCGGTGCAGCAGCACGGTGCTCAGCCGGCCGACCTCACTGTCGACATAGTGAGTCATTGGTGCAGCTTAGGTCCGCCGTTGGCACCATCCGGGAAAACGTCTCAGGGATGAATATGGCATTCATCCGCACTCATTCCGGCGCTGCACCTTGCCCGTTTGGCCGCCCGTCCACGTAGGGTAGTGGACAGATAACTTCAAGAGACCTTTTGCCGGAGGTCGCTATGACTGTCTTTCCCGCCCGACGCACCATGCCCCCAGGTCGGGCACTGCCGCCCGGGAGCACCGCCGCGGAGGCGCCAGGCTCCCGCGGGGCGCTCGAACCCGTACGGCCCAACCCACTGGAGTGGGCCCGACGCCGCCGCGCCGAACGCGAGGCCCGCCGACTCGAAGCCGCGGGTGCCCGCGCGCTCAGCCGGCTCGACCACCTCGGCCCCGCGTGGCACGTCGCCGAGCTTCCCTCGCCGGACACCCCGGCCGCGCTGCTGGATTCCGACGGCGTGGCCGAACGCCACCGGTTCCTGGCGATCGGCCCCAGCGGGCTGTTCGCGGTGACGGTCGCCGACCACGGCCGGGCCCGGGTGATGGTGGCCGGGGACGTCGTGCAGATCAACGGCAAGCGCCCGACGTACGTCTCCGACGCCCGTCGGGAGGCCAGGCGGGCCAGCCGGGCGCTGTCCGAGGCGGTGGGCCTGAACATCCCGGTGGCCCCGGTGCTGACCTTTGTCGGCTCCGGTGTCATCAGCGTGTACGGTCTGCCCAAGGAGTGCCTGGTGGCTACCCACCGGGAACTCGACCGGCTGCTGGTGGCCGGCGGCGAACGGATCAGCCCGGCCACGGCCGACAAGCTGTACCAGGTCGCCAACGCACCGGCGACCTGGGGACTCGGACCGCAGTCGGCAGCCGCCGACTACCGGTGGTACGCCGAGGGCCGAACGGCCGCTGACAAGCAGGCCACCCGCCGGTAACGTCGCATCCAGCGCCACCGCTGTCCTTTGGCGGGCAACCGCTGTCCTTTGGCGGGCAACCGCTGGCGGGGACGTCCCCGGCGACCTGAGTTCGGCCGGACCACCGAGGCGGGGCCCACCGCCGGAGGCAGGGTGACGTTACGGGGCGGAACACGTTAGCGTGGTTCCGCCGGTGGTTGCATAGGAGGCGCGGTGGCCCACGTCGAACTCTCCCTTACGGAAGCGTTCGTCCCAGCGCCCGCGACGTCGACGCACGAGTCGGACAGCTTCTCCCGCTGGGTGGGCACCGTCTCGGCGGCTGCGGAGCCATGCCTGGTCATCGACGTGCACACGATCGTCTCGGCGGTCTCCCGGTCCTGCTGCACGCTGCTCGGGCTCGGCTCCCCGGCCGAGGCCGTCGGCCGTCCGCTGCTGGACAACGGGCTGCGACTGCTCGACTTCACCGCCGCCCGGGCCGAGCTGAGCGAACAGGAAGCCGAAAAGATCCCGCCGCTGCTCGCCATCAGCTCGCAGCGGCTGGCTCGCGGCCTGATGCGGGTCGCGACCCCGGCCGTCGGCGATCCGGACGCGACCGTGGACGCCATCGCCGCCCCGCTGCTGGCGGCGGACGGCTCGGTGGCCGGTTCGCTCACCTTCCTGTCCGAGGTGTGATCCGCGAATCGGCGGAAATGCACTGGCTGTGTCGCTCGCCGCACCGGTACGACGTTGGGCTGTGGTCGCCGGTCACCGTATGGTCATCCTCATGCTGGATATCGCGCTGCTGCCCGGGGAGTACGCCGTGTGCCGGCTGGCGGCCGGCACGGCGGTGCCCGGCGGGCTGCTGAATGGCGCGGACGGCGTCGTTTCGGTCACCTGCACCGCCGACGAGTTGTCGGTCATCTGCCCGAGCGACCGGGTGCCGGCCGACGCCGTGGTGGAGACCCCGTGGCGGTGCCTCCAGGTCATCGGGCCGATGGACCTCGCGCTGACCGGGATCCTCGCCTCGCTGGCCGGGCCGCTGGCCGAGGCCCGGGTGAACATCGTGGCCTTCTCCACCTACGACACGGACTATCTCCTGGTGCCGACGGTCCGGCTCAGTGAGGCGCTGGCGGCGCTCACCGCGGCCGGCCACCGCATCGCCGGCTGAGCGGGGCCACCTCCCAGCCGGAGGCTCTACGATGAGCCGATCGCTGACCACCGTCGATATCGAGGAGCCCGTACCGTGCTCCGGCCCTCCGCCATGCGTCTCCGGCGCGCCGCGCCGACCCTCACCGTGCTCGCCGGCATCGCGTTCCTCACCGGGACGGGGCTGCTCGCCGGCTGCGGCGCGCCGCCCCAACCGCGCGCCACGCCGGGCTGGACCGGCCCGCCGGTACCCACCGGGACGACGTCCGGCGTGCCGGGAGCACCCGGCGGCCCGGCGGTGCCGGGCGGTTCGTTGCCCGGCGCCTCCGGCAGCCCGGGCGCGGTGCCGCCGCTGCCCGGAAGCGTCCCACCCCTGCCGGCCAGCGTCCCGCCGCTGCCGGGCGCGGTGGTGCCCGGGCTGCCGAGCCCGCCTCCGGTGGCCCGTGCCTGCGCCGGTCAGCCCAGCGCCGCCGAGGTGCTCGCCGCGGTGCACCGGTCCGGCCTGATCCCGGCGACGGTGAACGGCACGGCGGCCACCGGCCCGCTCTGCGCGGCGGACTGGCAGTTCACCGAGTTCGACGTCTCCGGCGGCGACCCCCTCCAGGTGGTGACCCGGCGCCAGGACGGCAAGCTCGTAGCGGTCACCGCCGGCACCGACGTGTGCAGCATCGACGTCCGCACCGCTGCTCCGGACGCGATCCGGGCACTGGCCTGTGATGCCGCCGCCGGCCAGGCAGGGGCTGCGTAGGCTGGGCGGATGCCAGGAACACCGCCCAGCCGCTTCGTCTACCTCGGACCCGAGGGCACCTTCACCGAACAGGCCCTGCGGACGATCCCCGCCGCCGAGCGCGGCGCCCGCACCCCGGCCCGCAGCGTGCCGGAGGCACTGGACGGCGTACGGTCCGGCGACTTCGACGCCGCGGTGGTGCCGCTGGAGAACTCCGTGGGCGGCGCGGTGGCGGTGACCCTGGACGAACTTGTCGCCGGGGACCCGTTGGTGATCACCCGGGAGATCGTCCTGTCCGTCCGGTTCCAACTCGCCGCGCGCTCCGGCACGCAGCGGTCCGGGATCCGTACGGTCGCCGCGCATCCGCAGGCGTCGGCGCAGTGCCGGCACTGGCTGCGGGCGCACCTGCCGGACGCCACGGTGGTCGACGTGCTGTCCAACGGCGCGGCCGCGGCGGACGCGGCGGACGGCCGGTACGACGCGGCGATCTGCGCGCCCATCGGCGCCCGCCGGCACCGGCTGGCCATCCTGGCGGCGTCCATCGCCGACCACGAGGACGCGGTGACCCGGTTCGTGATGGTCTGCCGCCCCGGCCCGCCACCGCCGCCCACCGGCGACGACGTGACCTCGCTGGCCGTCTACATCGCGCACGACCGGGTGGGCGCGCTGCTCGCGGTCCTCACCGAACTGTCGGTACGCGGCATCAACCTGACCCGGATCGAGTCCCGGCCCACGGGCGAGGGACTGGGCCGGTACGCCTTCTTCCTCGACTGCACCGGGCACGTCGCCGACGTACGGCTCGGTGAAGCGCTCCAGGGTCTCCGCCGGACCTGCGCCGACGTGCGCTTTCTCGGCTCGTACCCGCGGCACCGGTGGACCGGCACGGCGGCCGACGTGCCGCTGCCGGCGCCGCCGGGACTCTCCGATGCGGACGTGGCGGACTCGCTGGCCTGGTTGTCCCGGATCCGCGCCGGGCAGCCGGCCTGACCGAGCGCGGGCGGCCGGACCGAGCGCGGGCGGCCGGACCGAGCGCGGGCGGCCGGACCGAGCGCGGGCGGCCGGACCGGCCGGTCTGGCCGAGGGCGGGCGGGTCGACCCGGCGGGTCCGCCCCCGGCCGGTCCGGATGGGACGGTCAGTTGCCGAGCAGCCCGCCGAGCAGGCCGCCCTGCTGCTGTTCCTGCTGGTGCCCGTGTCCGGCGCCGCCGACCGGCGGCTCCTCGGAGGGCTGCACCACGACGAAGCCCTGGCCGGCGAAGCTCATCGTGAACGCCTCGCCGGTGCGGCGGCCCAGCAGCGTGCCGAGGCCGAGTTGCTCGGCCCGGTGGTAGCCGGTCTGCAGGCTGGCCGACCAACAGACCGCGGCCTGCGGGTCCACAAAGGTGGGCTGGTCGACGTTGAGCACCACCGGGGTGCCCTTGGTGGTGATCGCGATCCGGCCCTGCCCGGTGAAGACGCAGTTGAAGAGGCCGGCCGAGGACATCATCCCGGCGCCGCCGACCATCTTGATGTCGTAGTTGAGGCTCGGGTCGAAGGCGAGCACGCTGGAGCCGTTGATGGACAGTGCGTCGCCCGGCTCCAGGTCGATGATGTGTACGTCGGCGGCGAGGTTGGCCAGGAAGACGTCACCGCGGCCGGTGAGCTTCATCAGCGGCACGCCCTCGCCGGTCAGCTTCTGCTTGAGGAACTTGCCGATCCCGCCGGAGCCGAGCGCATGGAACTGCACCTGCCCCTGGTAGGCGACCATCGAGCCGACCCGGGCCATCGCCTCGCCGTTGAGCTCGATCTTGAGCAGCTTGGAGTTCTGCAGCCGCATGCCGGGCTGGTCGGATTCCTTTTCCAGATTCTCTGCGGCGAACAGCGCGCTGCGCATCTCACGTTCCTCCTGGTCGAGCGGGTACCGCCGATGCCCGCCGCCGGGCATCGACAGCCCGGGCGGTCGGACACGGCTCAGGCTAGGTACTCCGGTCAACCGCGAGAAACGACCGTTTTGCCGAACCCGCCTCACGCCCAGCCGAGATCGTGCAGCCGTTCGTCGTCGATAGCCCCACCTCGTCGTTCGACGACCCGTCCGACAGCGACGCCGGCCGGGCTGGGGCGCCGCAACTGGCGGGTTTCGCATAGAGCCGATCAACGATGCTTCCGTGGAATACTGATGGCACAGGAGGGGGGCGCAGTGACTTTCAAGCCACCGCTTGCGTCCGTACTCACGGGCGCGACGCTCAATCAGTTGCGCACCTGGGCGGACAAGGGCTTGGTCGTCCCCGAGATCAACCCGAAGAACCCGCCGCTGTACTCGTTCCGTGATCTTGTCTGGCTGCGAGCAATCGTCGCGCTTCGCGCACAGACGTCCTTGCAACGCATCTCGCGTGCGGTCGCGAACCTCGACGTCTACGACCTGACTGAGCACCGGTCCGCGTACCGGTTCTGCACTGACGGTGAGACGATCTGGGTCGAGAACACCGACGGCCATGGTCTTGACCTGGTGGTCCGCCCCGGGCAACCCACCGTGATGAGTTTCGACGACGTTGCGCGGCCGTTCACGAACTTCCGCAACGAGGAGGTGGTCGACTTCTACCGGCCTGCCGCCCACCTGCAAGTTCGTCCTCAGCGTCTCGGCGGTTGGCCGACCATAGAGGGAACACGGGTCCCATACGACACGATTGCGAACCTTGTCGATGGCGAGACGGTCACACCGGACGAGGTCGCGAACTACTACCCCGACGTCACTCCCGAGGCAGCGTCGTCGGCGGTCCGGTTCGATGCACGAGTGCGGGCGGTCCGCGAAGCATCGTGACCGGCTCCCTGAAACTCTTTATCGACGAGAACCTGCCGCCTAAACTCGGGCAGCCTCTCACGAGATCTTCCAGGGTCACAGGTTCCGCAACGCCCAACAGTCGAACGCCCTCGGGATGGATGACCGCGACCTGTTCGCTTACCTCGGTCAGTCCGAGTTCGACGCGATCATCACCCTCGATTCTCGCCAGCTCGAAGACCCTGAGGAACGGGCGGCCCTCATCATGCACGGCCTCCACTGGATCGGAGTGCCGCCCATCAAGGCTCGTGGGCAGATGTTCCTCGCACTACTGACCGGGACCGTAACCGCTGGACTACCTCACGTATTCGAGCACTGGCAGGACACGCCCCACGCCTACCACCTGCGGGCCATCGGTGAAGCGCGCAGTTTCCAGCCCTCCTACCACCCGCTCTCTGGCTAGCCGAAACGGCTGAACACGATCGGCCGCGAGCACCGCCTCACGCCCAGCCGAGATCGTGCAGCCGTTCGTCGTCGATACCAAAGTGATGGGCAATCTCGTGCACCACGGTCACGGCCACCTCTTCGACCACCTCGTCCTCGTCCTCGCAGAGGCGCAGGATGGGTCCGCGGTAGATGAGGATCCGGTCGGGCAGCACGCCGGCGTAGTCCCAGCCGCGCTGGGTGAGGGCGTGGCCCTCGTACAGGCCGAGGAGTTCGGGCTCGCCGGGTGGCGACTCGTCCTCGACCAGGATGACGACGTTGCTCATGAGCCCGAGGAGTTCCTCAGGCACCTCGTCGAGGGCCTCGCCGACCAGTTCCTCGAAGCGCTCTCGATCCATCTCCACCGGCACGGCACCCATTGTGCCGCCGGCCCGGCCACCCGGGGCCACCCGCGGCCGACCGGCGGCGGTGTGCCGATCGGGGCAGGCGGCCCGATCGCCCTTCAGCGACGACCGTCTGCCCCCGATCGGTGGGCCGGACGGGCCCAGCGTGTGATCAGGATCTCAGGAGTTGAGTCGGGCATCCAGGCTGATCTGCGCACCCGGCGAGAGCAGGCGGGAGATCGGGCAGTTCTCCTTGGCGGCCTCGGCGATCTTGCTGAACTCGTCGGCGTCCAGCCCCGCCGCGACCACCCCGGTCACGAGTTCGATCCGGGTGACCGTCATGCCGGCGTCCGTCTTGTCCAGGTGTACCCGGGCCTCGGTGTCGACCGACGTCGGCACGTGACCCGCGTCGGAGAGCGCCTTGGCGAGGGCCATCGAGTAGCAGCCGGCGTGTGCGGCGCCGATCAGCTCCTCGGGGTTGGTCCCCGCACCCTCCTCGAAGCGGGACTTGAAGGAGTACGCCCCCTGCAAGCCGCCCTTGCCGGTCTTGATCGTGCCGGCACCCTCGGTCAGATTTCCCTGCCACTGCGCGGCGGCGGTTCTGATTGGCATCTTCCGACGCTAACGCACCGGCGCGTCCGGGGCGATGCGCTCAGCGGTGATTCCGGCGACGATGGTGGGGACGGAATCCACGGACCGGGGGCGCGGCGGCCTGGCCGACCGGGACCGCCTTGCTATACACAGGAACGGTTGTCGGGTTTCCTCCCTGCGCTCGAAAGGACGGCGATGGTCGAGGAGTTCCGCCGGCTTGCCGGCCTGCGTCGCCGGGGTCGCCGGTACGCACCCGCCGCGGCGGGACTCGGCGCGGTGGCCGCGCTGGGGTCGATGTTCGGCGAATGGACCATCATGCTGGTGCCCGGGGCGGGCGCGGACGGCAGCGCCACGGCGCGCGTACCGGCCGGGGTCGCCGAGGTGGGCGGCGTCGGTACCGCGTACCTGCTCGGGACGTTCGCCCTGGTGGCCTGCGTGGCCCTGGTTCTGGCCGGCTCCCCGCGGGTCCGGCACGACGCCCGGGTGGCCGGGCTGGGTCTCGCCGTCGCGCTGCTCGGGCTGCTGGCCAGCGCCGCCAACTCGCTCGACGATGTCGGCACCCGGGTCTTCTACCTGACCCCGCCGGAGGGTTTCCAGGTCGGCTACGGCCGCGGGCTGTACGCCGCCGTCCTCGCGGTGCTGCTGCTCGGCCTGGCGCTGCTACTGGCCGCCGCCGGTGACCGGGCCGCGCCGGAGACCGCACCGGGAACCGCGCCGGGAGCCATCGCCGGCCCGGAGTGGGCCGACCGGGATCCGGCCGATCCGGAGCCGCCGGCCGGCACGGTCGCGACCCCGGCCGAGGACGCCGGGCCGGCATGGACGCCGGGGAGCGGCTCGCCGCGGACGGCCGGGGCGCCGGCACCGCGGAGCGGGCGGGATCCGGTCCGCGAGGGTCCGCCCGAGCCGATGGATCTCACGGTGACCGCCGCCCCGCCGGTCGATCCGCGCCGCGCCAACACGCTGGATGGGCCGCAGAGCCGGCCGTCGGTCGTCCGCCGGCAACGCCGCGGCGCCGACCCCGATGAGATATCGGGATGAACCGGTTCCATTGCCACCGGTAGGCTGGTCTTCCGTGATTGACCTCCGCCTGCTCCGCGAGGACCCGGACGCCGTACGCGCCAGCCAACGGTTGCGGGGTGAACCCGAGTCCCGGGTGGACGACCTGCTGCGTGCCGACGAGCGGCGGCGGGCCGGGATCGGCCGGTTCGAGGCGCTGCGCGCGGAACAGAAGCAGCTCGGCAAGCGGGTACCCGGGGCCACCGGCGCGGAGAAGGCCGGGTTGCTGGCCCGCACCCGTGAGCTGTCTGCCGAGGTCAAGGCCGCGGAGGCGGCGGTCGGCGAGGCCGAACAGGAGCTGCGCGGCGCCCAGCTCGCCATCCCGAACGTCGTCGAGCAGGGCGTGCGGCCCGGCGGCGAGGACGACTTCGTGGTGCTCCGCGAGGTCGGCGACCGGCCGGCGATCGAGCACCCTCGGGACCACCTGGAGCTGGGCGAGCTGCTCGGCGCCATCGACGTCGAGCGCGGGGCGAAGGTCTCCGGCAGCCGGTTCTACTTCCTCACCGGAGTGGGCGCGCTGCTCCAGTTCGGCCTGTTCCAGCTGGCCATGGCGCAGGCCGTCGAGCACGGCCTGACCCCGATGATCACGCCGTCGCTGGTTAAGCCCGAGGCGATGGAGGGCACCGGCTTCCTCGGGGCGCACGCCGCCGAGGTCTACCGGCTGGAGGCCGACGACCTCTACCTGGTGGGCACCAGCGAGGTGCCACTGGCCGGATACCACGCCGGGGAGATCCTCGACCTGGCCGAGCCGGTGCGCTACGCCGGTTCGTCGTCCTGCTACCGCCGCGAGGCCGGTTCGTACGGCAGGGACACCCGGGGCATCATCCGGGTGCACCAGTTCGACAAGATCGAGATGTTCTCGTACTGCCGCCCGGAGGTGGCGCACGAGGAACACCTCCGGCTGCTGGCCTGGGAGGAGGAGCTGCTGGCCAAGGTCGAGATCCCGTACCGGGTGATCGACGTGGCGGCCGGCGACCTCGGCAGCAGCGCGGCCCGGAAGTACGACTGCGAGGGCTGGGTGCCGTCGCAGGGGCGCTACCGGGAGGTCACCTCCACCTCGAACTGCACCACCTTCCAGGCCAGGCGGCTGAACATCAGGTACCGGGACGCGCAGGGCCGGCCGCAGACGGCCGCGACCCTCAACGGGACCCTCGCCACCACCCGGTGGCTGGTGCCGATCCTGGAAAACCACCAGCAAGCGGACGGATCGGTACGGGTGCCCAAGGCGCTCCAGCCCTACCTGGGCGGCCGAGACCTGCTCGAACCCCGTTGACCACGCGGGTTGCCCACCTCTTCGCCCGGAAGTCATGGCCGAGCCATCCGGCGCGAGGTACGGTTGCTGCCCCGTCGCACCGGTTACACGCAGCGTAGCGACGTCCCGGTGGACGGGGTGGTGAAGGAGGAAGCCATGCCCCGGCCCGGACTGCCCAAGCTGATCGCGACGGACCTCGATGGCACGCTGGTGCGCAGCGACAACACCGTGTCGGACTTCACCCATCAGACCCTGGACCGGGTACGCGCCGCCGGGATCCCGATCGTGGGCGCGACCGGGCGCGGGCCGCGGCTGACCGAGCTGACCCGAAACGACATCCGGGCCGCCGACTTCCTGGTGATGGCCGGCGGCGGCCGGGTGGTCGACCAGACCGAGCCCGCCGGCCCGCTGGTGCTGCTGGACGAGCGGCTGGCCGGCCCGGTGCTGGCCGAACTGCTCGCCCTGCTGGAGGACGCCGTGGGTCCGCTCACGGTGATGGTGGAGGCCTCCGACCTGCCCGGCGCACCGCTGTGGGGCGACCACGACCCGAGCTGGCCCTACCAGGACGCGTTCGAGGCGCGCAGCCGGCACGAGTGTCTGGGCACCGATGTGATCAAGGCCTTCGTCCGGACCGCGAACCACGACGTCGACGTGCTGCTGGCCACGGCGCGGGAGATCATCCCGCCGACCAGCGCCAGCCTCACCCAGGCCGGGCTCGGATTCATCGAGATCTGCCCGCCCGGGGTGGACAAGGCCACCGGGTTGAGCGTGGTCGCGCAGAGCCTGGGCGTCGATCCGGCCGAGGTGCTCGTCTTCGGCGACATGCCGAACGACCTGCCGATGTTCGACTGGGCCGGTTGGGCCCGGGTGGCCGTCTCGAACGCGCACCCGGCGGTCCGCTCGATCGCCGACGACGTGACCCTGCGCAACGACGACGACGGGGTGGCGGTTTACCTCGATCGACTACTCTCCCGATGATGGGACGCCTGCCCCGGCTCGTCGCCACCGACATCGACGGCACGCTCATCCACCGCGACCGCACGCTGACCCGCCGGACCGCCGACACGCTGGCCCGGCTGGTCGACGCGGGAACCCACGTCGTCCTGGTCACCGGCCGCCCGGTGCGCTGGCTGGCCGTGGTCTACGACCAGTTGGCCGCCCCGATCCCGAGCGTCTGCGCCAACGGCGCCGTGGTGTACGACCCGGTCGCCGACGCCGTGCTGCGGACCGATCCGCTCACCCCGCAACTGCTGGCCGAGGTGGCCCGGCGGTTGCGCGCCGAGGTGCCCGGGGCGGTCTTCGCGGTCGAGGTGGAGGACGGCCGCAGCATGCGGCACGATCCCGGCTGGCCGGTCCGGGCCGAGGAGGACGACCACCCGTCGGTACGCCCGTTCGACTCCCCCGCCGACCTGTTCGCCGCGCCCGCGTCGAAGCTGCTGGTCCGCTCCACCGAGCGCGATTCGGACGTGTTCGTCAAGCTGGTGGCCGGTGCGGTCGCCGGGCTGGCCGAGGCCACCCACTCGTCGTACTCGGGTCTGGTGGAGATCTCCGCGGCGGGCGTCACCAAGGCCGCCGGCCTGGCCTGGCTCTGCTCCCGGTACGGGGTGGACAGCTCCGCCGTGCTCGCGTTCGGCGACATGCCCAACGACATCCCGTTGCTGACCTGGGCCGGCCGGTCGGTGGCCGTGGCCAACGCGCACCCGAGCGTGCTGGAGATCGCCGACGAACGCACCGCCTCCAACGACGAGGACGGGGTGGCGGCGTACCTGGACGCCCTGTTCGAGCGCTGACCCCGTCCGGGCGGTCAGCGCCCCGGGCGGCTCAGAGGTACTGGCCGGTGCTGTGGCCCTCGTTCGGCGCCGGGGCGCCCGGCATGCCCGGCATCAGCCCGGCGGGACCCGACGGCAGCGCCTGCCGGCCGCCGGAACGCATCTGCTCCAGCTGGACCCGGGCGGCCATCTGCTGCGCCACGAGGGCCGCCTGGATGCCGTGGAACAGCCCCTCCAACCAGCCCACGAGCTGTGCCTGCGCGATGCGCAGCTCGCTTTCGCTGGGCGCGCCGTTCTCGCCGAAGGGCAGGGAGAGCCGGGTCAGCTCGTCGCGCAGCTCGGGCGCGAGGCCGTCCTCCAGCTCGACGATCGAACGCTGGTGGATCTCGCGGAGGCGCTGTCGGCTCGCCTCGTCCAGCGGTGCGGCCTTCACCTCCTCCAGCAGCTGCTTGATCATGCTTCCGATCCGCATGACCTTGGCCGGCTGCTCGACCAGGCGGGACGGGTCCTCCCCCGAGGCGTCGGCGTCGGTCTGCACCGTGCCGACCGGCCGGCCGTCCGGACCGACGACCACGACCGTGCCGGGGCGGCCAGTCTCGCGGTTCTCGTCCTGATCTTCCGGGTTACCCGATCCATCGCTCATGCCGTTCATCTTCGCGCAGGTGGGCCCGGCGCTGCTCGTCGGGGACCCGGCGGGCCAACCCCCGGGTAGCCTCGCGGCCATGACCGCGGACCCGCGCGAGGTGCTCGTCCGGCCAGCCCCGCCGCCGGATGCCACCGTCCGGTACGGCCCGCACCCCGACCAGGTGGCCGACCTGCGGCTGCCCGCCCGGCCCGACCCGACGTACCCGCTGGTGGTCGTGGTGCACGGCGGGTTCTGGCGGCAGGAGTACGACCGCCGACACACCGGCCCGCTGTCGAGCGCGCTCGCCGGCCTGGGCTACCCGGTGGCGCAGCTGGAGTACCGGCGTACCGGTCCGGGCGGCGCCGGAGGTTGGCCGGCGACCGGGGACGACGTCGCGGCCGGGGTGGCGGCGCTGCCTCGGCTGCTGGCCGAACGGACCGGCCTGGCGCCGCCGGGCGACCCGGTCCTGCTCGGCCACTCCGCCGGTGGGCACCTCGCGCTCTGGTGCGCGGGTACGGCCGCCCGGGTCGGCGGGGTGCTGGCGCTGGCGCCGGTGGCCGACCTCGGCGCGGCTTACCGGCTGGACCTGGACGGTGGCGCGGTGGCCGCCCTGCTCGGCGCCGGACCGGACGAGGCGCCCGACCGGTACGCCGCGGCCGACCCGGTGCGCCGGGTGCCGATCGGCGTACCCGCGGTCATCGTGCATGGTGAACGGGATCGTCAGGTGCCGATCGAGTTGAGTCGCGGGTACGCGGCCCGGGCGCGAGTGGCCGGCGATCGGGTGACTCTGATCGCACTTCCGGATTCCGAACACTTCGGGTTGATCGATCCGCTTTCCCCCGCGTGGCCACAGGTCCTCGGCGCCCTCCGGAGGGCGCACGCTGGTGATCGTGGCATTGACGCCACTCTGCGGAGCGGGTAGAACGCCCAGATGGGCCGCGCCGGCCCGGCATCCGTGGGAGGCATCGTGTCACAACTCGACCGCAGGCAAGCGCTCAAGCTGCTGGCCGCGCTGAGCGGTGGCGGACTGGTTGCCGCCTGCGGCGCCAACGACGATGCCGAGACCGCGCCGACGGCCGACGCCACCCCGGTGCGGATCGGGTTGGTCGCGCCCGAGGCCGGCGGATACCGCGACATCGGGGACGAGATCCGCGCCGGCTTCAAGCTGTATCTCGACCTGAACAACAACCGGCTGGGCGGGCATCCGGTCGAGTTGCTCACCGCCGACGAGGGCGACACGCCTGAGGCCGGCAAGGCCGCCATCGAGGGCTTGATCAAGCAGGACGTGCTCGCGTTGACCGGCGTGGTCAGCTCCTCGACCATGGTGGCGGTCCGGGACACCGTCGAGCGGGCCAAGGTGCCGCTGCTCGGCTCGAACGGGTCGCCGAAGGATCTGCAGAGCGTCGTCTACATCTGGCGCACCTCGTTCGTCAACGACGAGCCGGGCGAGGCGTTGGGCCCGTTCGTGGCGAGCCGCGTCTCCAGGCAGGGCAGGGTCGTCACGATCTCGCCGCAGAACCTGGCCGGCACGGACGCGGTCGAGGGCTTCCGGAAGAGCTTCGGGGCATCCGACCCCCGGCTGGTGAGTCAGCCGATCTGGACCACCGACTCCACCAACCCCTCTTCGGACGCCTTCTCGGCCAACCTCGACACGCTGATGTCGCACGATCCCGAGGCGCTGTTCTGCTTCTTCGCCGGCACGGCCGCCGTCCGCTTCATCAAGCAGTTGCGCGCCTCCGGCTACCGCGGCGACGTGTACGGATCCGGCTTCGTCACCGAGGGCAACGTGCTCGGCGAGCTGAAGCCGCAGGAGGCCACCGGCATCACGACGGCGCTCAACTACTCGCCGGACCTCAACAACGCGGCCAACCGGACCTTCGCCTCCGGCTACCGGAAGGCGCACGAGACCCCGCCGACGACGTACGCGATGGCCTCGTACGACGCCGCGCAGGTGCTGGACAAGGCGATCCGGCTGACCGAGGGTCCGCTGACGCCGCAGGCGCTCAACCTCGCCCTTGGCCGGGTCGGCCGGATCGACAGCCCGCGCGGGTTCTGGCAGTTCAACCAGACGCGCACGCCGCAGCAGACCTGGTACCTGCGTCGGGTGCAGAGCGACGGGCAGACCCTGTCGAACGTCCTGGTCGACGAGCTCGGCACGCTGGGCTGACCGCACGGCCCCGGCCGGGTCGCACGGCCGGCGACGGCCGGCCGGCCGCGGCTGCGGCTGCGGCTGCGGCTGCGGGCCGCGGTGGCCGGGCGCGCGGTGGCCGGGCGCGCGGTGGGCTCAGTGCCGCAGCTCGGCCACGCAGCACTTGACGCTGCCGCCGCCCTTCTTCAGCTCGGAAAGGTCCACCGGCACCGCCTCGTACCCGGCTGTGGCGATCTTGGCGGCCATTCCCGTCGCCTCGCTGTTCAGCACGACGTTCCGGCCGTCGCTGACCAGGTTCAGCCCGAAGGCGAACGCGTCGACCTCGTCGGCCAGCACGGCGTCCGGAAAGAGCTGCGCGAGCACCTTCTGCGACGCCGCCGAGAAGGCGCCCGGGAAGTAGGTCACCCGTTCGTCGTCGAGCGCGGCCAGCGCCGTGTCCAGGTGATAGAAGCGCGGGTCCACCAGCCGCAGCGACACGACCGGGTGGTTGAGCATCTCCTGCGCCTCGGCGTGCGCGACCGGCTCGGTGCGGAACCCGTACCCGGCCAGGATGATCCCGCCGTACGCCCGGGGCAGGTAGGCGAAGTCGCCCTCGCCCTCGTTGGTCCGGCTCGGCGCGACGAAGCGCCAGCCCTGGGCCTCGTAGAACGCCCGGTGCCGGCCGGCCTCGGCGGCGCGCTGCTCGTGCTTGAACCGCGCGCCGTACGCGGTGCCGTCCACCACCAGCGCGCCGTTCGCGGCGAAGACCATGTCCGGCAGGCCGGGCTCGGGCGTCAGCACGTGCACGGTGTGACCGAGCCGCACCAGCGTCTCGCGCAGTGCCTCCCACTGCTTCACCGCGAGGGCGGTGTCCACCGGCTCGTCGGTGTGCATCCACGGGTTGATGGCGTACTCCACCGCGAAATGTTCGGGCGGGCACATCAGATATGTCCGCTTTCGCGGTGCGCGCTGCTGGTTCACGGACACCAAGAGTAAGTACGGTAAAGCGACGATGACAGCCACAACCATTGCTTGAAAGAGACGGAACGTTGCACATCGACGCCGTGGACCAGCGGATCATTGCATCTCTCGTGGCTGACGCCCGCGCCTCGTACGCGGAGATCGGCGGCCGGGTCTCCCTCTCGGCTCCCGCGGTGAAGCGCCGGGTGGACCGGCTGCGGGCGGCCGGGGTCATCAAGGGATTCACCGCCGTCGTCGACCCGGCCTCGGTCGGCTGGACGACGGAGGCGTTCATCGAGCTGTTCTGCACCGGCCGGACGACACCGGCGCAGATCGCCACCGCGACCCGCCGGCACCCCGAGGTCGTCGGTGCCTACACGGTGTCGGGTGAGGCGGACGCCATCGTGCACCTGCGCGCGGCCGACATCGCCCACCTCGAACAGGCCCTCGAACGGCTGCGGGCCGAGCCCTTCATCACCTCGACGCGCAGCATGATCGTGCTGTCCCGGCTGGTCGAGTCACCGACGGTGGTGGCCGCACCGGGCTGACCAGGCGGATCGGTCGTACACATGTGCTGTCCACAGCCTGTGGATAGCACATGTGTACGACCTTGCTCGGCGGGTGGCCGGGCCCGGCGGTGCCCGGGTCACGTTCATGGCGCGACGGTCAGCAGCGCCGTCACCGCAGCGGCCCGGGACCGCACGCCGAGCGTGCGGAAGATGACGTCCAGGTGCTTGCGTACGGTGCTCTCGCCGACGCCGATGCGCCGCGCGATCTGACTGTTGGTCAGTCCCTCGTGCAGCAGCATGGCGACCTCGGCCTGGCGCGGCGTCAGGCCGAGAACCTCGATGCTCAGCCGCGCTCGATCGGCGAGGGTGACGAGCCGGTGGAGATGGATCAGGTGCTCCCGCAGCTCGGTGACGAGCGCGCGTTCCTCGCCCGTGAAGGGCGAGCCGTCCCGGTTGACCGACACTCCCACGACAACGCCGAGCGGCGCCGGGACCTCGAACGCGATCTGGCTCCTGATGCCGAGCGGCTCGTAGAAGGTGCGGTACAGCGGTGTGTCGGTGAACGCGCCCGCGGGGTCCACGTCATCCCACGTCGTCGGTGGCCCCTCGCCCCACTCGGCGAAGGCGCGCAGCACCGGATGGTCGGTCATGTGCTTCTCGAACGGCGGCTTGAACTCCGCCCACCACTCGGGCGTCGGGTCCGGATAGATAAATGCGACTGCCTTCGGAGCCGTCGGGTTGAGCTCGTTGTACGAGGTACTGACGCACGGCATCAGGTCGTAGAGCTCGCGCGTCACGGTCTCGCCGAAGGCGTCGAGCGTCCGTACGGAACTGATCCGTTTCAGAGTGCGCAGGAGCGCTTCGTCATAGGTCGCCATCGCGGGTGACGGTAGACACCGAATCTCAAGGAACCGACAAAGGGGCCCGCAGGAATTTGATCTTCCTGGCGTTTACCGTGGCGGTTTCCGCGGCACCCCCTGGGTCGAATGACCCATGGGATCGGGGTCGCCGACCGGCCTATGTTGACGATCATGTTGCGTGCGACCACCGTGCTCTTCGCGGTCGTTCTCCTGGCGGGCTGTAGCGGCGGGTCGGCGGATCCCGCCGCGGCTCCGCCCGCCCGGACGACTGCCGCGAACCCCATCGAGAACTCCGCCGCCGGCGGCTCCAACGCCGCGGCCGAATCGGGAGATGACGTCTGCACCCTCGCGGTTGCGGCATTCAACGGCGATGCGATCGATGACCTCAAAAAGGGGGAAATCGACTCCGCCATCGCGGCATACGACAATTTGGCAGCTCACTCGCCCCCGGAGATTGCCGAGGACGCGACGGTTGTCCGCGACGGACTGGCCTCAATTCGTGACGCACTGGACGACTCCGGCCTCGATGACGAGGACATCGGCGCGTTCCTCAGCGGCGACGCGAATGCGATCTCGGGTCTGAAGGCCGACGATCTCGCCGCGCTGCAGCGGGTCGGACGGGACCTCACGACGTTCATCACCAGCAGCGACTACGTGGCCGCCGCGCAGAACCTCGTCAACTACTACTCGGAGCACTGCACGCGATGACGATTCCCACCCGAACGGTCCGCAATATCGGCCTGGTCGCCGCGGCGCTCGGCCTGGGGGTTGTCCTCGCCGGCTGTGGCGGCGGGGAGGAAGCCATCGACGCCGGATCGGACACCGTCCCGGCCGCCGACCGGACCGAGCCGTCGGCCGCCGCGGCGGCCAGCCCTTCGGGCGCGGACGATTCCGCATCCGCCGACCGTGGAGCCAGCAGCGCCGACGTGCCCGACCCGCAGGCATTCTGCGACCGGCTGGACCTCGCCAAGCTCGCCGGGCTGGTCGGCTACGACAGCCTCACCGTGGAGAAGGCCGGCTCTCCGAACGGCCTCCACTGGATCAAGTGCAGCCTGGAAGGTCCAAAGGACCGCTACGGCCTGGGCGAGCAGGTCGGCGTCTACTTCGACCGGGTGGGCAACCTCGACACCTTCATGGAACAGGGTCTGAAGGTGTACGGCGACCCGTTCACCTACTCCACCCGCGCCTTCATCCGGCGCGAGCACGCCACCGCGATGTTCGTCCAGACGCATGCCCTCGAAGCCGACGGCTCGTCCGACGGGGTGAGCGTGGAGTGGACCTCGGTCGACAAGCTCCCGATCAGCGACGCCCAGCTCACCAAGCTGTTGGACTACCTCCGGGAGGTTCTCGGGACCTGGCAGAGCTGAGCTGGGGGAACGGCGACCCGTCCGGAGCGCGTACCGGGGGACGCCGAACCAGGCAGACCCGATCCCACTCCTTGATGCGGATCCGGGTCAGGGCGTGTCCCGTGGATCTCGGGGGTGGATCCGCGGGACACGCCCGAACTGGGCCTTGGGCCGTGTCCCGCGGCCTAGAGGTACATCCCGGTCCGGTGGCCGCCCTCGCGTTCCTGGGGCTTGTCCCCCTCACCGAAGAACCGCTTGCCGCCGAACTCGCCGAGCAGCCGGTCGTCCAGTTCGTCGGCCAGCCCCGTCATCACCTGGACGGCGAGCATCAGGTGGGTGGGCTGGAAGTTGCGCCCGAACACCGGGATCGAGGCCCAGACGGTGTCGTTGGTGCAGTACAGCCGGCCGATCGGCATCCGGTTGGTCAGCTCCGACAACTTCACGTAGAGCCGTTCGGTCGGTTCGACCTCGGTCAGCACCGGGGAGAACACGTCCACCAACGGCGGGTTGTCGCGAACCCGGACGAACACCATCGCGGAGCCGGCCCGGATGCTGATGTCACCGTCCGAGTCGAGCTGGAGCTGTTCCGGGTTCGAGCGCAGCATCGTGGAGATCACCGTGCGGACCCGCTCGTCGAGGCCGAGGACCTCCTCTTCGCCGGACTCCGCCTCCGCCGCGGCGAGCGCCGTGGCCAGTTCCTGATCGTCCTGCCGGTCCACGGCGATCTCCGACCGGGCCGGGCCGAGCGGTTCGACCGGGATCGGTTCGTCGTCGCTGTCCCGGACCAGGTAGACGAGGAAGGCCGGATGCGGCGCTCCATACACGTCGCGGAGGGTCCGCGCCACGATCGTGGAAACCCGGTTGGCCTCTCCCCGGCTGCTGGTCAGCCCGAAATGATCGCCCGATCCCGCCACCACCCCGGGCGGGGACCAGCCGAGCGCCACCATGTCCGCCACGGCCGCCCGGTTGAGCCGGTAGCCCTCGGGCAGCATGGTGTTGCCGACCGCCCGCCCGACGATGCGGTCCTGCTCGCCCAGTTCCAGGGCCACCGAGTAGACGGCGTGACCCGTTCCGGACGCCGTGGGGTCCAGCGTGAGTTCGAGCTGGGTGCCCGCGGGCACCGCTCGCAGCGCACCGGCGAGCGCTCGGGCGAATTCCTGCCACGCATCGGTCACCTTCGCCCGCAGGTCGGCGGTGGTGGGCTCGTCGAGCAGGATCGAATCCGGCGCCCCGGCCGCATCCGACCCGGTCATCCCGCCGCCGGCCGGTGAGGGATGGTCTGCTGTCATGATCGCCTCCGTCCGTCTGGCACACCCTAGGCGATGGCGCCGCCGGGGGTGACGTGCCGGACTCCAAGCCGACAGCCGCTCCGCCATCGGCGCCACCGATGCCGGCGTCCGCTCAGCCGGGACCAGGGTCGCGGTCCGGCCAGCCCCGGGCCAGCCGGCTGAGCCGCTCGGCCGCCTCGTCCGGATCGGCCCCGCGCCCCACGGCCAGGCCCAACAGGTACGCGGTGACCGGCGCGCCCGGCCGCAGCACATTGTGCGCAACGTCCCGGGCCAGGTCGAGGACGAGCTGCGGGCGTACCTGCGTGGTCGACAGCCCCAACTCGCCGCCGGCCGCCGCCACCCACTCATCCATGGTCGTCATCGAGCCACTCCTCGGCGCGCCGGACATCCGCCTCAGTGTCGCAGTCGAACCACGGCGGCGGACCGTCGGTCGGCCCGGTCACCTCCCGCACGGCGAGCCCGTCGAACAGTGCGCGCACGGACGCACCCGCCAGCGAGCCACCGCGGCTGCGGGCCAGGCTGTCGAGCGCCCTGCGCAGCGACGCGGTCCACCACATCCCGCACAGCGACTGCCGGCGACCGGCGCCGTCCAGGTAGCAGGCACCGTCGGCGTGACCGGCGCCCCCGGCGTGACCGGCACCGTCCGCGTAACCGGCACCGTCCGCGTGACCGGCACCGTCCGCGTGACCGGAGGCCGGTCCGCCGGCGGACCGCAGCTCGCGCCGGAGCAGGGCCACGGCCTCGGGGGTGAGCAGCGGGAGGTCCGCCGCGAGCACGGCCACCTCGCGGACGGCGGCCAGCTCGGGCAGCGCCAACCCGGCTGCGAGCGCCGCGACCGGACCGCCGCCGGGCGGGTCCTCGCGGGTGACCAGTACGCCGGCCGGCAGGTCGGTGGACGGGCCCACCACGATCCGCGGTGCCGCGTCCGCCACGGCGGCCAGCACCCGGTCCCGCATGCCCCGACCGGCGACCGGCACGGCGGGCTTGCCCGCCCCGCGCAACCGCCGACCGGAGCCGCCGGCCAGGATCACCGCCGCGTATCCGCCCATGCCGGTCACCGTAGCGGCCGAAGCCGTTGCGCTGGCCACCCCGCTGGCATCCCGCTGGCCGGGCTTACCGTCTCGCCATCCGACCCCATCCGCCTCCCTGCCCCGTTGATCAAGCGTCGGGCACGGGCGCGGAAGATGTGCGCGATCCCGGCCGGTGCCCGGTGCCCGGGCACGACCCGCCCCCGCATCGGGCCGCGCAGGCCGGGCAGGCCGGGCAGGCCGCGTTCCCGCGGAGCGGGCGGTCCGCCGGGCAGCGGGGCAGGATGGCCCCATGGGACGCGCCAGTGACCGCCGCAGCATCGTGCGGATCGACCTGTCGGCGCCGGACCGGGACGCCCCGATCGCGGTACGCCGGCCGGACTCGCTCGCCGGGGAGGAACCGCTGGAGATCCGGGTCGGTCCCGCCGGTCCCGGCCGGCGCCGCCCGCTGGCGGTGACCATGCGGACGCCCGGCGACGAGCTGGATCTGGCGATCGGGTTCCTGCTGACCGAGGGTCTGATCCGGTCGGCGCGGGACGTGGCCACCGCCCAGCTCTGCGCCGGGGACAACGCCCCGAACACGTACAACGTGGTGGACGTGGTGCTCGCACCCGGCGTCCCGGAGCCGTCGACCGGAATGGACCGGGCGTTCTACACCACGAGTTCGTGCGGGGTCTGCGGCAAGGCGAGCATCGACGCGGTGCGGACCCGCTCCCCGTACGAGGTCGCCGGCGACCCGGTCACGGTGGCGGCGGCGACACTGGTGACGCTGCCGGACCGGCTCCGTTCGGCCCAGCGCACCTTCGAGCGCACCGGCGGGCTGCACGCCGCCGGGCTGTTCACCGCCGACGGTGATCCGGTGGCGGTCCGCGAGGATGTCGGCCGGCACAACGCGGTGGACAAGCTGATCGGCTGGGCGGCCCGGCAGGACCGGCTGCCGCTGACCGGGCACGTCCTGCTGGTCTCGGGTCGGGCCAGCTTCGAGCTGACCCAGAAGGCGTGGATGGCCGGGATCCCGGTGCTGGCCGCCGTTTCCGCGCCGAGCACGCTCGCCGCCGAACTTGCCGGCGCCGCCGGGCTGACGCTTGTCGGCTTCCTGCGGGGTCAGACCATGAACGTCTACGCCGGCGCCGAGCGGATCGCCCACTGACGGGACGTCGCGGCCTCATCGCCGGCCGGTCGGGTCGGCGGGCGCGGGGTCGGCGGCCGTCGGATCGGCCGGCGCCGGCTCGGTGTCCGGCATCGACGGCGGTACGCCGGCCCGCAGCGCCTCGTCGATCAACAGTGCCGCCGGCGAGCCGGGATCCACCGCCAGCGCCCGTTCCACGGCGATCACGGCCAGGGCGCCCTGCCCGGCCTGCCAGGCCGCGTACGCCAGCAGCGTCGCAGGTGGTCCGGTGAGCCGGGTCGGCACCCGGCGCAGCACGTCCGTCCAGAGCGCGACCTGGTCGGCGTCGACCCGCCGCCACGCCTGTTCCTGCACCGGCGCTCGGCTGAGCAGCACCCCGAGCCAGGTCACCTCGTCGTCGGTGAGCCGCCCGCCCGTCCGGTACCGGGTGGGCGCGGACCGCAGCGCCAGGGCTCCGGCCGAGCGCAGCGCGCGAGCCCGCGCCGTACGCACCGCCCGGGCCCGCGCGGCCCGCGAGTCGCCGACCCGCGTCCGCCGGGACGCCACCGGCGCGTCGGGCGCCGGATCGGTCAGCACGGCGGTGGCGGCGTCCACCAGCAGCGTGTTGAGCCGCTTGCTGGCGCGGGTGGCGGCCCGGCGCAGCGCCACCCGCTCGGCCCCGCCGGCCGGCGCCAACTGCCGTTCGAGTGCCCGCCGGTCCGGCAGGGCCACCTGGCCGGCGAAGATCGCCGCCGCGGCCACCGGGCTGGCGTACGCGTCGAACGGCACGCCGTCCGGCGGGCAGCACGCCGGGTTGCCGCACAGGTAGGACCAGTAGCGGTCGCCGGTGACCCGGAGCAGGTCGAGCACCCGCAGTTCGTGCCGGCGCGCGGCGTCCCGCACCGCGTCGATCACCGGGGTCACCCGCTCGGCCGGCCCGTAGCCGAGCACCGTGACGGCCTCGACCTTCTGCCGCCGGACGACCTTGATGACCTCCCGCACCGTGCCCTGCGCGTCGGGAGCCGGAGCCGGCCCGGCGGCGCCGGCGGACCCGGCCGCCGGATCCGCCCGGTCGACGGGACCGCCCGGTGGGCCGGCGCCTTCGACGTCACCCGTACCGGCGTTGTCCGCCGGGGCCGCGCCGCCGGCGGCCGGCGGTCCACCCACCGGATCGGAGCGGCCCGGCGCTGGCGGCAGGTCGACCCGGGCCGCGAAGGCGACCCGGGAGCCGCGCAGGGCGACCACCACCAGGCTCTCCGACGGGTGGAAGCCGAGCAGGAAGGGGACGGCGGCGATGAGGTCCGCCGGCGAGCGGACCATGAGCGGAGGAGGTTCGCAGGATGGCATGCGGGCAGCGTGCCGAACCGCCCCGGCCCGGCGCGACGGGCGGCGCGCCGGCCTGTGGATGACACGCGCGTTGTCCACAGCCACGCTGGGTAATCGCCCTGGTCAGCGCGATTCCCGCCCGTCAGCGATCCTGAAATCGGTGGTCCGGAAAGTCGACCCCCGGTCCACCGGCCGGCGCACGGACGACCGCGGGACGACGCGCGGACAACCCCGTAACCGGCCGCCCGTCAGACCCGGAACCGCAACCCGTGCAGATCCAGCTCGGCCGCCTCGTCGGCCGGCCGCCCGGCCAGGTCGAGGGTGAGCTGTACGGCGGAGAGCACGTCGTACCCGGCGCCGTGCAGGCAGCGCAACGCGTCGACGTTGCGGGCGTCCGGTGTCACCGTGAGCCGGCGCATCCCCCGCCGGCGTGCCTGGTCGGCGACGTGCGCCAGCAGGTCGCGGCCGACTCCGGCGCCGCGCAGCGGCTCGGCCACCACGACCGGCTCGACCCGCCCGGCACGGCCGTCCAGGATCAGACCGACGAAGCCCACCACCCCGTGATCCGGATGGTCGGCGACCCACACCCCGGACAGGTCCAGCCGGGTCAGGTACTCCTCGAAGTCACCCGGATCCGGACCGCTGCCACCGGGATAGAGCGACCGGCGCCGGTCCACCAGCTCGGACCAGAGCCGGCGGCCTGCACCATGATCGGCGGGACGGTACGGCCGGACAGTGGTGGTGGTCATGGTTCATCCTTACCCCGGGACGGCCCGCCGGCCAGCCACCCGGCCGGTTGGCCCCCGGTGTGTCACCAATACCCCGCCCGCGGCGATACGGTGCCCGGATGGATCTGGCCTACCTGCGGGCGCACCCGGGGCAGCTTCCCACCTTCCTCACCCACCAGCGGATCCGCGAGACACCGGTGTCCGGCGGGGACATCTGTACGGCGTCCCGGCTCACCCTGGACGACGGCACCTCCATCTTCGCGAAGACCTGGCCGGAGTCGGCGGCCACGCCCGTACCGGAGGGCTTCTTCGCGGCCGAGGCGGCGGGGCTGCGTTGGCTGGCCGAACCGGCGGCGGTGCCGATACCGGAGGTGCTGGCGTCGCTGGACGGGATGCTCGCCTTGGAGTGGGTCGAGCCCGGGACCGCCACGGGCGCCGCCGCGGAGCGGTTCGGCCGGGACCTGGCCGCGCTGCACCGGGCCGGCGCGCCGGCCTTCGGCGCGGACTGGCCGGGGTACGTCGGCGCGTTGCCGCAGGACAACACCCCGTCGGACGGGCCGTGGGCGGAGTGGTTCGGGCGCACCCGGCTGGCGCCGTACCTGCGCCGGTCGGTGGAGAACGGCGCGCTCGGCGCCGGCGACGCCGGCATCGTGGAGCGGGTGATCGGCCGGCTCGACGGGTACGGCGGTGCCGAGCCGCCCGCCCGGGTGCACGGTGACCTGTGGCCGGGCAACGTGCTGTGGTCCGCGCACGGCCGGGCGTACCTGGTGGACCCGGCCGCGCACGGCGGTCACCGGGAGACCGACCTGGCCCAGCTCGCGCTCTTCGGCGGCAGCCCGTTCCTGGACCGTACGCTGGCCGCCTACCAGGAGGTGTGGCCGCTGGCCGACGGCTGGCGGCACCGCGTACCGGTGCACCAGCTCCACCTCATGCTGGTGCACACCGCGCTGTTCGGCGCGGCCTACCGGGAGTCGGTGCTGGCGGTCGCCCGCGCGGCTTTGTCGGTGTGACGCGCTACGGTCGACCCGTGAGCGTCCCGGACCGTCCAGCCGCCGATCCGCCGCGCGCGGCCGCGCCCGGCGCCGGCCCGCTCGTGGACCGCTACGGCCGGGTCGCCACCGATCTGCGGGTGTCGCTGACCGACCGGTGCAACCTGCGCTGCACGTACTGCATGCCCGCCGAGGGCCTGCCCTGGCTGCCCCGGGCCGACGTGCTCACCGACGACGAGGTGTTCCGGCTGGTCCGGATCGCCGTGCAGCGTCTCGGCGTGACCGAGGTGCGGTTCACCGGCGGCGAGCCGCTGATCCGGCCGGGCCTGGTGGAGATCGTGCGCCGGGCCGGCGAGCTGCGGCCCCGGCCGGCGCTGTCGCTGACCACCAACGGGCTCGGTCTGGACCGGCTGGCCCGGCCGCTGCGGGAGGCCGGCCTGGATCGGGTGAACGTCTCGCTCGACACGGTCGATCCGGACCGCTACACGGCGCTGACCCGGCGGAACCGGCTGCCCGACGTGCTGGCCGGGCTCGCCGCGGCGACCGGGGCCGGACTGCGCCCCGTGAAGATCAACTCCGTGCTGATGCGCGGGGTGAACGAGGACGAGGCGCCGCGGCTGCTGCACTTCGCCCTCCAGCACGGCTACCAGCTGCGGTTCATCGAGCAGATGCCGCTGGACGCGCAGCACGGTTGGGATCGGCGGACCATGGTGACGGCCGGGGAGATCCTGACCGCCCTGCGCGCCGCGGTGACGCTGCGGCCGGATCCCGTCGACCGGGGCGGCGCCCCGGCCGAAACCTGGCTGGTCGACGGGTACGTCGACGCGGCCGGCCGGCCGGCCCGGGTGGGGGTGATCGGCAGCGTCACCCGGCCGTTCTGCGGCGACTGCGACCGCACCCGGCTCACCGCGGACGGGCAGGTCCGCAACTGCCTCTTCGCCACCGAGGAGTCGGACCTGCGGGCCGCGCTGCGCGGCGGCGCCGACGACGCCGAGTTGGCCGACCGGTGGCGGGCGGCGATGCTGGCCAAGCGGGCCGGCCACGGCATCGACGACCCGAGTTTCCTTCAGCCGGTCCGGCCGATGTCGGCGATCGGCGGCTGACCGCGTGTCGATCACCGTGCGCTACTTCGCCGGCGCCCGCGCGGCCGCCGGCCGCGCCGAGGAGGCCCTGCCGGCGGTCGGTTGCCTGGACGACCTGGTGGCCGAGCTGCGCGACCGGCACGGCGAAACGCTCGGCGCCGTCCTGGCCGTGTCCAGCTTCCTGGTCGACGGCCTGGCCTGGCACGACCGCCGGAACCCGATCCCCTCCGGGGCAACCGTCGACGTTCTGCCACCGTTCGCCGGCGGCTGAGCGACGATGGCCGTCGTGTTCGCTCTGCTGGTCGTCCTGCTGGTGGCGGGGTCGATCCACGGGTACCTCTGGCTACGCCTGGTCCACGACACCACCACGTCGGTGCGGTTGCGGTGGATCGGCGCAGCCGCCGCGGTGCTGCTCTGCCTGCTGATCCCGGCCACCGTGGCCGGCAGCAACGCCGGCCTGTACTGGTTGGCCTGGCCGGGCTACCTGTGGCTGGCGCTGATGTTCTACCTCATGCTGGTCCTGCTGGCGCTCGAACTTCCCGCCCTTCTCGCCCGGCTGGCGCTGCGCCGCGCGGCCCGCCGGAAGGCGGGCGACCAGGCGTCGGCTCAGGTCGCGCCGGCGCAGCGGGCGCCGTCGGCGGTCGGTCCGGGGCGGCCCGCCGGGCCCGGCTCGGCTACACCGGCCGCGCTCGGGCCGCCCGGGCCGCTCGGGCCGCCCGGATCGCTCGGGCCGCCGGCCGCGGCAGCGGGCGAAGCGCCGGACCCGACCGACCCGGACCACCCGGCGCGGCGCGGCCAGCCCGACCCGGCGGACGCCGGCACCGACCACGACCCGCGCCGCCGGTTGCTGCTGGCCCGCAGCGCCGCCATCGTGGCCGGCCTCGCCGCCGCCGGAATCACCGGATACGGGGTACGCGTGGCGACCGGGCCGCCGCGGCTGGACCGGGTGCGGATCGGCCTGGCCAGACTGCCCCGCCGGATGGACGGCCTGCGCATCGCCACGGTGTCCGACATCCACCTCGGGCCGCTGGCCGGCCGCGCGCACGCGGAGCGGATCGTCGCCCTGATCAACCAGGTGGACGCCGATCTGGTGGCCGTGGTCGGTGACCTGGTGGACGGCTCGGTCGCCGAACTCGGCCCGGCCGCCGAACCGCTCCGGGGGATCCGCTCCCGGTACGGCGGCTACTTCGTCACCGGCAATCACGAGTACTACGCCGGGGTGTCCGAGTGGGTCGCCGAGGTGGACCGGCTCGGCCTGCGGGTGCTCCAGAACGCCCGGCAGGAGATCGTCACCCCGGGCGGCGTGCTGGACCTGGCCGGGGTCAACGACGTGTCCGCCCGGGGCACCGGCGTGGCGGCCGGGCCGGACTTCGACGCGGCGCTCGGCGGGCGGGACCCGTCCCGACCGGTGGTGCTGCTCGCGCACCAGCCCGTCGCGGTGCACGAGGCGGCGCGCCGCGGCGTGGACCTGCAACTGTCCGGTCACACCCACGGCGGCCAGGTGTGGCCGTTCGACTACGTCGTCCGGCTGCAACAACCGGTCGTCTCCGGGCACGCCACCGTCGACGGAACCCAGCTGTACGTCACCAACGGCGCCGGATTCTGGGGTCCGCCCGTCCGGGTCGGCGCCCCGCCGCAGGTGACCCTCGTGGAGTTGCGGAGCACATAGCGCAGCTCACCCCGCCGCGTGGCGAAACACGCCGGTGGATCGGCCCATGACAGGATGCGGCGTGCTTCCGTTTCCAGCCGCCGCCGAAAGTGGCGCTTCCGTAGGCACCCCGTACGTCGCCGACCTGCACATCCACTCGCGATACTCCCGCGCGTGCAGCCGCGATCTCTCGCTGCCCACCCTCGGCTGGTGGGCCCGGCGCAAGGGGATCACGCTGCTCGGCACCGGTGACTTCACCCACCCGGCCTGGCTGGCCCACCTGCGCGACAGCCTGGTGCCGGCCGAACCGGGCCTGTACCGGTTGGACCCGGAGACCGAGCGGGACATCGCCCGCCGGCTGCCGCCCCGGCTGGCCGGCACCACCGGGGACACCGCCGTGCGGTTCATGTTGAGCGTCGAGATCTCCACCATCTACAAGCGGGACGACCGGACCCGCAAGGTGCACCACCTGATCTACCTGCCGGACCTGGACGCCGTCGAGCGCTTCAACACGGCACTCGGCCGGATCGGCAACCTGGCCTCGGACGGCCGGCCCATCCTCGGGCTCGACTCGCGGGACCTGCTGGAGATCACCCTCACCGCCAGCCCGGACGGCTTTCTCGTGCCGGCGCACATCTGGACGCCGTGGTTCTCGGCGCTGGGCTCCAAGTCGGGCTTCGACGCCATCGCGGACTGCTACGCCGACCTGGCCGAGCACATCTTCGCGGTGGAGACCGGGCTCTCCTCCGACCCGGCGATGAACTGGCGGGTGTCCGGCCTGGACCGCTACCGGCTGGTGTCCAACTCGGATGCCCACTCGCCGCCCGCGCTGGCCCGGGAGGCGACCGTGCTGGACACCGGGCTGGACTACTTCGCGCTCCGGGAGGCGCTGCGCACCGGCACCGGGCTGCACTCGACCATCGAGTTCTTTCCGGAGGAGGGCAAGTACCACGCCGACGGGCACCGGGCGTGCGGGGTGAACTGGCCGCCGGAGCGGACCCGGCAGGCCGGCGGCCGCTGCCCGGAGTGCGGCAGGCCGCTCACCGTCGGGGTGCTCAGCCGGGTCGAGGACCTGGCCGACCGGCCCGAGGGCTACCGCCCGCAGGGCGCGCCCGCGGTCACCCACCTGGTGCCGCTGGCCGAGATCCTCGGCGAGATCGAGGGCGTGGGCGCGAAGTCGAAGACGGTGGCCGGCCAGCTCAACACGCTGGTCGCGGCGCTCGGTCCGGAGTTGGAGATCCTCACCCGGGCGCCGCTGGAGGACGTCCGGACCGCCGGCGGGCAGCGGCTGGCCGAGGCCATCGCGCGGCTGCGCCGCGGCCAGGTGCACCGGGTGCCGGGCTACGACGGCGAGTACGGGGTGATCCGGCTGTTCGCCCCGGGCGAGTTGGGCGGCGGCGCCGGTGGTCAGCCGGACGCGCTGTTCGACGTACCGGAGATCCCGCCGGCACCGGCGCGGCGCGAGCGGCCCGCGGCGGTGCCCGCGCAGCGCCGCCGTCCCCGGCCGGCGCCCGCCGCCGCGGCCGCACCACCCCCGCCGATCGCGCCGCCCCCGTCACCGCACGAACCGTTCGAGCCGATGCTCGCCGGAATGGAGGAGGTGGGCACCGGCCTGCTCGACCGGCTGGACGCCATGCAGCGGGTGGCCGCCTCGGCCCCCGGCGGGCCGATGCTGATCGTGGCCGGCCCCGGCACCGGCAAGACCCGGACGCTCACCCACCGCATCGCGTACCTCTGTGCGGAGTTGAACGTCTTTCCGGAACGATGCCTGGCGATCACCTTCACCCGCCGGGCCGCGGAGGAGCTGCGGGCCCGGCTGGACGGCCTGCTCGGCCCGGTCGCCGAGGACGTCACGGTGGCCACCTTCCACTCGCTCGGGCTGCGGATTCTGCGCGAGAACGCCGCCGCCGCCGGGCTGCCGGCGGGGTTCCGGATCGCCGACGACGCGGAGCGGGTCGAGCTGCGCGCCGAGGCCGGCGAGGATCCGGCGGCGTACGTGAAGCTGCTGCGCGCCCGGGACCTGGTCGATCTCGACGAGCTGGTCGAGCTGCCGGTCCGGCTGCTCGCGGACGATCCGGAGCTGGTCCGGCAGTACCGGCGGCGCTGGTCGTGGGTCTTCGTGGACGAGTACCAGGACGTCGACGCCACCCAGTACGAGCTGCTGCGGCTGCTCAGCCCCGCCGACGGCAACCTCTGCGCGATCGGCGATCCCGATCAGGCGATCTACTCGTTCCGGGGCGCCGACGTCGGCTACTTCCTGCGGTTCTCGCAGGACTTCACCGACGCCCGGCTGGTCCGGCTGACCCGCAACTACCGGTCCTCGGCGCCGATCCTGGCCGCCGCCGTGCAGGCCATCGCGCCGACGTCGCTGGTCCGCGGGCGGCGGCTGGACCCGGCCCGGCTCGATCCGGAGGCGCCGCTGGTCGGCCGGTATCCCGCGGCGTCCGTCGCGGACGAGGCCGATTTCGTGGTACGCACCATCGACGAGCTGGTGGGCGGCCTCTCGCACCGGTCCCTGGACTCGGGCCGGGTGGACGGGCGCATCGGCCACCCCGGATCCGTCTCGTTCGCCGACATCGCCGTGCTGTACCGGACCGACGCCCAGGCCGCGCCCGTGATCGACGCGCTGCACCGGGCCGGCGTACCGGTGCAGAAGCGCTCGCACAACCGGCTGCGCAACCGGGCCGGGGTGGCGGCCATCGCCGCCGAGTTGCGGAACGACGGCGGGCCGGGCGGTGCGCTGGTGGACCGGCTGCGACACGCCGGCCGGGTGCTCGCCGAACGGTTCGCCACGCCGATGCTCGACGCGGCGGGTGGCACCGGGCCGGAGGACATCTGGTCGGCGGTCGAGTTGTTGACGCCGCTCGCCGTGCGCTGCGGCGACGACCTGCCGGCCCTGCTCACGGCGCTGGCCACCGGCGCCGAGGTGGACGCCCTGGACCCGCGGGCCGAGGCCGTCACGCTGCTCACCCTGCACGCGGCGAAGGGCCTGGAGTTCCCGGTGGTGTTCCTGGTCGGCTGCGAGGACGGGCTGCTGCCGCTGCGGCTGCCCGGCTCCACGCCGGGCGAGGACGAGGTGGCCGAGGAGCGCCGGCTGTTCTTCGTGGGGATGACGAGGGCGCAGGACCGGCTCTACCTGAGTTCGGTGCGCCGGCGCACGCGGCACGGTCGGGAACGGGAGTGCGAGCCCACGCCGTTCCTGGCGGCCATCGATCCCGGCCTGTTCGAGCGGTTCGGCTCGGAACAGCCACGCCGACCCCGGGACCGGCAGCTCCGCCTGCTGTGACACCGGCCCGCTCGCCCTCGGCACCGCATCTGACCAGGGCGTTCGGCCGGCGGCGACGGTGTGTGACCGCGCCGCTCGCCGGCCCGGGGCGGTACCTGCGGTAACGCGCCGGCCGCGCTACGGTGACCAGGCGGTGACCGGGCTACGGTGACCCGGGTGCCGGTGGTCATCGGGCCGGCGCCGCAGTTTGACGGTTCTGACCCGACTTCCGCAGGAGCGTGTCATGTCCAACTACGGACCGCCGGGCGGCCCGGAACCGTGGCCGGGTCGGCGACCGGGCGACCCGGAGCCGGCCCCGGAGCACCGCGCCGCGCCGGACGGCGGCTACGAACCGGGGCGTGCGGGCAGGCCGGACGGCGGCGCCGACTTCCGGATCCCGCCCTGGTCGGCCGACTCGGGCGGGTACCCGTCGGCGGGGTCGGGGGGCGAGCCGTACCAGGGCGGCTACCGTCCCGGATACGGCCAGGATTCCGGCTACGGGCAGAACCCGGGTTACGGCCAGGGCTCCGGGTACGGCCAGAACTCGGGCTATGGCCAGGGCTCCGGGTACGGCCCGGCCCAGGGGTACGGCACCACCCAGCGGTACGACCCGGGCCAGGCGACGGGGTTGCCGCAGTGGTCGCGCAACAGCCCGGAGCCGGAACCGCCGCGCCGCCGGCTCGCCGTGGTCGTCCTGCTGTCGGTGCTGGTGCTGCTGGTCGTGGGCGGCGCGGGCGCCGCGTACTACCTGCGCAACCGGGACGGCGGGGACACCCTGCCGACCGCCGGAACGGTCACCGGGACGCCGGAGCCGACCGGGTCCGCCGGGCCGGACGCCCAGGACGGCACGCCCGCCCCGGAATCCTCGTCGGACGCGCGGTTCGTCGAGGTCGGCCAGTGTGTCCGCAACGACGGCGAGGCCGGCGACAAGCCGCGGTTGACCATCACCGACTGCGCGCCGCAGACCTACGAGGTGCTGCGCCGGGTGGACGGCGCCACCACCGGCAAGAGCGACGCGCTGGCGAAGTGCGCGAAGGTCGAGGGCTACACCGACTGGTACTTCTTCGACAGCGAACTCGACACGCTGGACTTCGTGCTCTGCCTCAAGCAGCGCTGACCACGACGATCGTCGACAGAAAACTAGGGTTGTCTAGCCGATCGGCTAGACAACCCTAGTTTTCTGTCGACGGCCGGGCGCGACACGCCATCGGCTCCTCTACGGCAATCTACCGTTCCCGCTAGAACCCCCGATACGGTACGACAATGGATCCGGTCCGGAACCCCTACGCCCCCGGTGCCGGTCAGCGCCCTCCGGAGCTGGCCGGTCGCCACCGCGAACTGGACGTCTTCGACGTCGTACTGGAACGCATCGCCCGGGGTCGGCCCGAGCGCAGCCTGATGCTCACCGGCCTGCGCGGCGTCGGAAAGACCGTGCTGCTCAACACGCTGCGCTCGCAGGCCATCGGGCGGCTCTGGGGCACCGGCAAGATCGAGGCGCGACCCGACCAGTCACTGCGCCGCCCGGTGGCGGCCGCCCTGCACATGGCCGTGCGGGAACTGGCCCCGCACCACCGCGCGCCGGACCGGATCGACGAGTTCCTCGGCGTACTCAAGGCGTTCGCGCTGCGCGGCGACCCGCCGCCGGCCGGCCGGAAGGCCGCCGCCCCACGGCTGCGGGACCGCTGGCAGCCGGGCATCGACGTGCCGGCCGCGACCGGCCGGGCCGATTCCGGCGACATCGAGATCGACCTCGTGGAGCTGCTCACCGACGCCGCGAGCGTGGCCAGCGACGTCGGCACGGGCATCGCGATCTTCATCGACGAGATGCAGGACCTCGGCCCGGAGGACGTCTCCGGGCTCTGCGCCGCCTGCCACGAGCTGTCGCAGCTCGGCTCGCCGCTCATCGTGGTGGGCGCCGGCCTGCCGCACCTGCCGGCCGTGCTCTCGGCCGCCAAGTCGTACTCCGAGCGGTTGTTCCGCTACCAGCGCATCGACCGGCTGGACCGGATCGCCGCCGACCAGGCGCTGTGCGCGCCGGCCGAGCGCGAGGAGGTCGAGTACGAGCCGAAGGCGCTCGACCTGCTGTACGAGAAGTCGGGCGGATACCCGTACTTCGTGCAGGCGTACGGCAAGGCCACCTGGGACCATGCGCCGCGGTCGCCGATCAGCCCGTCCGACGTGCGGGTGGCCGCCCCGGAGGCCGAGGCGGAACTGGCGGTTGGCTTCTTCGGCTCGCGGTTCGAGCGGGCCACCCCCGCCGAACGGGAGTACATGCGCGCCATGGCCGCCCTGTCGTACGTCGAGAGCGAGGCGGGCGGCGATCCGGCGGGCCGCCACTCCGGCGACGACATGGACGCGGCGGTGCCGACCGCCGAGATCGCCCGGTCGCTGGGGCGCAAGCCGGCGAGCCTCTCACCGGCCCGGGACGCGCTCATCAAGAAGGGGCTGATCTACTCGGGCGAGCGCGGCACGGTGGCCTTCACGGTGCCGCACTTCGGCCGGTACCTGCGGACGCAGCCGGCCTGACCCCGGTCGCGATCGGCCCGGCGCGGCTCAGACCAGTGACCAGGGTGCCGGGAAGGTCACCTCGCCGGCCGGCGGAACCGGCCCCTCGCCGGGCGGAGCCGCGGCGTTCCCGGCCGGTGCCGCGGCGTTTCCCGCCGGCGGGACCGGCCCGTCGCCCGCGGCCGGGGACGCGGTGGGCGCTGCGGACGCCGGGCCGGCGACCGCCGGCAGGAGCAGCGCCTGCCACGGATCGCCCAGCCCGGACCAGGGGCTGGTCAATCCCAGCCGCGCGGCGGGGAAGAAGCCGAACCGGCGGTAGTACGCCGGGCTGCCGAGCACCACGACCAGACGCTCGCCCAGCTCGGTGGCCGCCGCCAGGGCGGCCTGCACGACATCGCTGCCGTACCCGAGCCGTTGCCGGTCGGGGCGTACCGCCACCGGGCCGAGGCACAGCGCGGGAAATCGCGCGGGATCGACCCGAACCCTGGTGAGCAGGGCGTAGCCGACGATCTCCCCGCCGGCCTCGGCCACCATGGACAGCTCGGGCAGCCAGGCGTCGTCCGCGCGGAGCGCGTCGACCAGCCGGACCTCGGCCGGGACCCGGGCGTCGGGGTGCGCGAAGGCGGCCGCGAGCAGCCGCCGGACCGCAGGAGCGTCCGACGGCTGCTCGGGCCGCAGCCGCACAACCGTCATGGCAGGCGACGCTACCCCTCCGGCGCCTCCCCGGGGGGCCAAGCCGGGCCGTACGCCCCGGCGGAGACGGGCATCGTTGCCCGGTGCGGTCGTTGTACGGGTAAAGCGCACGGCCGCGGGGTATGACTGACACATGAGACCCGTACGCGGCATCGCTCGCGCCATGCTCAGTGGCATCTTCGTGATAAACGGGGCCCGGTCCGTGGTCAACCCGCAGCCGTTCGTGGGACGGGCGCGCAAAATCACCGACCGGGTCGGTCCGGCGCTGGAACGCATCGATCCACGGTTGCCGTCCGATGCCGAGAGCCTCGTCCGGGTCAACGGCGCCGTGCAGTTGACCGCCGGCCTGTTGCTGGCCACCGGGCATCTGGCCCGGCCGGCGGCGGCCGCGTTGGTCGGCTCGCTCGTGCCGACCACGCTCTCCGGGCACGCGTACTGGACGATCGACGACCCGGCCGAACGGAAGGCACAGAAGATCCAGTTCCTGAAGAACCTCGGGATGTGCGGCGGCCTGCTGCTGGCGGCGGTCGACACCGAGGGCCGGCCGGGCCTGCGTTGGCGGACCAGCCGGGCGATGCTGGACGGACGCCGGTCGGTACGCCGGGGCGGCCGGTCGGTACGCCGGGCCGTGCACAGCGCCCGGCGGGACGCCCGGATCGCGGTGCGCTCCGCGGCGGCGGCCCGGCGGCTGCCGGGCTGATTCAGCCTCCGGCACCGCATCTGGCCAGGATTTACCAGGAATTACCGCCCTGTGGCAACGCGATAGAAATGTCGCGAACTAGTGTGGGAGCGGACACGGTCGAATAACGCAGGGGGCAGGGCGGTGTGGCGCGGTTCTAGGCTGCTGCGTGCAGAGCCTGCACGGAATGGACACGGGGGTGACAGCGCGATGCCGGCGACCGTCGATGGGCGGACCGACACCGGAAAACCGACTCGGCGGACCCGGTCCCTGGTGGACAGCCGCACCCTCGTCCGCATCGCCGCAGTCGCGCTGACCTGCTATCTGGCCTGGCTCGCCATCCGCGCCTTCGGCCGGCCGTACGACTTCTTCGACCTGAAGATCTACCACGGCGCCGTGGTGTGGTGGGCCGGCGGCCGCGACCTGTACGCGTTCATCGCCCCGCAGACCACGATCGGCTTCACGTACCCGCCGTTCGCCGCGCTCGCCATGCTGCCGATGGCGCCGATGCCGATCGGGTTGGCCGGTCTGATCAACGTGCTGGCCAGCCTCGCGACGCTCACGGTGGTGCTGGTGGCGCTGCTGAAGCCGATCGCCGAGCGGATGCGCTGGCCGCTGTGGTTCGGCGTCGCCCTGGCCGTGCCGCTGGCCACCGCCATCGAACCGCTCCGCGAGACGCTCGGCTACGGCCAGGTGAACCTGCTGCTCTTCGCGCTCGTGATGGCCGACCTCGTGGCGTTGCGCTGGCGGGCTCGCCGGTCGCTGCGCGGTCCGGCCACCGGTGGGACGGTGCGCCGGTTCTGGCTCAGCGGCGCCTGGGCGGGCGTCGGCATCGGTCTCGCCACCGCCATCAAGCTGACCCCCGCGCTGTTCATCGTCCATCTCGTGCTGACCCGGCAGTGGCGGGCCGCGTTCACCGCGATGGGCACGGCCGCCGGTGTCACCGTGGCCACCTATCTGGTGGCCGGTCGCGCGACGATGACGTACTTCACCGAGGTGCTCTGGGACACCGGTCGGGTCGGCCAGCCGGACATGACCCCCAACCAGTCGCTCGCCGGCATGCTGGCCCGGCTGTACGACTCGATGGAGACGCCCGGTCTGCTCTACCTCGCGTTCGCGGTGCTGCTGCTCGCGGTCGGGCTGTCCCGGGCGGCGAGCGCGCACGCCGACGGGGACGAGTTGACCGCCTTCACCATCACCGGTCTGACGGCGAACGTGATCAGCCCGATCTCCTGGACCCACCACCTCGTGTTCGTGGTCCCGGCGATCATCGTGCTGGCCGACGCGGCGAGCCGGCGGCGGGCCGCCAGCCGGGGACTGCGGCGCACGGCGGTGCCGCCGAGCGCGCTGAACGCCCTCGGTGGTCTCCGTCCGCCGATCTGGTATCCGACGCTGACCGGCCTGCGCCACGCCGCGGCGGCCGTCGCGCTGTACGCGCTGTTCCTCATCTCGCCCATCTGGCCGTACGAACACCAGCTTCCGGCGGTGTCCCACTACCAGGACGGGCTGTTCGGCGCGCTGATGGAGAACTCGTTGGCCATCGCGCTCATCGTGCTGGTCGCCGCGCTGCCGTGGCGGCCCGGCGCCGAGCCCGCCTTCTACGCCGAGCAGCACCGGCAGGATCGGGCGGGGTCGACGGTCCGCGCCTAGGGCGTGTTTCACAGGTGTCGGTCGAGCCAGGGCCGGTGGCTCCCCGCGTCCGCTCGCGGCGGGAAGCCACCGGGCGGCCGCGTGGCCGAGTGGGGATCGCCGAGCGGGGATCCCGGGTCAGGGGCAGTTCACCCACTCGTCCGTGCCGTCGGCGAAGATCTGGTGCTTCCACACCGGCAGCCGGGCCTTCACCTCGTCCACCAGCCGGGCGCAGGCGGCGAAGGCGGCCGCCCGGTGCGCCGTGCTGACGGCCGCGACGAGCGCCACGTCCCCGATCTCCAGCGGGCCGACCCGGTGGGACACCGCGACAGCGTGTACGTCCGGGCCGGCGGCGATCTCCGCCGCGATCTCCCGGAGCAGGTCCGCGGCGCTCGGATGGCCCTCGTACTCCAGCCGGGTGACGGCGCGGCCGTGGTCATGGTCGCGCACCACGCCCTGAAACGACACCACGGCCCCGGAACGCGGGGTCGCCACCGCGGCCTCGTGCGCGGCCAGGTCGAGCGGATCGGCGCTCACGGCCGCCAGGGCGACCCCGGCGAGCGGAACCACTGCCGGGCCGCTCATCGCAGTGTCCCCTGCCGGGAGGGCAGCGGCACCAGCGGCACGGATGCGCCCGCCACCCCCTGCGTGTGCGGCGCGATCAGGGCGAACCCGTCGGCCAGGGCGAGGCCGCGCAGCATCGCCGAACCGACGTGCCGGACGGGGTGGGCGGTGTTGTCCCGCGGATCCACCCGGGCCAGTGCCAGGTGGGTCTGGTCGCCGCGACCGGGCACCGGCCCGGCCAGCGTCACCGCCGGCAACGCGGGCAGCGCACGGCCCTGGAGGCCGGCCAGCAACGGCGCCACCAGGGTGACCAGGGCGATGATCGCCGACTGCGGGTTGCCGGGCAGCCCGGCCACGAAGCGGTCCCGACCGTCCCGGCCGGTGACCCGGGCCACCAGCATCGGGAAGCCGGGCCGGACCGCGACGGTGTTGACGACGTACTCGGCGCCGAGCTCGCGGAGCGCCGGATGCAGGTGGTCCACCGGTCCGTGCATGGTGCCGCCGGTGGTGCAGACGAGGTCGGCGTCCGCGAGCGCCGACCGCAGCGCCTCGACGTGCGCGGGCAGCGTGTCGGCGACCGGGCCGATCACGTCCGCCGGCCCGATGTCGCAGCCGTAGCGGCGCAGCCAGGCCGGGACCGCGGGGCCGAGGGCGTCGCGCACCCGGCCCGCACCCGGCGGACCGGCGGTGAGCAGTTCGTCGCCGAAGACCAGCAGCCCCGCCCGCGGTGCCCGGCGGACCGGAAGCCGGTCGTAACCGCAGGACGCGGCCAGGCCGATCAGCGCCGGATCGACCGGCGAACCGGCGGGCAGCAGTTCCTCACCGGCCCGCGCCTCCTCGCCCGCCGATCGCCACTCCGGCGTGTCGCGCAGCCGCCCGCTGATCCGGCCGTCGGCGGTGCGGCCGGACTCCTCGACCCGCAGCACCGCCCCGGCACCGTCCGGCAGCATCGCCCCGGTGGCGATCTCCACGGCGGTGCCGTCCTCGACGAGCGCCGGGGGCGTCCCGCCGGCCAGCACCCGCCCGACCACCCGCCACGGCCCCGGGCCGCGTACCGCGAAGCCGTCGACGCTGGAGGTCGGGAAGGCCGGCAGGTCGGTGAGCGGCGTCAGGGGCCGGGCCAGCGTCAGGCCGTCGGCCGCCGCGAGCGCCACCTCGGTGATCGGCAGCGGCGCCGCGGTGCCGGCCTCGTACGCCCGGCGCCGGGCCTCCGTCCAGGACACGGAGGTCGGTGCGGGAGCCGGGGCGGCGTCGGCACGGAGCTTGGCTGCGGTCACCCGGCGAGCCTATCGCCCGGCTCCGACACGCCCGGCGGTTGCGGCGTACCGGGTACCGGTCCGCTCACCCGGGGTGGTGGCCTCCACCCACCCGGGAGTGCTGGCCTCCGCTCACCTGGGGTGGTCGCCGCCGCGGAGCTGGTCGACGGCGTGCACGAGGATCGGGCCGAGCACCGCGAGGCCGTCCCGGGCGCCGCCGGTGGAGCCGGGCAGGTTGACCACCAGCATCCGGTCGAGCACCCCGGCGAGGCCCCGGGAGAGGGCCGCCGCCGGTACGGCCGCCCGGCTGTGCGCGCGGATCGCCTCGGCGATGCCCGGTATCTCGTAGTCGAGGACCGCCCGGGTCACCTCCGGCGTCCGATCGGTGGGGCTGATGCCGGTGCCGCCGCTGGTCAGCACCACGTCGATGCCGTCCGCCCGGGCCGCCAGCAGGGCATCGCCGACGGGGTCGCCGTCCGGGACCACCACCGGCTCCTCCTCCACCGCACAGCCGAGGTCCCGCAGCCCGGCGACCAGCAACGGCCCGCTGGTGTCCCGGTACGTCCCGGCAGCGGCCCGGTTGGAGGCGACCACCACGCGAGCCCGGATCACGACCGGTCCGCCGGCCGTCGCCAGTCGCCCGTCTTGCCGCCGAGCTTGCGCAGTACCCGGACCGCCTCGACGGAGGCCGCCGGGTCGACGGCCTTGACCATGTCCACCAGCGCCAGGCCGGTGACCGCCACGGCCGTCAGGGCCTCCATCTCCACCCCGGTACGGTCGGCGGTCCGGACGGTGGCGGTGATCTCCACGGTCCGTTCGGTCAGGTCGAGATCGACGGTGACCCCGTGCAGCGCGATCGGGTGGCAGAGCGGGATGAGATCGGGGGTGCGCTTGGCGCCCATGATGCCGGCCAGCCGGCCGACCGCCAGGGCGTCGCCCTTGGGCAGCCCGTCCCGGCGCAGCAGCTCGACGACCTCGGCCGTGGTGCACAGCCGTCCCGCGGCGACCGCCTCCCGCCCCGTGGGTTCCTTGGCGGAGACGTCCACCATGCGTGCGCTGCCGGCGGCATCGACGTGGCTCAGCCGCGGTCCGGTTTCTGTCACGCCGGCAGCCTATCGAGCGGGCGACCGGATAGAGCCGACCGGCCCGCGACACAGCGCCGCTGGCCGCCCATAATGAGCGGCAGCGCAGCTCCGCACGCCGTTTGCAGAAGGTACCGCTGAAGGGCTCCCGGTAAGCGACTGAATCGCTGTCTTCGCACCGCCCATTGGACAGGAAATCAAACTCACCGTTTCGGTTTGTGCGCACTCGGTGACGATAACCGGTCCAATCATCGGATTATGCGCAATACGACATCTCTTGGGTGCAAACGGACCCCACTTCGCTTAGCGTACTTGTCATCGGAATGGTGGCGGACCCGCCGCGAGGGGGCCGCCCAGGGGTCAGACGAAGGAGTAGCCATGCGCGGTAGCAGCTGGGAGTGAGAGGGTACCGCCGCCCCCATGACGGGGCGTAGGCTGCCCGGTACGCCTCTTCCGGTGGAGAACACCATGGCAGGACAGCCTCGACGAGATCACGAGACCGATCGGCAACTCGCGTTGCCTGTCGGTCTCGTCGTCGTTCTTGCCACCGTGGTGCTGGCGGTGGCCCTGCACGCGGCCACCAACCCGTTCGTCTCGGCGCACACCTGGCAGACCACGGCAATCCTGACCTTGCTCGTCATCTTCGGAATGACGACCGCAATCCGGATCCGCATCCGATCCACCACTCAGGCGATCCAGTGGTGCGACGTGGCGATCATCATCGGCATGGCGGTCGCGCCGCCGCCGACGGTCGTTATCTGTACGGCCGTCGGCGTGACAATCGCTTATCTGTTCCGTCGCCGAGCGTTCATCAAATCGGTCTTCAACGTGGCCAAGGAAACGGTCCTTGCCGGGGCAGCCTGGATGCTGCTGCACACACTGGGCTGGACCGCGCAATCGGCCCGAACGCTGCCGGAAACCCTCGTGCCGCTAATCGTCGCCTACTGTCTGCTCGTCGTCCTGGACGAGCTGGTGATGTTGCCGGTCATCGCGCTGGACACCGGGACCCGGGTCCGGCAGCTCTTCCTGGCCGACCCCGGGCTCCGGCTGTTCAGCGCCGCGGCCCGGCTGCTGCTGATCGTCGGCACCGTCCTGATCCTCGAACTGGACAACGGCCTGCTGCTGGCCATCCCGCCGGTGGTGGTCAGCCTGCACCTGGCGTACGCCGGGCGGCTGCGCTCCCGGGAGGAACGCCAGGCATGGCAGCGGCTGGCCCGCACCACCGACGCGCTCAACGTGGTCGACCCCGACCTCGTGCTGCGCACCGCCGTCGCCCGGTCCGCCGAACTCTTCTCCGCCGACGAGGTGGAGGTGGAGCTGTTCAGCTCCGGCCGCCTGATCCGGGGCGACAGTGATTCGATCACCTACGACGGCCCGACCAACGGCGCACCGGAGACCGCCGACATCGTGATCCCGGCCGCGCTCACCCGGCACGACGACCACGAGGCGGTCGGCGAGGTACGGCTGCGGTTCCACGGACCGGTCCGGCTCTCCGAGCGCGAGCACTACACCCTGCGTACCTTCGCGTCCGCGCTCTGCACCGCGATCCGCAACGCCGACGCGTACGCCGAACTGGACCGGGTGGCGCGGGAGCAGGCCCACGCGGCCACCCACGACGCGCTGACCGGGCTGCCGAACCGGCGGCACCTGCTGGACACCGGCACGGAGCTGCTGCGCCGGCAGCACGCGGACGGCGTGGTGGCGCTGCTGCTGATCGACCTCAACCACTTCAAGGAGATCAACGACACCCTCGGCCACGCCGCCGGCGACCAGGTGCTGACCCAGGTGGCCGACCGGCTGCGCTCGGCCGTACGCGACGAGGACCTGGTGGCCCGGCTCGGCGGCGACGAGTTCGCGGTGCTGTTCCGCGGCCTGCCCGCGCCCGCGGTGGCGGCACACCGCGCCGAGGCGCTGTTCACCTCGCTGCACAAGCCGTTCGACCTGGACGGCATGCGGATCAGCGTGGAGGCCAGCGGCGGGATCGCGAGCGCGCCCAACGCCGGCGGGATGGCCGAGCTGCTGCGCCGCGCCGACGTGGCCATGTACCAGGCCAAGCGCAGCGGTCGCCGGATCACCACCTACGTGCCGGCGCAGGACACCGCCGACCTCGGGCGGCTGGTGCTCGGCGGCGACCTTCCGCGCGCCGTGGCCGACGACGAGTTCACCGTGACCTTCCAGCCGATCGTGGAGCTGAACACCGGCGAGGTGATGGCCGCGGAGGCGCTGGCCCGCTGGCAGCACCCGGTGCACGGCATGATGGACCCGCTGCGGTTCATCGATGCCGTCGAACGCTCCGGCCTGCTCCCGGCCTTCACCGAGGCCGTCCTCGACCAGTCGCTGATCGCGGCCCGGAGCTGGCGGGAGGCCGGCTTCGAGCTGCCGGTCGCGGTGAACGTCTCGCCGCGCAGCCTGCTCGACGCCCGGTTCCCCGGCGCGGTGCTCGCCCGGCTGCGGGCGCACGACCTGCCCCCGGACGGCCTGATCCTGGAACTGACCGAGACGCTGGCACTCAGCCAGCTCGAGGTGGTGGACCAGGTGCTCAACCAGCTCCGCAACGAGGGGGTACGGCTGGCCCTGGACGACTTCGGCACCGGGTACTCGTCGCTGTCCATGCTCTCCCGGATCCCGGTCCACGAGCTGAAGATCGACCGCGAGTTCGTGATGGCCATGGAGAACTCCGCCGAGGCCAGCGCGGTGATCCGGTCCACGGTCGATCTCGGCCGCAGCCTCGGGCTGGTGGTGGTGGCCGAGGGCGTGGAGAGCGAGCCGCAGCGGCAGGCACTCTGGGAGCTGGGCTGCGCGGCCGGCCAGGGGCATCTCTTCGCCCGCCCGATGGCCGCCAGCCGGCTGCTGGTCGCGCTTCAGCAGGGCGCCGAGGGTCGCCCCGGCACGCTGGCGCCGCCGCTGCACGAGGCCGGATCGGTGATCCGGCTGTCACCCGGCCGGCGTACCGCGCCCCGGCGCCCCGACCGGCTGCCGCACCTACCGGCCTGACCGGCCCGTTGACGCACCCGCCGGCCTGGCCGGGTCGGCTGCCGCACCTACACCTACCCGCCTGACCGGCCGCGACGCCCTGGCAGACTGGCGGCATGACCCGAGCCGCCGACCGGGAGCCCGCGTCACCGCCCTCGCCCGGCTCGGCTTCCGATCGGGTCCGGCCGCCCGGACCCGGCCGGGCACTCGGCGGCGACCTTCTGCTCTATCTCGGGTCGGCCGTCTTCGCCGGATACACCGCCGCCGCGTCGAGCCTGGCGCCGCATCGCGCCTGGGGGACGGTGGCGACGCCGGGCTACCTGCTGGCGGCCCTCGCCGTGCTGGCCCAGCTCGCCGCCGGCCGGCTGACCGTGCCGGGCCGGCTGACCGTGCCGGACCGGCCCACCGTGCCGGACCGGCTGACCACCGGCGGGCGCGGCCGGGCGGCGCGACCCGCCGGACGCCGGCTCGCGGCGATCCGGTCCCTGACCGGCATCCCCGGCAGGGCGTCGGTGACCGGATTCGCCTGGTTCGCCACCGCGCTGGTCCCGCTGATCGTCCAGGCCGTCCAGCGCGTCGACGGACGTACCGACCGGGCGCAGGAGGAGGTGCTCGTGGTCGAGCAGGCCGGCCAGCGGTTGTTCGAGCACGGCACCCCGTACCTGTCCCAGCCGGCCATCGCCGCCCTGCCCGTCGACGACCGGCTGCTCGGCTACCTGCCGTACCAGCCGGGCATGGCCCTGTTCGGTCTGCCGCGGGCGCTGGCCGGAACGGCCTGGTGGACCGACTCCCGGGTATGGTTCGCCGGCGCCACCGCCGCGACGCTGCTGGCCGCGGCCCTGCTGGCGGCCCGGGCGGCCCGGGGCGGCAGTGCCGGTGCGACCACCCGGCGCGACGGCTCCGCGCCGGCGGGCCGAACCGGATCCGAACTCGGACACCCCGCGGAACGGGCCGGATCCGGGGGCGGGTACTCCGCGCAGTCGGCCGGGACGCTGCTGCGGGCGGTGCAGCTGAGCACCGTACTGCCGCTCTCGGCGCTCGCCCTCGCCACCGGCGGCGACGACCTGCCGGTGCTGGGCCTGTGCCTCCTCGCCCTCGCGTTCTGCGCCGCCCGCCGGCCGGGCGCGGCCGGCGTGGCGATCGGCCTGGCCGGCGCGCTCAAGCTGCTCGCCTGGCCGATCGCCGTCGTGCTGCTGGTGCACGCGGCGACCCGCGGGCGGGGAGCGTTCGCGCGGTTGGCGGCCGGCGCCGTCGGCCTTCCGCTGGTCGCTCTCGTCCCGGTGCTGGTCATCGACGCGGCGGCGCTGGTCGAGAACGTGCTCCGCTTTCCGCTCGGGCGCGGCCTCGTCACCAGCCCGGCCGAGTCACCGCTGCCGGGCCACCTCATCGCGACCGGAATGCCCGGCGGTCGGCTGGTGGCCGCCGGGCTGCTCGGGGTCGCGGCGCTGGCCGTCGCCGGCCGGCTGCTGCGCCGGCCGCCGCGCACGGCCGCGGCCAGCGCAGCCATCAGCGGGTACGGCCTGCTCGCCGCGATGGCGCTGATGCCCAGCACCCGGTTCGGTTACCTGCTCTATCCGGTGGCGCTGCTCGGCTGGGCAACCGCGTTCCGCTCGGGTGCGGACCCGGGCGTCCCGACGGCGGTGAACCCAGGCATCCGGACGGCGACGCACCCCGGCGTGCGGGCGGGCGCGAACCCCGGCGTGCGGGCGGCGGCGGACCCCGGTGTGCGGGCGGGCGCGAACCCAGGCGTGCGGGCGGCGGCGGACTCCGGTGTGCGGGCTGCTGTGGGCCCCGGCGTCCGGGCTGCTGACGAGCCGCAAGGCCGCGCACGGCGCCGACCCGGGAGCCCGGCCCGCCCCGGGTCGCTGGTAGAGCACGGTACGCCCCTACACGATGGCCATGTCGACGAAGCGCGACAGGTGTAGCTGGGCTGCCACCGTGACCGTGTCGGTCGGGCCGTTCCGGTGCTTGGCCACGATGAAGTCGGCCTCACCGGCGCGCGGCGACTCCTTGTCGTAGTAGTCGTCCCGGTGCAGCAGGATGACGACGTCGGCGTCCTGCTCGATCGAGTTGTGCACGGCGATGCCGTTGGCGATGAAGTTGTGCACCCCCAGCACCGTGGCGTCGAAGACGGCCCGCTCGCCCAGTGACTCGACCGACACGACCTCGTCCCAGTACACGTCGTTCGTGGCGTGCAGGTCGAGATCGGCATCGTCGAAAACGGCGGCGATCCGGGCCAGGGACTTCGACTCCGGCCCCGCGCCGTCGCCGGGGTCCGCGAGGACCGCACGGACCGTGCTCCACACCCGCGCCGGTACGGCGTCGACGGGAGCGCCGCCGGGCGGTCGCTCCAGCGTGGCGAGCAGCCGCGCGCAGCGGCCCGAGCGTTCCCCGTGCACGCCGATCTCGCGGAGAAACCGGACCTGGTCGTCCCGGTCGGGGATGTCCAGGACGTACCGCTGCCCGGGGCCGGCAGATCGGCGTTCCAGCAGCCGGCCGGTGATGCCGTACCGCAGCAGCAGCCGGGAGACGTCCTCCGCCAGCCGGCGGCTCGGGGTCGGGTAGCTGATCCGGCCGGGCCGGCCCGACTCACCGACCTCCACCCGGCCGGCCGCGCCCCACAGGTGCCGCAGGAAGTGCGTGACCTGCTCCTTCGGCAGCGCGAAGACCGACGCCGGGACGGACGCCCCGGACGGGCGGCGACCGAGCAGCCCCAACCCCTCCAGCCACTCGACGATCGGGTGCCGGCCATCGCGGCCCGTCCCGGGCGGCGCGGGAAACCGCAGCACGCTGCCGTACGCGCTCGGCCGCTCGTCGCGTACCGCGGCGACGCCGAAGTGCTTGGCGGCGATCGCGACCGCTTCGAGATTCTCCTCGTCCCGGCTCGCGTACCCGATCCGGTCGGGGCCGGCGACGGAGCCGGCGCCGTCGCCGAATCCCGAGCCGAGGAGGTGGGCCAGCAGGGTCACCTCCTCCTCGGGCCACGGCTGCACCCGAAGCGGTGCGGGCACGTGCCTCGGCGTCGCGATCCGGGCGCCGATGGGCAGCTCGGCGAGGGACCGCCAACCCTCGAACGTCAGGAACGGATGGTTGCCGGTGGCCTCGATGGTCCGGCCCGATCCCAACGTCAGCCGGTACACCCGGCGGATCCCGCTGGGAAAGGCGTGGGTCATGGTCCGCGGGGTGTACCGGAGCCGGTCGTCCAGCGCCCAGACCGGCACGTCCCGCAGGCCGCCGGCCAGCAGTTCACCCAGGGTGATCTCGGCGTTGGTGTCCGCGCGGATCACCCGGGTGTCCGCGGTCAGGCAGCCGGATTCGCGCAGGTCGGACAGCTGCGGTCGCTTGTCGGTGCGCTGCTCGGGACCACGGTTCAGCTGGCTGACCGCGATGACCGGGCACTCGACCTCCTTGGCCAGCAGCTTCAACCCACGCGACAGCTCGGCGACCTCCTGCTGCCGGCTCTCCACCCGCTTCGGCGAACTCATCAGCTGGAGGTAGTCGACGACGATCATCTTCAGGTCGTGCCGCTGCTTGAGCCGCCGGGCCTTGGCCCGGATCTCCATCAGGTTCATGTTCGGGGTGTCGTCGACGAACAGCGGCGCCTCGCTGATCTCGCCCATGCAGCGGGCCAGCTTGGTCCAGTCGTCGTCGGAGAGCTGGCCGCTGCGCAGCACGTGCAGCGGCACCCGCGCCTCCGCGGAGAGCAACCGCATGACGATCTCGACCTTGCTCATCTCCAGCGAGAAGATGGCGGCGGCGTGGTTGGCCCGGATCGCGGCGTTGCGGGCGAAGTCCATGCTCGCCGTGCTGTTGTGGGTGGGGATCATGGCCCGACCCGCGAGGTAGAGATGGTCGCCGTTGTCGACCGTCACGCACCGCACCGGGACGCTCGCCACCGGGCGGATGCCGACGATGTCCCGCGAGCCGGCGCCGGTGGCGGTGCCGCGTCGCGCCCGGTGCACGGCCAGGCAGGGGGACCGCCGGAACACGTCCTCGGATGCGCGGAAGGTCAGCTGGTGGTCGGTCGGCCGCGCCGGACCGCCGCCCGAGCGGTGCGGTCGCGAGCAGCCGTAGCCCAGGCCGACCACCAGCTCGGACACGTCCTCGGCCAGCCGCGCGGACCCGGCCGCGTACCGGATGTCGCCGTCGGCGTCGACGTGGCCGGCGGCGTCGAGCAACCCGGCCAGCAGCGCCCGACGCTGCGGTTCGGACGCCCGCAGGTAGGGCGGGGGAAGGCGGTCGCCGGCCCCGTCGCGGCCGGCGCCGATCCGGGTGCCCAGCTCGTACGGCGGCACCGGAAGGTCCCGCTCGGGCAGGTCGAGCGGCCTGCTGTTGTGCACCGAGTGTCGCCGGCCGGCCGCGGCTGCGTACATGCTGTCCCGGATCTGCTCGGTGGTCTGCACCTCGCCGCGGGGGGCGGGTCGTACGCCGGGGACCGGTGACCCGGTGCCGGCCGGCGAACCGTCGTCCGCCGCGGCGCTGGCCAGCCACAGATGCTCGGCATCGGCCACCACGACCGAGCCGTCGGAGAACTCGACCTCGTAGCAGGGACGGTCGTGCAGGACCTCGAAGGCGGCCAACACGGTGGTCGGCCGGCCGTCGGCGCCGAGGAGCCGGTCCCCGACGCGTACGTCGGCCATCGTGGTCCAGCCCTCGGGCGTCGCGAGCGGGGTGTCCAGCGCCAGCGCCTTACCGAGGCCGGGCCGGCCGGCGACGATGATGAGCTGCCCGGGATGCAGACCGTTGAGCAACCGGTCCAGGTCCGTGAAGCCGGTCGGTACGCCGGTCATCACGCCGCTCTGCGCACCGACCGCCTCGATCTCGTCGAGGGTGGGCTGGAGCATGTCGGCCAGGACGGCGAAGTCCTCGCTCACCCGGCGCTCGGTGACCTCGTAGACCGCCTGCTGGGCGAGGTCCACGACGTCGTCGACGTCCCGGCCGCCACCCGTCCCGGAGCCGTAGCCCAGCTGCACGATGCGGGTGCCGGCCTCGACCAGCCGACGCAGCACCGCCCGCTCGCTCACGATCCGGGCGTAGTAGGCCGCGTTCGCCGCCGTCGGCACGGCCGCCATGCAGGTGTGCAGGTAGGGCGCCCCACCGATCCGGGCCAGGTCGCCGGAGTCGGCGAGGGCTGCCGCCACGGTGATCGCGTCGGCCGGCTCTCCCCGGCCGTACAGGTCGAGCACCTTGTCGAAGATGGTGGCGTGCACCGGCCGGTAGAAGTCGGTCGACTTGAGCATCTCGACCACGTCGGCCACGGCGTCCTTGGACAGCAGCATGCCACCCAGCACGCACTGCTCGGCGGCGATGTCCTGCGGCGGCGTCCGGTCGAACTGCCCACCGTCCCGCTGCGCCGGCGGGCCGGGCGGCGGACCCGGTGGCCGGCCGTCCGCCCGCGAGTCGTCGGTGAGCGACACCGTTCCCCCTCTCACCGCACCGGTGGTACCCGTCGAGCTTGTCGCCCGGGTCCGACAACTTCGACCGCCGCCGACCGGTCACGGCGGGGGGTCTCCGTGGCCGGCGCCGCAGCCACGATACGTATCGCCGGGTCGGTGGCTCAAATGCCCCGGTGGACGAGCCTCGGGACAACCTGTGGACAGCCGGCCTCCAGTTGTGCGCAGCCCTGTGCACAGGGTGTGGATATCTCCTGGGGATCTTCCGACGGAAGCACGATGAGCTGCGCAGATCTGATCCCCAGGCTGTGGACAAAGAAAGTCCACCGGGTACGGTGCGCCTACGGTGCCGTACCATCGACGCCGAGAAGTCTGCCCGACAGTGGAATTGCACGTTCGATCCCGGAAAGGGAATTCTCCGGCCGTGGACTACCGGGACTGGGCGAGTGGCGAACTCGTCCGGCGGGAACGCCAGCGCGATGCGTGGCGGGACGGGCCGTCCGAGACATCCGGCGACGAGACCGGGCGACCGGCGGCCCGGCGCGGGCTGCCCTCGGCCGAGCGCTACGTCCCGGCCTGGGCGCGGGAGGATTCCGGTTCCGCCGCCGGTGGATCCCATTACGGGACCGCCGGCTCCACTTCCACGGGCGGCGGTTGGCGGTCCGGCTCCACCGGCGGTGGGCGGCACCGGCAGGAGGATGCCGACGAATCGCCCTCCGGCGAGTTGCCGGCCGCGCGCCAGGCTCGCTGGCAGACGACGGAGACCACCGGCGGTTGGCACCGGGAGGACGAGCCCACCGGCTGGTCACGGCGGCTGCCCCGGCAGTCCACGGCGGGCCGGGAACCGGTGTCACCCACCGGCGCCTCCTGGTTGGACCAGGAGCCGCGGCGCGCCGGTCACCTGGACCAGGAGCCGCGGCCCGTGGGCCGGCGCCGCGCCCGCGACGACGAGGACCGGACCGGTACCCACCGCGCGTTGCCGTCGGAAGATCAGGACGAGCCCTACGCGGCGGAACCGGTCACCGGCATCGGCGCCTGGGAGAGCCCCACCAGCACCGGCGGATGGAGCCGCCGCGCCGGCGGTACGCAGTGGGAGGAGTCCACCAGCACCGGCGGGTGGAGTGCGTCCGCCAGCACCAGCGGGTGGAAACCGTCCTCCGGCACCGGTGGGTGGGGCACGTCCTCCGGCACCGGTGGGTGGGGCTCCGCCTCCGCCGGCGCCTCCGCCGGCGGCATCCGGGGGTCCAGGTCCGACACCGAACGCGGCCGGGCGGGCCGGTCCCGAGAGCGGGAGTCCCGCCACGATCACGCCGCGGACTGGGACCGCACCCCGGCCGTCGATCCGTGGGCCCGGCCCGACGACACCTCGACCGCGATCGGGCGCTGGGATCGGGACGCGGGACGCTTTGTCGAGGTCGAGCCGCAGAGCACTCGTTCCGAGCCGGAGCGTCCGCCGGGCCGCGGCAGGTTGTACGGCCAGGAACGGACGGCCGGCCGGGATGGACCGCGGGCAGCGGTGGACCGCGGCGAGCCGCCGGCCGAGACGGACGTCGAGGAGGAGCGCCGGTACGGGCGCCGGGAAACCTTCTGGTCCGGTACGCGGCTGGCCGGCGACGATCCGCGGTGGATGGGCACCCCGGCCTCGGCACCCAGTTCCCCGGTGGTCGACTTTCCCCGACCCGGTTCGGCCCCGCCGCCGGCCAAGGATCCGCGCCGGTCTCCCTCCTCCGGCGCGGGTGTCGCGGGCGTGCCCGACCGGGACGGACCCGGCCGCCCCGCATCCGGACGTACCGCCCCGGCCGCGGGACGCGCTGACCTGACGGCCGGACGCGCCGCTCCGGCCGCGGCCCGCCGTGGCGCGGCGGCAGGTTTCGACCCGGGCGACCAACCCGGGCGCGGTCTGACCCCAGGCCCATCCCGCCCGGCCGCCGTCACTACCCGCAGTGCCGCCGCTCGAAGCGGGGCCACCGGAGGCGCCGCCGCCCGAAGCACCGCCAACCGGAGCACCGCCGCCCGGTCGGAGCGCTGGCCGCCCGCGTCTGTCGGGCTGAGTCGGATGCCGGCCCGGCTGGATGCCGGTCTGCTGCTCGATGGCGAGCGCGGCAGCATGCCGGCGGCGCTGCTCTGTACCGTGCTGTGGTACGCGGTGCCCGTGCTGGTCCTGGTGGGCTGGCTGACGACGCTGGACAGCCGGGTACCGACCGGATGCGTGACCGACGTCACCGGCGGCGGCTGCCAGTCGCCCCGGACACACGCCCTGGTGTCGCTGCTCGGTGGTGTGCCACAGTTCGGCGCCGCGCTGCTGGCCAGCCTGTTCGTGGCGATTCTGCTACGCCGGGCCAGCGGGGCCTGGCGCTCCATGACCGTGGGTCTGGCCGCCGCCGTGGTCGGTGGCGGCCTGTCGACGGTCATCTTCAGCGCCATGACCGGCACGGGCTGACCCGGCGGTTCCCGCGCCCGCAGGCAGCAAGGTCAACTCGTCTTCGGGGAAGTTGGGGTATCCCGGCGGCCCGGACCGCCCAACTTCGCCGAAGACGAGTTGATCATGACTCTGGTCCCCAGGCCGAGGACTGAACCGACGACGGGGTGCCGCGCCGATCGGCGCGGCACCCCGTCGTCGGTGGTGCGGTGTCTACTTCCCGGGCACGACGTTCAGGTCGAACCGGGCGCTGACCTCCGGGTGCAGGCGGACGCGCACCGGGTACGAGCCGATCGCCTTGATGTGCGCGGGCATCTCCAGCCGACGCCGGTCAAGGGCCGGCCCGCCAGCGGCCTTCACCGCGTTGACGACCTCGGCCGGGGTGACCGATCCGAAGAGCCGGCCGCCGTCGCCCGCGCGGGCGGACAGGCTGACCTTGAGGCCCTCAAGCTGGCCCTTGAGCTCGTTCGCGTGGTCGAGGTTGCGCACCTCACGCGCCGAACGCGCTCGCCGGATGACCGCGACCTGCTTCTCCGCGCCCTTGGTCCAGGCGATCGCGAAGCCCTGCGGCAGCAGGTAGTTGCGGCCGTAGCCGTCCTTGACCTCGACGATGTCGCCGGGCTCGCCGAGGCCGGACACCTCCTGAGTAAGGATGATCTTCATCGTGGTGCCCCCTCTCAGCGGGCCGTGGCCGTGTACGGCAGCAGGGCCATCTCACGCGCGTTCTTGACCGCGCGGGCGATCTGCCGCTGCTGCTGGGAGGTGACCCCGGTCACCCGCCGAGCACGGATCTTGCCGCGGTCGGAGATGAACTTGCGCAGCAGCGCGGTGTCCTTGTAGTCGATGTAGGTGATCCCGTCCTTGTCGAGCGGGTTCACCTTCTTCTTCGGCTTGCGAAGTGCCGCAGCCTTTGCCATTGCTCTTGCTCCTGATTTCCAGATCCGGACGCCTCGCGGCGCCGTCAGAACGGGGGCTCTTCGTCGAAGTTTCCGCCCGAACCGGACGAGGAGGGTGCGGCCGTGGCCCACGGGTCGTCGAAGTTCCCGCCGCCGCCACCGCGGCTCTGACCGCCGCCGCTGGAGGCGCCGAAGCCACCACCACCGCCGCCGGAACGGGACATCTTCTGCACCTTGGCGGTGGCGTACCGCAGCGACGGGCCGATCTCGTCGACCTCCAGCTCGATGACCGTACGCTTCTCGCCTTCACGTGTCTCGTACGACCGCTGACGCAGCCGGCCCGACACGATGACCCGGGCGCCGCGCTGGAGCGACTCGGCCACGTGCTCGGCCGCCTGGCGCCACACCGTGCAGGAGAGGAAGAGCGGCTCGCCGTCCTTCCACTCACCGGAGGCCTTGTCCATGAACCGGGGCGTCGAGGCGACCCGGAACTTGGCGACGGCCGCGCCGGACGGGGTGAAACGCAACTCGGGGTCGTCGGTCAGGTTGCCGATGACCGTGATGGTGGTGTCTCCTGCCATGACCATCTCCTCGCGCGCACATCAGTCTCGTCAGCAAGGCTGCCAGAGCCCTGTGACAGTTGCCGATGCGGCTGATCCGGACGGACCGGTTACGCGCTCAGCGCGTCTCCGGACGGATGACCTTGGTACGCAGCACGGACTCGTTGAGCCGCAGCTGCCGGTCCAGCTCGGCCACCGCCTCAGGCGACGCCTGAAGGTCGATGACGGCGTAGATGCCTTCGGCCTTCTTGCTGATCTCGTACGCGAGGCGCCGGCGGCCCCACACGTCGAGCTTCTCCACCGAGCCGCCCGCGGTGCGGATCACGTTCAGGTACGTGTCGAGCGACGGTGCGACGGTGCGCTCCTCAAGACTGGGGTCGAGGATCACCATGATTTCGTAATGACGCAAGACTTCTCACCTCCTGTGGGCTATACGGCCACGGTCCTTCCGTGGCAGGAGGTCGTGCGTCGTCGTCCGAATCCGCCGACGGACCCGCGGGCGCGGGTCACCGGCTCGTGGACAACCTGACCAGGATAGCCGGCCCGGTACGGGGCGCCACCGGTAGCCCCGGGTGTCACGGGCCGACACCGATCCGGAGCGAAGTCGACCCGGAGCGAAGTCGACCCGGAGCGGAACCGCGGCCGGCCGGAGCCGGGACACGGCCGACACAACGGGCCCCCTCCCGGCGCACGCTGGCGCGGGAAGGGGCCCGGAGCGACCGGTCCGGGACGACGGACGGCGCTGAGCCGCGGGACGCCCCCGTCCGCATTCCTTGGGTGGGACCTGGGGAGGAACGACCACACCGATGAGGTTGGACGGTTGGCGCCCCGCGGAGCCGGTGTTTACTTATCTGGTGCAAAGATAGCATGTTTTGCGTCTTGAGCGGCAATAGCCCGAATTGTTCGTCAACTTTCCACCGGATCCCGACCCTCGCCGCAGGCGACCCGGGACCACCCGGGTGACCTGGACCGACGCCGGAACACCGGCCGTTCACTCCCAGACAACGAGAGGATCTGGCCTCTGGTGACGCGATGCCGCGCCGACCACCATCACCCGGTTGTCGGTCCCGGGACGTAGGCTCGCATCCATGCGTATCGGAGCCCACGTCGACGCGACCGACCCCCTGGCCGCTGCCGCGGCCCGCGATGCGGAGACCGTGCAGTTCTTCCTGGCCGATCCGCAGGGCTGGAAGGCGCCGCAGCCGCACCCCGACGCGGACCGGCTGCGGACGGCGGACATCGACGTATTCGTGCACGCCCCGTACGTCATCAACGTGGCGACGCTCAACAACCGGATCCGGATCCCCAGTCGCAAGCTGATGCTCACCCACGCCAGCGCGGCGGCGACCGTGGGCGCCAAGGGACTGATCGTGCACGGCGGCCACGTCAACGCCGGCGACGATCTCGCCAAGGGCATCGACAACTGGCGCAAGGCCTTCGCGTACGCCGCCGACGCCGGCGGCCTCGCGACGCCGGTGCTGATCGAGAACACCGCGGGCGGTGACAACGCCTGCGCCCGCCGGTTCGACAACCTGGCCCGGCTGTGGGACGCGGTGGGCGACTACGACGTCGGCTTCTGCCTCGACACCTGCCACGCGCACGCCGGCGGCGAGGAGTTGCTCGACATCGTCGACCGGGTCAAGGCGATCACCGGTCGGATCGATCTGATCCACGCCAACGACTCCAAGGACGGCTTCGACTCCGGCCGCGACCGGCACGACAACCTGGGCAACGGCAAGATCGACCCGGATCTGGTGGTGGCCGCGATCCGGGCCGCCGACGCCCCGGTCGTGGTGGAGACGCCCGGCGGGGTCACGGGACAGCGCGCCGACATTGCGCTGTTGCGCGACCGGGCCGGGCGGTAGGTGACGGGATGAGCACCGATCAGTCCAGCGAGGCGGAGTCGTCGTCGCTGCCCCGCCCGGGGGCCGACACCGACACCGACACCGACGCGCCAGTGGGTACGGACGCACCCGCGGCCACCGACAGCGCTGCGGCGACCGAGGCTGTCCCGACGACCGACGACCCGCCGGTTGCCGGGGGCGCCGCGGAGCCGACGGCCGACGCCGGCACGGCCACGAGCGACCACGCAGCGCCGACGACCGATCCGACCCGCGAAGCGCCGGGCACGCCGCGATCCGCGGATGACTCCCCGGCCGACCCCGGGCGGGCAACCGACGATGCCGACTCCACCACGGACGCCCCGGCGACCGGCGACGGCACACCCACCGAGACCACCCCGGCCGACGCCACCACCGGCCCGACCGGGGACGGCACACCCACCGAGACCACCCCGATCGACGGCACGACCGGCGAGGATGGCCCGGCCGCCGCGGGCACGAGCGCCGAGGACGATACGAGCGCCGACGAACCGGCGCGCGCCGAGGACGACAGGGCCGACCCCTGGTCCGCGTTCGCCCCGGCCGGCGAGTCCCTGCCGGGTCGCTTCCGGCGGGGCGCCCGGGCCACCGGACGGTTCTTCATCCACGAGTGGACGCTCGCGGCGCTGGCCAGCCTCGCCCTGGCGGTCCTGATGACCTGGCCGACGCTGCGCTACCCGATGCACACCATTCCGCAGGACATCTGGGATCCCACCCTCCAGGCGTGGCAGATGGCCTGGTCGGGGCATGCCGTGCTGACCGACCCCACCCGGCTGTGGCAGTCCAACACGTTCTATCCGGAGCCGTGGAGCTTCGCCTTCTCCGACACCCTGCTCGGGTACGCCCCGGCCGGGATGCTCGGCACCGGACCGGTCGCCGCGTTGCTGCGCTACAACATCATGTTCGTGCTGGCGCATGCGCTGGCGACGTTCGGTGCGTACGCGCTGGCCCGGCAGCTCGGCGCGAGCCGGATCGGTGCCGCGGTCGCCGGGGTCGGCTTCGCGTACGCGCCGTGGTTGCTGGCCCAGGGTGGCCACCTGCACGTGCTGTCCAACGGCGGCATCCCGCTGGCGTTCGCGATGCTGGCGCGTGGGCACGGCTGGTCGTTGCGCCGCGGCTACCGGCCGACGCGGCGCAATGCCGCCTGGGCACTCGCCGGGTGGGTGGTGGCGAGCTGGCAGATCACCCTCGGCTTCGGCATCGGCCTGCCCTTCGCGTACGTCCTCGGGCTGGTCGCCGTGGTCGCGGTGGTCGTCTGGTACGTGCGGCGTTTCACCGGCGCCGGCCGGCGGCCGTTCGGGTGGCGGCTGCTTCTGGCGGACCTGGGCGGCGGCCTGATCTTCGCGGCCACCGGCGCACTGATGGCGATCCCGTTCTTCAAGGTCGCCGAGCTGTACCCGTACGCCAAGCGGTCGCTGGCCGAGGTGGACCTCTTCTCACCGCCGGCCGAGGGTTTCCTCATCGCCCCGGCGGAGTCGCGGATCTGGGGTGCGGCACACGAACAGGCTCGGGCCGCGCTGCCATGGCACCCCGAGATGACGCTGCTGCCCGGGTTCGTGCTCTACGGGCTGGCGCTGGCCGGACTGATCGTCTCGGTCTGGACCCTGCGCCAGCGCCTGTTGCTGGCTGCCGCCACGGTGCTGACCATGCTGCTGGCCATGGGCACGAAGTTCCAGGGCGGCCGCTACACCTACGTACCGCTGTTCGAGCACCTGCCCGGATGGGACGGCCTGCGCACCCCCGGCCGGCTGATGCTCTGGGCGACGCTGCTGCTGAGCCTCCTCGCGGCCGGCGCGGTCAGCGCCCTCGCCGTACGGGTCCGGGAACTCGCCGCGCAGCGGATACCGCCGTGGCCCGGTCCGTGGCTACGGCTGCTCACCCTGGTGCCGCTGGCGCTGGTGCTGGTCGAAGGGCTGAACGTCACCCCACATCCGGTGGTACCGGAACAGCCGGCCGCGTTCCGCACCGTGGACGGGCCGCTGCTCGTGCTGCCCAGTGACCCGAGCACCGACCAGAACGTGATGCTCTGGACGACCAGCCGCTTCCAGGACGTCGTCAACGGTGGCAGCGGATTCACGCCGGAGCCGCTGACGGTCGCCCGGCAGGTCACGCAGACCTTCCCGGACGCGAACAGCGTGGCCTACCTGCGCGGCATCGGCGTGCACACGGTGGTGCTGCTGCGCGACCGGGTACCCGGCACGCCCTGGCAGACCACCGTCGACCTGCCGGTGGACTCCCTCGGCATCCAGCGCGAGGACATCGGCAACGTGGTGGTGTACCGCTTCTGAGGTTGGTTCGGCTCAACTGCTCGAACACGTACCCGCTGTATCGGTCGCCGCCGTCCTGGTAACCGCTCGCCACCGTCTCCGCTGCCGCATTCAGCAGGCGGTCGGCGCGTGGGCCGGACCGGTCGGTCAGGAGCCCTCGCAGGGCGTGCTCGGCCGCCGCCTTGCCACGGGCCTCACGACCCGCCTCCTCGATGGCGCCTGCTTCACTGTCCGGCGTCAGGCCGGGGCCGGGGTTGCCCGAGCGGGCTCGGCGGTCCGGTCGGCGAGCCAGGGGGCGTCGGGGGCGCCGTCCAGGACGCCGCCGTCCGGGTCGTCGGCGTACGTCTGGCGCACCGCGTCCTGTTCCGGATGCATGATGTCCCGGATCACGAAGCCGCACAGCACGGCAACGGTGACCAGGCGCAGCGTCGAGGCCAGCACGAACACGCCCTCCGGGAAGACCGCGGTACCGGTGGAGGTACCGAGCAGTTCCCCGTAGAAGGCCACGAAGTAGCAGATCTCGGCGGCCTGCCAGGCGAGGAAGGCACCCCAGCGCGGCCGGGCGAGCACGGCCAGCGGCAGCAGCCAGAGGGTGAACTGTTGCGACCAGACCTTGCTGAAGATCAGGAAGGCGGCCACCACGAGAAACGCCAACTGGCCGAGCCGGGGCCGCCGGGGGGCCATGAAGGTCAGGATGAGGATCCCCACGCAGGCCGCGCCGAACAACGCGTACGACAGGGTGTTGAGGGTCGGGATGTGCCCGCTGAGCCACTGGAACGGGCCCTGCTCGCCCGGTTGGCCGGATCGCCACTTGCCGTCGACGTACCGGCCGACGTACCAGAGCGTGCCCCAGTCCACGGCCCGGGTCTGGTTCAGCTCGAAGAACCGTCCCCAGCTCGTCGGGTAGAGCAGGGCGATCGGCAGATTCACCGCCACCACCGTGACGACCGCCGTTCCCAGCGCGACCAGCGCCGCGCGGACCCGGGCGGCCCGGATCGCGAGCACCAGGATGGGTCCGAGCAGGAAGATCGGCCACAGTTTCGCCGCCCCGGCGAGCCCGAGCAGCACACCGGCGAGCGCGGGACGGCGCCGGGCCCAGGCGTACAGACCGAAGGCGCCGAGACCGATCGCCAACAGGTCCCAGTTGACGGTGGCGGTGACCAACAGGGCCGGGGAGAGCGCGAAGAGGGCGGCGTCCCACGGCCGTCGGCGGCGCAGAGACAGGATCACCGCGACGGTGGCGACGGCGAGCGCGCTCAGCACCAGAGCGTTGAGGTTGTAGAACCACTGCCCCTGGTTCATCGCGGGCCGGTCCACGCCCAGCGCGTGCACGGGCAGCCCGAGGGCTCCCATGAAGTAGCCGGTGACCACGGGGTACTCGACGGGGTGGTCCCGGTAGGGCACCTTGCCCTCGTTGAGGCCCTCCGCGTAGTACAGCGCGAGCACGTCGGTGTAGCAGAACTCCTTGTACTGGATGTTGTTCTGCCAGGCGCCGTCCTGGCACGGCGACTTCTGCACCCAGTGCAGGGCCAGGGTGAGGCAGACGAGCGCCAGGACGACCCGGGCGGCGGTCCAGAAGCCCTGCCGCACCCGGCCAGGACCGGAGGGCTCGACGTGCTCGCCGAGCGGCCCGCCGATCGCCTCGGACAGGCCCCGGACGAAACCGTCCGACCTGGACGGGTGGTCGACCGGCTCCGCCGGGTCGCCGCCGACGGCGAGCGCCGGCGCGTCGGCCGCGCCGATGCCGAGCGCCGCCGATCCGGCCGGATCGGCGATCAGCTGCGAGCTGGACTGGTCATCGGCACCGGCCGGTGACGTGGTACGGCGGGCGGCGGACTGCGGGCTCATGAACAGGCATCCTGCCGCATCAACCCATGCTTCGTCGTCATCCCGGGGGTAAGTGTCCGCTCCGCGGACGCAATCACTTCCGGCGATGTACCGACGGCCCCGAAATGGTCACCGTCGAGGCCGCGTCGTCGGACGGGGGCGTACGTCCTCCCCGGCGCCGGAAGCGGTCGCGCGGCGGACCCGGCGGCGGGACGGTTCGGAGCCGTCCCGCCGCCCGCGGTGACTGTCCGCCGGGGCTATCCGCCGGGGTTCTGGGTGGGCGCCACCCCGTTCTCGTTCCCGTTGCCGTTGCCGCCGTTGCCGTTTCCATTGCCGTTGCCGTTGCCGTTGCCGCCATTACCGTTGCCGAAGCCGGGGAACGGGATGGTCGGCAGGTTCTGGCAGGCCGGGATGTTCGGATCCGGGTTGTTCGGGTCGGGGCAGAACAGCGGGATGGTGGGTTCCGGCGGCGCGATGCCGTCGCCCTTGTCCTCACCGATGTTGGCCGCCGAGTGGAAGGACGCCGCCTTCTGACCCTTGAGCGCCTCGTCCATGTACCGCTCCCAGATGTCGCCGGGGAGGTTGGCGCCGTACATGTTGCCGCCGTCCGTCCGGAGCAGCGGCTCCTGCTTGTCGCCGCCGTTGCCCACCCAGACCGCCGTGGCGAGCTGAGGGGTGTAGCCGACCATCCAGGCGTGCGCGTTGTACTTGTCGTTCAGTTCCCAGGTGCCGGTCTTGGAGGCCGCGGGCCGCCCCCCGGAGAGGGTGTGGTGCACGGACGCGGGGTACTTCTTGAGCACCTCGGTCACGTCGTCGACGACGTCGGCCTTGATCACCTGTTTCGGCTTGAGCTGCTCGCCGCCGACCGTCGACCACTCGCCGGTGTCCGGGTCCTGGCGCTCGACCGAGAGCACGAAGTGCGCCTTGTTGTACTTGCCCCGGTTGGCGATGGTGGCGACGCCGTTGGCGTGGTCCAGCACGGTGATCGGGTACTGGCCGAACCCGACGTGGTTGTCGATCAGGCAGCCGTTGTCGCCGTGGCAGCCCGACGTGGTGGTGGCCACGTTCTTGACGTCGGTCTTGGCGACGTCGATCGTCTGCTCCCGACCCTTCGCGTCGGTCGCCCACATGGTGCCGATGCCGGCGGCCTTGGCCATCGCCAGCACCTTGTCGGAGCCGATCTGCTCGGAGATCTTGTAGAACGGCACGTTGTACGACTTCAGCGTCGAGTACTCCAGCGTGCAGTACTTGCCGCCGTTGCCGTTGGGGCAGCTGAGCTTGGCCCCTTCGGCGCCGTTGCGGATCGGGGTCTTCACCCCTTCGGGCTTGTAGTCGGTGGCGTCCCAGTGCGATCCGGTGGAGATGCCGGCGTTGACGGCCGCGGCCAACGTGTAGATCTTGAAGGACGAGCCCGGCGGGTGTCCGCCGTACTTGGTGCCGTCCGGTCGGGTGTTCATCCCCGCGAAGTCGGTACCGGTGCCGTCGTCGCCGCCGTAGTAGGCCAGCACCCGGCCGTTGGTGGGATCGACCGAGACCAGCGCGGCCATCACGTTCTTCCGCTGGTTGTGGACCAGGGAGTTCTTGTCCGCGCGCCGCACCGTCTCCTCGGCGGCGGTCTGCATCTTCATGTTGATGCTGGTCTTGATCTTCAGGCCGCCCTCGGTGAGCGCCTCCCCACAGGTCATCCGGCCGGAGCCGTCGTTGGGGTCCGAGGTGCACAGGCCCATCTGCTTCAGCTCGTCGACCACGTAGTTGACCACGTTGCCGCGCGGCGTCTTCAGCCCGACCAGGCCGTTCGCGTCCTTCGGCTTCTCCACCTTCGGGTACTCGGTGGGCCGCTCCTCGGCCTTCATCCAGCCCTTCGCGACCATGCCGTCCAGGACGTAGTTCCACCGCTCCTTGGCGCCGTCCGGGTTGTTGGCCGGGTCGTAACCCGGGTGGGTGGCGCTCTTGGTGGGCTGCTTGATGACCGCCGCCAGCACCGCGCCCTGGGCGATGCTGAGCTTGTCGACCGACTTGTTGAAGTACGCCTTCGCGGCGGCCTCGATGCCGTACGCACCCCGACCGAAGTAGATCGTGTTCAGGTAGTGCTGCATGATCGTGTTCTTGTCGTACCGGTCGTTGAGCTTGGAGGCCATGATCGCCTCCTTGATCTTCCGGGCGTACGTGTCGTCCTGCAGGTTCGCGTACGCGTTCCGGGCGTACTGCTGGGTGATGGTCGAGGCACCCTGCTTGTCGCCGCCGGTGAAGTTGTTCCACGCGGCCCGGGCGATGCCCAGATAGTCCACTCCGGAGTGCTCGTAGAACTTCCGGTCCTCGGCCGAGGCGACCTCGTGCTGGACGAACTCCGGAATCTGCTTGATCGGCACGATGACCCGGTTCTCCTCGCCCAGCCGGGCGAGCACCGTCTTGTTGTCCGAGGCCAGGATCGTGGTGGGCAGCGGCAGCTTCACGTCCTCCGGCAGCACCACGGTCGTGGAGTAGTAGGTGCCGATCACGACGCCGAGGCCGGCCAGCATGATGAAGACGGCGAACGAGGCGATGATCCAGTTGAGCCGCTTGCGCTTGCGGGCGCGCAGCGCCGCCTCGCTGGAGCCCCGGCCGCTGCGGCCCGGCCCGGTCCCGCCCTGCCAGCCCGGACCCGAACCGCCCGGACCCGAACCGCCCGGACCCGAACCGCCGGGACCCGCGCCGGCCGGGCCGAAGCCCGGAGCGGCCGGCTGGACCGAGGCCCGCCCGACGGTCGCCCGGCCGGCCGCCGACCCGGACCCGACCGAGGCCGAGCCCACGGACGCGGAGCCCACCGACGCGGAACCGACCGAGGCGGAGCCGACGGAGGCCCGCCCCGAGCTGGCCCGGCCGGAGGCAGCGCCGTACCCGGAGCCGCCGTACGCCGAACCGCCGCCGTGCCCGCCGTAGCCCTCGCCGTCACCACCGGGAGCCGGCGACACCGGTCCCGGCACGGACGCCCGACCCACCCGGGCACGACCCGCCGATCCACCCGAGGGTGTGCTGGCCGAGGGTGTGCTGGCCGAACCGGACGCGCCGCCGACGGAGGCACGGCCACTGGGCGCCGACCCTCCGGAGCCGCCCGAGCCGTAACCGCCGTACCCGGTCGAGCCGCCATACCCCGCGGAGTCTCCGTAGCCGGCCGAGTCACCGTAGCCGGCGGAGTCGCCGGCGGGATCGTTGCCGCTGCCGGAGAGCCATCGCGCGTCGCCCGATCCGGAATCACCGCCGGAGCCGTCGTGGCCCCGGCCATGCGCGGAACTGGGATCGCCGTACGAGTTCATTCGTCACACCCTGCCGGTCGCGGTGGTCGGCCGAGCGCCACCACCGAGTTGCCGTGAGCTGGAGCACACGAATGGCCGTCACCGTGCCGGTGACGGCCGCCCGCGTCAATTCCGATTTTCCGGACATGCTCGCGAACACGCGAGCGATGGTCTCCTGGTCCGTGTGCCCCCGTGGGCCGAACCCGGAAACCGTTGATCACCGTTGCGCCTCACGTCGTCGACGCACCGACGCCGCCTTCCGTGGCGGTCCGCCCGCCGGTCCCGACCCGACCGACGCACCGCCGGCCGCCAACCGCTCGTCCGCCGGCTCCCGTTCGTCGTCCAGGCCGTCGAGCCCGAGCAGGTACTGCTCGATGAGGTGATTCCAGTCGCAGGAGCGGCACACCTCCACCACGAAGACCTGGAACTCACGCAGTGTCATGGCCAGCGTCGACAGTTCCGCCAGCGTGCGGGCCTGCCCGGCCGACTGCTTGAGCTCGTCACCGTAGATGTAGTGAACGTGTGTCATGTTCTCGCGTCGGCAGATCGGGCAGAGCCGGTCGGTGGGCTCGCCGTGGAACCGAGCGGCGTTTTTCAGGTACGGCGAGGCGTCGCACACCTCGTACGTACCGATTCGCCCGGCCATGACGGCGCGCAGCAGCGCTCGCTTCTGAAGCGAGTAGTCGACGACCTGGCGCTGCGTACGCATGCGGGAAAGGGTACGCGGTCCGGCCGAACGAGGCGACAACCGTCACGGTACGTGGTCAATTCCCTGCGCTAGTGGGGGTTTGCCTCGGGGCGGGTTGCCCATTACTGTGCGATGTATCGGTCCGATACATCGCCCGGGTTACCGGGTGGGTTCCGAGGGTATACCAGGCGATGGAGGAGGGAGAGCCGATGCTTGAACTCGCCATCCTCGGGCTCCTTCAGGAGTCGCCCATGCACGGCTACGAGCTGCGCAAGGAGCTCACCGCCAAGCTCGGCGCCATCCGGGCGGCGATCAGCTACGGATCCCTGTATCCCTCGCTGCGCCGGCTCCAGGCCGAGGGTCTTATCGCCGAGGCGACCGAGGCCCCGCCGGCCAGCCCCGAGGACGTGCCGGTGCTGACCAGCCGGCGCGGCCGGGTGGTCTACAAAATCACGGCCGAGGGCAAGGAGCGCTTCGCCGAACTGCTCGGCCAGACCGGTCCGGAGACGTACGAGGACGCCGGCTTCGGCGTGCACTTCGCGTTCTTCGCCCGGACCGACCAGGCGACCCGCCTACGCATTCTGGAGGGTCGCCGCCGCAAGATCGAGGAACGCCGCGAGGGCCTGCGGGACGTACTCGGCCGGGCCGCCTCCCGGCTCGACGCGTACACGTTGGAACTCCAGCGGCACGGCCTGGAAGCCTGCGAGCGCGAGGTGCGCTGGCTGGAGGAGCTCATCGCCAACGAGCGCTCCGGCCGGGCACCGGATGCCCGCGAAGACCACCACAACGACAGCCCGACTCCGCCCGGCGCAGGCGCGAAGGAGCAGGAGCGGCCATGAATGACAAGAAGGAGGCAAACCCGATGGGCTCCGTCCGCGTCGCCATCGTCGGTGTCGGGAACTGCGCCTCGTCCCTCGTGCAGGGCGTGGAGTACTACCGCAATGCCGACCCGAACGACCGCGTCCCCGGTTTGATGCACGTCAGGTTCGGCGACTACCACGTCTCCGACGTGCAGTTCGTCGCGGCCTTCGACGTGGACGCCAAGAAGGTCGGCATGGACCTCGCCGAGGCGATCGTCGCCAGCGAGAACAACACCATCAAGCTGTGCGACGTACCGCCGACCGGCGTCACCGTGCAGCGTGGCCCCACCTACGACGGTCTCGGCCAGTACTACACCGAGATCATCGAGGAGTCCGGGGTCGACCCGGTGGACGTGGCGCAGGCGCTGCGCGACGCCGAGGTCGACGTCGTGGTCTCGTACCTGCCGGTCGGATCCGAGGAGGCGGACAAGTTCTACGCCCAGGCCGCCATCGACGCGGGCTGCGCGTTCGTCAACGCACTCCCGGTCTTCATCGCCTCCGACCCGGTCTGGGCGCAGAAGTTCACCGACGCCGGGCTGCCGATCGTCGGTGACGACATCAAGAGCCAGGTGGGTGCCACCATCGTGCACCGGGCGCTCGCGAAGCTCTTCGAGGACCGCGGGGTCGAGCTGCTGCGCACGTACCAGCTCAACTTCGGCGGCAACATGGACTTCATGAACATGCTGGAGCGCAACCGGCTGGTCTCGAAGAAGATCTCCAAGACGCAGTCGGTCACCTCCCAGATCCCGCACGAGATCGCCAAGGGCGACGTGCACATCGGCCCGTCCGACCACGTGCCGTGGCTCGACGACCGGAAGTGGGCGTACATCCGGCTGGAGGGACGTTCGTTCGGCGACGTACCGCTGAACGCCGAACTCAAGCTCGAGGTGTGGGACTCGCCGAACTCCGCGGGTGTCATCATCGACGCCGTACGCGCCGCCAAGATCGCGCTGGATCGCAAGATCGGTGGCCCGATCCTCTCCGCGTCGTCGTACTTCATGAAGTCGCCGCCGGAGCAGTACGCCGACCACGACGCCCACCAGGCCGTCGAGGACTTCATCACCGGCAAGGTCGAGCGCTGACCGAGCGCTGAACGACGGCGGGGGCCGGGTCCGCGCGGACCCGGCCCCCGCCGCTTCGTCCAACCGGGATCCGCCGGTACGCGCCAGCCGCGCCGCTCAGCTCCGCCGGGCACGCCGGGTCGGGCCGGGTCGGGCAGGTCGACTGCTCAGGCCCAGGCGCGCTGGAAGGCCACCCCGGCCTCCAATTCCAGCAGCCGGCGCTTGCGGTCCAGGCCGCCGCCGAACCCGACCAGCTTGCCGCCGGCGCCGACGATCCGGTGACAGGGCACGATGACCGGGATCGGGTTGCGGTTGCAGGCCACCCCCACCGCCCGGGCGCCGCCGGGATCGCCCACCCTGGCCGCCACCTCGCCATAGGTGCGGGTCTGGCCGTACGGGATGAGCGTCATCTCCCGCCACACCGCGCGTTCGAAATCCGAGCCCCGGTCGGCGGCCAGCGGCGCCGTGAACTCGGTCAGCTCGCCCGCGAAGTACGCCCGCAGCTCGGCCAGCACGGCGCGCAGCGCGGGATCCGGCGGATCGGTCTGCGCCCCGTCCACCGGACCGAAGTGCGCGGCGTGCACCCCCGTCGCGTCCGCGGCGACGGAGAACTCACCGATCGGGGAATCGAGCACGGCCCAACGCATGCCGACATTCTCCCGCACCCGCCGACATTGTTCGGGCCGGACCCGGCCGCCGAGGTCGGTCGGCGCGCGAGGCAAGAAATCCCTCCCGCCCGGCGTCGGAACCATCGGGAGGTGGAATCGTGCGGCAGGCGACCGACCGGGAATTCACCACGCTCCCCGGGGCGACCTGGCGGCGGTGTTCCGGCAGGAACGCCCGACCGAGACCGGCCTGTTGGATCCGGCCACCGCACGGGTGCAGTGGGTCCGGACCGGCCGGCACATCCTGGCCCCGCAGTGGTCGCCGGACGGCACCCGGCTGCTGCTCACCATCAACGACAAGGAGTCGGGGAGCACCGCCATCGGCATCCTGACTGCGGCGGACCGGCAGTTCCGCAGCTACCCGGTGGACGCCAAGGAGTTCCGGTGCACGGACTACTGCTTCTTCACCTGGAGCCGGGACGGGTCCGAGGTCGTCTTCCAGCAGACCGACCTGGGCGGCACGATCTCGGAGGCGGTACGGCACCCGCGCCGCGGTCTCAGCTCTTCTCCGCGACCGACGGCCATCCGCTAGGGCTGGTGCCGGTCCGGGGTGACGCCGCCGGCCCGTACGCCTGGTCCCCGGATGGCACCTCGGTCGTAGTCAAGCGTTGATAGAAGCCAGTCCACGCACGCCGGGCGCTGAAATCCGACACTTAGCGGACTTCCTGTCAGAGTGACAATAAGTCTATGGTCAATTCATGTCTGACGATCGTTGGGTTCCGCCGACCGTTCTTCTTGCGGTTGACCTCGTCATCCTCACTTTGCGGGAGTCCTGCCTTCATGTGCTGTTGATCGAGCGCGGGATTGAGCCCTATCAGGGCGCCTTGGCCCTGCCAGGCGGTTTCCTTGCTGACGAGAAGGAAGACCTCGTGACAGCCGCCCATCGAGAGCTTGCCGAGGAGGCAGGCTTGGGGCCGGATCAGTTGCACCTCGAACAACTCGGCGTCTACGGTGCGCCGGATCGTGACCCCCGAGGGCGGGTGGTCTCCGCGGCTTACCTGGCCATCGCCCCTCGGCTACCCGAGCCGGTCGCCGGCACCGACGCATCGCGGGCGTGTTGGACGCCGGTGGAGCAGGCGTTGTCCGGTGACATGCGACTTGCCTTCGATCATGAGCAGATCTTGACCGATGGGGTTGACCGGGCGCGAGAGAAGTTGGAGCGCTCAGCGCTCGCCACCGCTTTTTGTGCTCCGACCTTCACGATCTCGGAGCTTCAGGCCGTCTACGAGGCGGTGTGGGGCGTGCCGCTCGATGCGCGGAACTTCTACCGGAAAGTGCAGAGCGTGGACGGCTTCATCGTCCCCGCTGGGCCGAGTCGCAAGACCGATGGTGGGCGTCCCGCTCGGCTATTCCGTCCCGGGCCCCGCACGACTCTTCACCCTCCGATGATCCGGCCCCTCAGCCAGGCAGACAGGGAGACAGCGTGAGCACGAACAGCGGTCTCGTCGTGATCCTCACGGCGCTGGACCTCGAATATGCAGCGGTCCGCGACCAACTTAGCGACCTACGTATACGGCGGCACCCCGCCGGCACCCGCTTCGAGGTCGGCCGGATCGGCCAAAGCGACTGCCGGGTCGCCCTGGGGCTGGTCGGTAAGGGCAATCATCCTGCCGCGGTGCTCGCCGAGCGGGCGATGGCCGAGTTCTCCCCCGCCGCTGTGCTGTTCGTGGGAGTCGCCGGTGGCCTTTGGCCCAACATCCGACTCGGTGACGTCGTCGTCGCCAACAAAATCTACGCCTACCACGGCGGCACCAGCGAGGACGACGGTTTGAAGGCCCGACCGAAGGCGTGGGAGATCCCCCACGAGGCCGACCAGATCGCCCACCACGTCGACAGGTCCGCCGCGTGGCGCCGTGGTCTTCCCGTAGACACAGCACCCAAAGTCCACTTCGGGCCGATCGCCGCAGGGGAAGTGGTGCAGGACTCGGGAATCTCCGAGCAGGCCCGCTGGATCCGCCAGCACTACAACGACGCCGTAGCGATCGAGATGGAAGCAGCCGGTGTGGCCCAGGCGAGCCATCTCAACCGCGCCCTGCCCGTGGTGGTCGTGCGCGGCATCAGCGACCACGCCGACGGCAGCAAGGCAGCCACGGACGGACAGGACTGGCAACCGAAGGCCGCACGCCACGCCGCCGCGTTCGCCACCGCACTGGCGCGAGAACTGATCATCGACGGGCCGGCCAGCCGAGGCGGCGCGGACCGGGACGGGAGCCCCACGATGCCGACGACCAACCGCAACATCGCCACCGGGAACGCCCACGTCGGGGTGCAAGCCGGGCAGATCTACGGCAACGTCACCGTCGGCGCTGGCGCCGATCGGCCGATCGACCTGGCAGCGAGCATCGCAGACCTGCGAACCCACCTCAAGCAGGCCCACCTCGACGGACAGTTGGACGAAGAAACCTACGCCGCGGCCGAGTCGGAACTGGAAGCGGCGACGGCATGCGTCTCGGCGGGCACAGCCGAGAAGAAGAGCGGCCTGATGGTCGCGCTCAAGCGGTTGCGGGGCCTGGTAGCCGACGTGTCTGAGCTGGCGGCGCGGCTTGCGGCGATCATCGCAGTGGTGCGAGGCATGTGATGACGACCCCGACCGCGACCAACGTCGCCCAAGGAGATGCACACGTCGACGTACAGGCAGGCGTAGTCCACGGTGACATCAACTTCTACCGGCTGCCGCCAAACCCGAGTCCGGAGGAGCAGTTCGCCTTCGCGCTGAAGTATCTCGACGCGCGAGTTCGTGATCAGGCGCGCGAGCTCATCGAAAAGGCTGTCGCCGGTGGGTACGTGACCACGGAGGTCCAGTTCTACCGGCTGATCGCCCTGTTGAGCGGACGCACCCTGCGCCAACTCGCCTCCGAGGAGCTGGATCGCCTCACCGCCATCTGCGCCAGCCTGCCCCATCTCGACGACCATGACGAGTGGACTGCGGGGTTGAAGGCAATCATCCACCTCCTGGCCCCCGTTGGCGCCGCCGAGACGGATCTCGTGGTCAAAGAGATCGACGCGCTGAACCGGCGTCAACGCGACGGGATCTACGGCCACCTCGAGGCGCTACTCGAAGGCGCGATGCAAGAAGAGATGTGGCGGAAGTCCGTGGCCCTGGCCGACTCGCAGCGCATAGCGGAGGACCGATTCAACCGCGTCTGGAAGTTCTTTCATCCCACACCCGCGCAGCCTCGGACCCTACCGGTGCAACCCACTGCTGTTGCGCTGCGCGACTGGCTACGCGCCGGCGCTGGCGCGGCCGTGTTCACTCTCGCCGTGGTGCAGATGATCGTGCTGGTGACGGCCCGCGGCACGCTCGACCCGTTCCTCGGTCTACTCGCCGCCCTGGTTGGACTGGCCGCGTTTTGCGTCGGCGGGGCGGACCGGTACTACCGCGGGACACGGCTGCGCGCAAAGGAAGCCCAGATCCGTCCACCCCGGCAGCGGCGACGGGAGGCGCCACCGGGAGGCTTCGCCCGCAAGGTGGACCGGATCTTCGACCGCTACTTCCGCCGGTATGTGCCCGAAGGAATCGACCGAGCCCACTGGCTCGACCAGACGGCGGGGATCCGCCGGCACCTCCGTGACGAGGTGGTCGAGCTCTATCGGGAACAGCGCATCGAGGCCGAACGGGTCGCCTGGCTCGTCCGACACCTGGTGGGAGATGTCCGAGGGCAATGGGAACGAGACACGCTGACCGCGTACCGCCAGCAGCTGCGTAACCCTGCCAGGACCAAGGCCCTCCACGTCGGGGGACTGGCCCTCCTTGCCGCGGGGAGCCTCTGGGCCGTTCCTGCCGTCGTGACCAGCGCCCCCTTGTCCGGCACAGGCTGGTTCCTGCTCGCGGTGGCGTCCGCGGTGCCGGCGGTGCGCTCGTCGTTTCGGATCGTCGCCGAGCATCGCCGGGTCGCCGACGAGCAAGCGGAACGCAACGACAAGGACATGGCCCGCTGGGCGGCATACCACCGGTGGTGCCACAAGCTGTCCGACAAGCCGTCGGACACCGAGATGGCCACCTGGTTGGAAAGCGACCGCAAAGTCCTGGTCGACCAGGCCATGCAGCAGTACCGACTCCGCCCCAGCCAGGTAATCGCACACGCCTTCATCGAGGCGCCGGCACCCTCCTGCAAGAAGGCCCGCTACCCGCAAGGACCGTGGCGGTACTCCCGGTATCGCCTGCTGCTGTTTCTCCTCACCGACGACGGCGTCCGGCAGGTCAACATCGATCTCGACTTCGAAACCTCCGCAAGCCGCACCACCCAACGGCTCAACTACCGTTTCGACGCCGTCGCCGCCGTACGGATCGACGGCATCGCCACCCGACAGCAGACCTTCGAGCTGACTCTGTTCAACGGAGAGCCCATCTCAATTCAAGTGAGCGATCCTGACAACGGGACGCTCCAGCACGACGAGAACCCAGCCAAGATCGCTGAGCTGTCGCTAGACGCCGCCGGGCTCAGTCACACCCTGCACGTCCTCGAAGGCGTCGCCGCCGAAGGCAAGGAATGGGTCAAACACCGACGCGACCGCGCAGACGAAAGGCTCGCCGACCTCGCGAGCGCCATACGCGGGCTGCTTGATTAGGTTAGGGCGGTCTAAAATGCAGAGATTGGGTATGAGTAGACCGATTTGGTCGGTGCACCTTGACGGTGGTCCAGGGCCAGCAGCAGCCCGAACTGGCCGAGACCGGCACCGGAGAGGTAATTCGGGAGTTGCCCGCCGCGGACGTCTACTGGGGAACCGACGGTCACATCCTGTGGCTCAACCGGGACATCGGCCAGGCCGTCCTGATCGACCAGGACGGGAGGACCGTCCGGCGGCAGGAGCTGCCGCCGGACCTGCCGCTCCAGAGTGTCCTGCAACTCGCCCCGAGCTGACCCGCCGGACCGCTGCGACCACGGGCCCTCTGGATTCACGGGCCGGTGAAAGGCCGGTGCCCACCGAGCCCCGCGGAGGGCTCGGTGGGCACCGGATGGAGCTACCTGATCAGACGGCCACGAAGTAGAACGACTCCCACGAGCCGAGCCCGTACGGCCAGGAGCAGTTGCCCGACTGGCAGACAACCTGCCGCGAGGCGATCAGCGGGTTGGCGCCGCCGCTCTCCGCCGTCACGGCCCGACCGTTCGCGTTGGCCACGATGAATCGGCTGCCGTCCGGGTTGTAGTCCCAGTTCAGGAGCCACTCCCAGGCGCCGATCGAGGTGCCGCGGGCGATCAGCGCCTTGCTTCCGGCGCTCTCGGCGGTCACGTACCTGCCGTTCGCCTGCGCCCGCAGGCCGAACCAGCCGTCACCCTGGTCGACGTAGTCGAACTTCTCCCAACCGCCCACGCTCGTGCTGCGGGCGATCAGCGGGTTCGCGCCGCCGTTCTCCGCGGTCACGTACCTGCCGTTGGCCTTGGCCCTGATGGCCACGGTCGGGTTCTTGGCCAGGAAGTTGAACTTCTCCCAGCCACCGATGCTGGTGCTGCGGGCGATCAGCGCCTTGCCGCCGCCGCTGTCCGCGGTCACGTACCTGCCGTTGGCGTTCGCCTTGAACGCGATGCTGCCGTCGGCGTTGTCGACGATGGTGAACTTCTCCCAGCCACCGACGCTCGTGCTGCGGGCGATCAGCGGGTTCGCGCCGCCGTTCTCGGCGGTCACGTACCTGCCGTTGGCCTTCGACCGCAGGGCGACGAACCCGCCGCTCTGGGCCACCACGTCGAACTGCTCCCAGCCGCCCACGCTGGTGCTGCGGGCGATCAGCGGGTTCGCGCCGCCGTTCTCGGCGGTCACGTACCTGCCGTTGGCGTACGCCTGGATGCCCACCGAGGAGCGGGAGACGGCCGCGCCACCCACGTGCAGCAGGCGGTTCGGCGCGTTCTGCTCGGGGTCGAGGTAGACGACCGGGGCCGTGTCGTGCACCCCGCCGGCGACGGCGTTCTTGACGATGGCGTCGCGCACCTGCTGCGGCGTCCAGTCCGGGTGCTCCGCCAGCACCAGGGCTGCGGCCCCGGTCACGTGCGGCGCGGCCATCGAGGTGCCGGTCAGCGTCTCGGTCGCCGCGTCCCCGCCGATGAAGTCGGAGGTGATGTTCACGCCCGGCGCGTAGACGTCCACACAGGATCCGTGGTTGGAGAAGTAGCCGCGGAAGTCCAGGTTGTCGGTGGCGCCCACGGTGATCGCCTCGGCGACGTGGGCCGGCGAGACGTAGCACGCCTTGACGTCCTGGTTGCCGGCCGAGAGGACGTAGGTGAGCCCGGCGGCGATGGACCGGCTGACGGCCGCGTCGACCACCGGGTCGATGCCGTCGTTGCAGGGCGCGTTGGGGTCGAAGAAGGGCTGCGTGGCCCCGGCGGGATATTGCAGTACCGGATCGCAGTCCTGGCCGAGGCTCATGTTGACCACGGCCGGCTTTTCCGCGTTGGCGGTGACCCAGTCGATGCCCGCGACGACCTGCTCGGTGCTGCCGTATCCGTCGCAGCCCAGGACGCGCACGCCGACCAGGTTGACGTCCTTGGCCACGCCGTACCGGGTGCCGCCGATCGTGCCCGCGACGTGGGTTCCGTGTCCGTCGCAGGTGTCGGTGGCGTCGTCGTCGCCGTCGACGAAGTCGTACCCGGAGGTGGCCCGGCCGCCGAAGTCGGTGTGCGTGAGGTTCAGGCCGGTGTCGATGACGTACGCCGTCACGCCGCTGGCGCTCGTCGACGGGTAGGTGTACGTCTGGTCGAGCACCGGTCCGGTCTGGTCGAGCCGGTCGAGTCCCCAGGACGGCGGGTTGGTCTGGGTGCCGGTGGTGTGCAGCATCCGGACCGGCTCGACCGAGGCGACCTCGGGGCTGGCGGCGAGCTTCTTCGCCTGGGCCGCGCTCAGCTGGGCCGAGAAGCCGCGCAGGGCGTGCCCGTAGAGCTGGCGGACCTTGCCACCGTGTTCCTCGGTGAGCGCCTCGGCGGTGGACTTGACCTTGGCCGAGCTGGCCTTCGTGTCCTTGAGGGTGACGATGTAGCGGTCCTGCACCGTGCTCGGCCGGCTGGCCGCGCTCGGCTTTGCGGCCTGCTTGTCGGTCTGCAGGCTCGGGGGTCGGACCAGCGAGGGGCGCGGCCCGTCCGGCGCCGCCGATGCCGGGGCGCCGGCGGCGACGATTGCGGTTGTGCTGGCCACGGCGAGAGCCGCCGCAGCCGTGCGGCGTAGGACGCCACGATTCATAAAGGAACTCCCCGTGTCGATGATCGTCCGGAGTGGACGGCAGAGTGCGCGGCCACGGCATTCGATGCCGGAGCCGAGGGATTGATCGATCGCACCATTCTGCGCCAAGATCAGCTCACCGGGCTCCCCTTTTTGGCCAGACGCCGGCAGAACGCTCAGAATCGTTACAGGATGCCCTGCTCCTGGGCCCAGCGCCGCAACTCGGACTCGGCCTCGTCCCGGCTCAGCGGGCCACGCTCCAGACGCAGTTCCTTGAGATGCTTCCAGGCCTGGCCCACCACCGGTCCCGGCGGTACGCCCAGCAACTGCATGATGGCGTTGCCGTCCAGATCGGGCCGCACCCGCGCGAGATCCTCCTCGGCACGCAACCGGGCGATCCGTTCCTCCAGCGCGTCGTAGTCCTCGGCCAACTGCCGCGCCTTGCGCCGGTTGCGGGTGGTGCAGTCCGAGCGGGTCAACTTGTGCAGCCGGGGCAGCAGGTCACCGGCGTCGGCGACGTACCGCCGGACCGCCGAGTCGGTCCACTCGCCCCGGCCGTACCCGTAGAAGCGCAGGTGCAGCGCGACCAGCGCGACCACCTGGGCGGTGACGTCCTTGGGGTACCGCAGCTCCTTCATCCGCTGCTTGGTCAGCCGGGCGCCGACGACCTCGTGGTGGTGGAAACTGACCCGGCCGTCCGGGCCGACCGCCTTGGTCGCCGGCTTGCCCACGTCGTGCATGAGCGCGGCCATCCGCAGGATGAAGTCGCACCCGCCATCCTCGTGGCCGACGGCGTTGCTCACCACGGTCAGGGTGTGCTCGTACACGTCCTTGTGCTGGGCGTGCTCGTCGATCTCCAGCCGGAGCCCGGTCAGCTCGGGCAGGAACCGCTCGGCCAGTCCGGTGTCGGCCAGCAGCCGCAGCCCGGTGACCGGATCGGCACCGCAGAGCAGCTTGGTGAACTCGTCCCGGATCCGCTCGGCCGTGATCCGGTCCAGATCGGCGGCCATCGCGGCCATCGCCGCCCGCACCGGCGGCGCCACCGCGAACCGCAACTGGGCGGCGAACCGCGCCGCGCGCAGCATCCGCAGCGGGTCGTCGCCGAACGACTCCTGCGGCGTGCCGGGGGTACGGATCACCCGGGCCGCCAGGTCGGCGAGCCCGCCGTACGGGTCGGTGAACCGGTGCCCGGGAAGGCTGACCGCCATCGCGTTGATAGTGAAGTCCCGGCGTTCCAGGTCTTCCACCAGGTTGGTGCCGTACCGCACGGTCGGGTTGCGGGAGACCCGGTCGTACGCCTCGGCGCGGAAGGTGGTGATCTCCAGCCGCAGGCCGTCGCGCTGCACGCCGATGGTGCCGAACTCGCGGCCGGTCTCCCAGATCGCGTCCGCCCAACCCTTGACGACCCGCAGCGTGGCGTCCGGGTGGGCGTCGGTGCAGAAGTCGAGGTCGTCGCCGAGCCGGCCGAGCAGCGCGTCCCGGACCGACCCGCCGACCAGGTGCAGTTCGTGGCCGGCGGCGGCGAACCGGCGGCCCAACTCGTCGGCCACCGGCGAGACGCGCAGCAGTTCGGCCACGGCCCGGTGCTGGGCGGCGGTCAGGGACACGTGGGCCGCCGGGGCGGTACCGGCGGACGGTGCGGAGGAATCGGACATGGGACCGCCAGAATATCGGTCGGCCGCCGCGCCGGGCCGCCCGGGATCCGCCGCGCCGACGCGGTACGCCGGGGGCCGGCGGCCGGGCCGGACGGCCCGCCTGGCCGGGCCGGGCCGCACCCGGGCAACTAAGGTCAGTGCCGGCGGTCCGGATGTCCGTCGGGGTACCAGCGGGAGGCGCAGATGAGCGGCCGGGTCTACCGGAGCGGGAACGCCGCGGGCGACGACCACGGCGTCCGGCCGGTCGACGGCGGCGGCTACCAGCAGGGCGGCGCGGCGTTCATCGCGGCCGAGCCGCTGAACCAGCCCGGGGTGGAGGCGACCGCCCCGCCACCGGAGCAGGTGGCCGAGAGCAGCGCCGCCGCCAACAGCACGGTGATGGCGATCGGCAGCCTGGTCAGCCGGGGCACCGGCTTCATCCGCAACCTCATGATCGGCGCCGCGCTCGGCGGCGACCTGGTCGGCAACGCGTACACCACCGCCCAGTTCCTGCCGAACCAGGTCTACGAGTTCCTGCTCGGCGGCGTCCTGACCAGCGTGCTGATCCCGGTGCTGGTCCGCCGGCGCAAGGCCGACCCGGACCGCGGCGAGGCGTACGCGCAGCGGCTGCTCACCCTCGCGGTGATCGCGCTCGGCGCGGCGGTCGCCGTCGCGGTGATCGGCGCCCCGGTGCTGACCGCGCTGTACGCCGGTGGCAAGACGGCGGACTACCAGGACCTGGTCACCTCGCTGTCCTACCTGATGCTGCCGATGCTGTTCTTCACCGGCATCAGCGCGCTGGTCGCGGCCGTGCTGAACACCCGGGGCACTTCGCGGCCCCGATGTGGGCGCCGATCCTGAACAACCTGGTGGTCATCGCCGTCTGCGCGCTGTACATCGCGCTCTTCGGCGCGAAGATCGTCACGCCGGACCAGATGACCGGCGGCCGGATCCTGCTGATCGGCGGCGGCACGCTGCTCGGTGTGGCGGTGCAGGCGGCCGGGCTGGTGCCGGCGCTGCGCAAGGTGGGCTTCCGCTGGAAGTGGCGGTTCGACTTCCGCGCCCTCGGCCTGCGCGAGCTGGCCAGGCTCAGCGGCTGGATGCTCTGCTACGTCGGGGTCAACCAGCTCGGCCTGTTCGTCGTGGTCAACCTGCTGACCCGGGCCGCCGGCGGCAACCGGGCCGGGCTGCTCATCTTCAACAACGTGTTCCTGCTGCTGATGATGGCGCACGGCATCATCGCCGTCTCGATCATCACCGCGCTGATGCCGCGGATGAGCGCCGCGGCGGCCGACGGCCGGTACGCCGATCTGACCGCGGACCTGTCCCGGGGCACCCGGATGGTCAGCGCGGTGCTCGCACCGATCGCGGTCTGCTACGTGGTGCTGGCCGGACCGATCTCGGTCGTGGTGTTCCGGTACGGCGCCTTCACCGGCGCGAACGCCACCGCCACCTCGACGGTGCTGCTGGTCGCGGCCCTGGGGCTGGTCCCGTTCGCGCTCAGCCAGCTCTTCACGTTCGCCTTCTACGCGCTGCCGGACACCCGGATGCCGGCGCTGATCAACATTCCGGTCGTCGCGCTGCGGGTGGTCCTCCAGGTCGGGGTCTACCTGGCCTTCTCGGCGACCTTCGCGGCCGCCGGGATGATGCTCGGCAACGCGATCTCGTACGTGGCCGCGGCGGTCGGGTCGGCGGTGCTGCTGCGCCCCGGGTGGGCCGGATCGGGCTGGGACAGATCATGCGGACGCTGGGCAAGGTGCTGGTCGCGGCGCTGGGCGCCGCCCTGGTCGGCTGGCTGGCCCTCAAGCTGCTGCCGGGTGACCCGGCCGAACTGGGCCGGCTGGCCGCGCTGGTCCGGCTGATCGTCGGCGGGGCGGTGATCGGGCTCAGCTACCTCGCCCTGGCCACGGTGCTGCGGATCACCGAGATCACCGAGGTCGTCGGCATGGTCCGCCGCCGCCTCGGCCGCTGAGCGGAGCGGACGGGCCCGCACCACGGGGCGTGGCCGGGCGGACACCCGGCCGGCAACCAGGCGAAACCAACCGATACATTGGTCCCGGACAGCGTCGTTGACGGGGACGGCGGCGGGTGGTTGGCACTCACACCGCGGCGCCGGCGCTCGGCCCCGCACCGGCCGTCAGCGGCGATGAGATGTCGGGGATCCGGCTCAGGCGGGTAAGGTCGCTCCCGGTGGGTGCCGGCAGCGCCTAGGCTAACGGGGTAACGCTGCCGGTGCGCCAGACATGGCGACGGCGGGAGCGGAAGGCGATGCCCGGGCAGCGGGATCTAGCGATCGGCACCATCACCGAGGGAGGACTGGTGACCCAGGTCGGCGAGGGTCGGGAGGCGGACGAGGTCGCTCCCGTCGGCACTGCCCTCGGTGCGCCGACCGCCGGTGAGGTCCTCGCCGAGCGGTACGAATTGTCCGCGCACATCAACGACGACAGCGCCGGCCGGCAGGTCTGGCGCGGAATCGACGTCATCCTCCGCCGTCCCGTCGCCGTGGTGCTGCGCTATCCGGGCGGGGACTCCGCCGTGGAGATGCTCCAGGCGGCCGTGACGGCCAGCCGGGTCATCCACCCGAACCTGGTGGGCGTCTACGACGCCATCGACGAGCAGGACCGGGCGTACGTCGTCCGCGAGTGGGTGGACGGCCGGTCCCTGCGCGAGCTGGTGGACCATGACGGCCTGCTCGACCCGGCCCGGGCCACCAGCGTCGCCCACGCGATCGCCGGGGCGGTGGCCGCCGTGCACGCCACCGGCATGGTGCACGGCAACATCCACCCGGGCACGATCATGATCGCCGACGACGGCCGGGTGGTGCTGGCCGACGCGCGGGCGGACGCCAACGACAGCCGCGCCACCGACGTACGGGCGATCGGCGGCATCCTCTACTACGCCCTGACCGGGCACTGGCCGCACGCCGAGGCCACGCTCACCGGCGGCACGGCCGGCCGGGGGCGGGCCAGCCTGCCCGACGCGGTCCGGGACTCCGGTGGATCGCTCGTCGCGCCCCGCCAGGCCCGCGCCGGCGTACCGGCGTACCTGGACGACCTCACGATGGACCTGCTCGACCCCGCGGTCGAGCCACCGTCCTCGGACGTGCTGGCCGCGGAGCTGGGCCGGCTCGACGTGGCCGACGATCCGTACCTGGACGACAGCGGGCCGCTGCGGTTCGCCGGGCGGGACGACGACGGGACGACGTCGAGCCCGGGCGGCCGGCGCAAGATCGCGGCCGGCGTCGCCGGCCTGCTGGTGGTGGCGCTGGTCGGGCTGGTCTTCGGCATCAACGCGCTGGCCGGCGGTGGCACGGACGGCGGTGGCGGCGGCACGGGTCCGGTGACCCAGCCCGGCGCCGGCGCCTCCGAGAACCCCTCGGCCGAGCCGGCCGACAAGCCGAAGCCGATCCCGCTGAGCGGCGACCAGGTCCGGGTCATCGACCCGCAGGGCGACCGGACCGAGCTGCGGGACGTCGAGAAGGCGGTCGACGGCGACCCCAACGAGGGCTGGCAGACGCAGGGCTACAAGGGGCGGTCCAACTTCGGCAACCTCAAGGACGGCATGGGCATCCTGATCGACCTGAAGGAGCCCCGGACGCTCTCCTCGGTGCAGGTGCTGCTCTCCTCGCCGGGCGCCACCGCCGAGTTGCGCACCGGCTCGTCCGCGCCGACCGAGAGCAGCAAGTCCGCCGACCAGCAGGTCGTGGCCCAGTTCAGCACCCGGATCGGCGAGCCGCTGGAGAAGTTCGACGGCTCGACGATGTCCTTCTCGGCCTTCGACCCGGACCAGAAGTACCGCTACCTGCTGTTCTGGATCACCGATCTGCCGAGAGCCGACGACGGCCGCTACCGGATCGGCGTCCAGGAGATCACGGTCAACGGGCTGTGACCGTACCGTCGGCTTCCCGGCTCCGGCGGTCGCCGTGACCGGCCGGGGGCCGACCCGGCGCCCGAACGCCACCCCAGGTCCGAGACCGTCGATCGGGCGGCCGACGCCGCCCGGACCGGCTCCGCGTCACCGGACGCCAGGACCGACGCGGAACTGCTACAGGCACACGTCGAGGGTGACGCCGAGGCGTTCGCCGAACTGTTCCGGCGGCACCGGGACCGCCTCTGGGCCGTTGCGGTACGCACCGTGGGCGACCGGGAGGAGGCGGCCGACGCCCTGCAGGACGCCCTGATCTCCGCCCATCGCGGCGCCGCCCGCTTCCGCGGCGACTCGGCGGTCACCACCTGGCTGCACCGGATCGTCGTGAACGCCTGCCTGGACCGGCTCCGTCGCCGGCGTGCCCACCCGACCGTCCCGCTGCCCGACGGCAGTCGCACGGACGACCACCACGGCGGGGTGGAACCGGCCGCCCCCACCCAGGACCACGACACCGCGCTGATGGTCCGCCAGGCGCTCGCCCAGTTGCCGCTGGAACAGCGCTCGGCGTTGATCCTGGTCGACGTGCAGGGCTATCCGGTGGCCGAGGCCGCGCAGATCCTCGGGGTGGCCGAGGGCACCGTGAAGAGCCGGTGCGCCCGGGGTCGGACACGACTGGCCGGCATGCTCGGCCATCTGCGGCCCGGTCCGGCCGGCGGCCGGTCCGGCCCGGCGGACCCGGACCCGTCCCCGGTCGGCGTGCCGCCGGTCACCCAGCGGAACCCGCGTCCGGCCGGCAACGTCCGATCAGAGTCGAGGCACGCAACAGACGGACAGGGGAGCGGTGACGGCAGGCCAGTTCAGCGAGGCGGATCTCGACCTGCTGGCCGACTTCGTCGGTGGCGCGCTCACCGGCACCGCCCAGGAGAACCGGGTACGGGATCTGATCCGCGACGATCCGGCCTGGTCGGAGGCGTACACGACGCTGTCGGCCGGCGCCGACGCGGTGCGCTCCGACCTCGCGGGCTGGGGTGCGGAACCGGAGCCGATGCCGGCCGACGTGGCCGACCGGCTGACCTCGGCGATTCTCGCCGCCGGGCCGGCGGCCGGAGCGCCCGGCGCTCGGCCGGCCGAGCGGTCGGTGGCCCGCCGACCCGCCGCGACCGCCGCGACCGCCGCGACCACCCCGACCGCCGCAACCACCGGGAACGCCACGACCACCGCGCCGCCGACCCGGCGGGACCCGGCGGTCGGGCCGGCCCGCGGCCGTACCCGGCGCGGCTGGACCCGGGCCGCCCGGGCGGCGTCCCTGGCGATCCTCGTGGCCGTGCTCGGCGGCGCGGGGATGCGCTGGCTCGCTACCGGCCTCGGGGGTGACTCCTCCGACGGTTCGCAGACCGCCGCCGATCGGGGCGAGGCCCGCTCGGCGGCCACGGCGTTCTCGGTGGTGCGTGCGCCGTCGGCGGCCCAACCGGGGACCAGCGGGACCGACTACCAGCCGGCCACCCTGGCCACCGCGGTGCAGCGCGCGACCGGGGGGACCGCGGGCACGACCGGCACCGACACCTACGGTGGGCCCAAGACCAGCGGTACGCCGGGCGAGCACCCCGGGCTGCGCCCGGAGAGCGCACCCGCCCCGAGCGTCCCCGCCGACCTGCGCCGGCTCGCCGACCCGCCGGCGCTGGACGCCTGCCTGACCGCGATCGCGGCCCAGCACGGTACGACGCCGATCACGGTGCAGGCTGTGGATCTCGCCGCGTACCAGGGTGCGCCCGCGGTGGTGGTCATCTTCAGCGACGCCGCGGCGGCCCGGTGGGCCTGGGTGGCCGGCCCGGCCTGCGGCCTTCCGACGGCCGGTGCCGACACCCGGTACTCCAGCCCGGTAGGGTGAGGCCGCCGGCGGTGGCCCGTTGGCCTGCCGCGTGACGTGACCCACCGGACGTCCTGATCGGGAATCCGCGGTCCGTACGATGAGTTCTGCTCAGCAGGCCCAAAAACCTCACATCGGGAGACGGCAGTGGACGAGGTCCGCAACCTGATCATCATCGGCTCGGGACCGGCGGGCTACACCGCGGCGGTCTACGCCGCACGCGCCAACCTCAAGCCCCTGGTGATCGAGGGTGTGCAGTCCGGCGGTGCGCTGATGACGACCACCGAGGTGGAGAACTTCCCGGGGTTCCCGGACGGCGTGATGGGTCCGGAGCTGATGGACTCGATGCGCAAGCAGGCCGAGCGCTTCGGCGCCGAGTTCCTCACCGACGACGTCACCTCGGTGGAACTGGTGGACACCGGCATCCCGGGCTCGGACGCCGCTCACACGGTACGGGTCGGCCAGACGGTGTACCGCGCCAAGGCGGTCATCCTGTCCACCGGTTCGGCCTGGCGGCCGCTGGGCGTGCCGGGCGAGCAGGAATATCTGGGCCACGGCGTGTCGTCCTGCGCCACCTGTGACGGCTTCTTCTTCCGCAACCAGCAGATCGTGGTGGTCGGCGGGGGTGACTCGGCGATGGAGGAGGCGACCTTCCTCACCAAGTTCGCCGACTCCGTGACGATCCTGCACCGCCGGGACGAGTTCCGGGCCAGCAAGATCATGGCCGACCGGGCGCTGCAGAACGAGAAGATCCGCGTCGAGTGGAACACCATCGTCGAGGAGATCCTCGGCGCGGACGGCAAGGTGACCGGCGTACGGGTGTTGAACGCCCACACCGGTCAGACCAAGGTGCTGGACGTCGCGGGCGTCTTCGTGGCGATCGGGCACGACCCGCGCAGCGAGTTGTTCCGCGGCCAGGTGGAGCTGGACGCCGACGGCTACGTCAAGGTGGACGCGCCCACCACGCACACCAGCGTCCCGGGCGTCTTCGCGGCCGGTGACGTGGTCGACCACACCTATCGCCAGGCGATCACCGCGGCCGGCACCGGTTGCGCGGCTGCGCTGGATGCCGAGCGGTTCCTCGCAACGTTGGAAGTATGACAAACAACCCGAACATCCCCGAGGAGGGCTCCCGTGGGAGTAACACAGGCGGTCACCGACGCAGACTTCGCCAGTACCGTGCTGCAGTCCGACAAGCCGGTCCTGGTGGACTTCTGGGCTGAATGGTGCGCCCCGTGCCGTAAGGTCGCTCCCCTGCTGGAGGAGATCGCCGGCGAGATGGCGGACAAGGTCACCATCGTCAAGCTGAACATCGACGAGAACCCGCAGACCGCCATGGCGTACCGGGTGATGTCGGTGCCGACCCTGACCGTCTTCAAGGGCGGGCAGCCGGTGCAGTCGGTGGCCGGCGCGAAGCCCAAGGGCGATCTGGTCCGGCTGATCGAGGCGGCCCTCTGACCGGCGAGACGGCGGAACGTTTCGCGCCCGCGTCCCCCTGATCGGGGCGCGGGCGCGCTGCGTTCCGGGCTCCGCGGCGGTGGCAGGTCCTCGGGCGGCCCCACCGCCCCGCCCCGACCGGCGGAATGAGCCTCCCGTCCTCGGGGTATCGGGGAGGTCGACGACACGACCCAACGCATCCCCTCGGGTGACCGGCCGCGCTACGCTCCGGAAGCTTGTGCCGGACCCGGGGTCGCGCACCCGCGTACCCGGGCCGGCCGGGCCGGGACGAGACACCCAGCACCAGCCGAGGGAGGTAGACGTGCGCCCCATCCGACGCGGCGATCACGGCCCCGCCGTACGCGAGATCCGTGGTCTCCTGGTCGGCCTGGACCTGCTGGACGGCCAGCCCGGCGGCGCTGACGAGTTCGACCAGGCGACGGAACAGGCCGTCCGCGTGTTCCAGCAGAACCGCGGGCTGAGCGTGGACGGCCGGGTCGGAGCCGAAACCTGGCGCGCGCTGGAGGCGGCCCGCTGGCGGCTCGGTGCCCGCACCCTCTACCACGCGGTACCCGAGCCGCTGCGCGGCGAGGACGTACGGGCCCTCCAGGAACGCCTGCTGGAGATGGGGTACAACGTCGGGTACGCCGACAGCATCTACGGCGCCCGCAGCGCCCGGGCGCTGGCCCAGTTCCAGCGGGAGGTCGGCCTCGTGCCGGACGGCACCTGCGGGCCGCAGACCATGAACGCCCTGCGCCGGCTCGGCCGCAAGGTGGTCGGCGGCCGCCCGCAGTGGCTGCGCGAGGCCGACGCCTTCCGGCAGTCCGGTCCCGACCTGGTGGGCAAGGTCATCGTCATCGACCCGGGGCACGGCGGGGCGGACCCGGGCGTCGTGGTCCCGGAGGGCGCCCTCCGGTGGACCGAGGCCGACCTGGCGTACGACCTGGCCAGCCGGCTGGAGGGCCGGCTCGCCGCGGCCGGCATGCGGGTGCATCTGACCCGGGGTCCGGCGCCCGCCGCCGCGCTGCCCGACATGGCCCGGGCGCAGCTGGCCAACGAACTCGGCGGCGACCTGCTGATCTCCCTGCACGTGGACGGCCACCCGAACCCGGACGCGGACGGCGTTGCCGCCTACCACTACGGCACCGGCAGTGGCGTCACCTCCACCGCCGGCGAGCGGCTCGCCGGACTGGTGCTGCGGGAGATCGTGGCCCGGACCGGCATGCGGGACTGCCACACCCACGCGAAGACGTGGGAGTTGCTCCGGCTGACCCGGATGCCGGCGGTACGCGTGGACGTGGGCTACCTGACCTCGCCGCTGGACCGCGCCCGGCTCATCGACCCGCGGTTCCGGGACCGGACGGTCGACGCGATCGTGGCGGCCGTCCAGCGGATGTACTTCCCCGTCGAGCGGGACGTGCCCACCGGCTCGATCGACGTCCGGGAACTGCGCGCGGCCCTGGCCGCGGGCGTGGTCACCTGACCGCCGATCCGGTCCGGCCGTCGGTCGGTCCGGCCGTCGGTCGGTCCGGCGGGTGGTCGGTCCGGCGGGTGGTCGGTCCGGCCCGCCCGGCTGGGCGGTCGGGCGGTCAGACCATCGAGCGGGTGGCGGGACGCACCGGTCGCAGCAGGTTCTCCGGGCTCATCGAGCCGAGCAGCTTCTCCAGCGCGTACTCGACGTCGGACTTCCAGGACAGCGCGGTGCGCAGTTCCAGGCGCAGCCGGGGGTACCGGGGATGCGGCCGCACCGTCTTGAAGCCCACCGAGAGGAAGAAGTCGGCCGGCGCCACGCAGCCGCCGGCCTCGTCACCCACCTCGCCGAACCGCGCGTCCCCGAACGCCTCGATGGCCTTGATGCCGCGCTTGGTGAGGTCCCGCGCCACGCCCTGCACGAGCATCCGGCCCAGCCCGCCACCGGCGAACGCGGGCACGACGTGCGCGGTGGTCAGCAGCGCCGCGTCGGCCGACACCGGGGAGGTGGGAAACGCCATGGCGCGCGGTACGTACGCCGGCGGGGCGTACATGACGAAACCGCCCGGCATCCCGTCGACGTACACGAGTTTTCCGCAGGAACCCCATTCGAGCAGGGTCTGCGAGACCCATGCCTCCTTCTCCAGCCCGGGGTCGCCGGTGGCGCAGGCCCGGTCGGCGGAGACCGGATCGAGTTCCCAGTAGATGCACTGCCGGCAGGGTCGGGGCAGATCCTCGAGGGTGTCCAGGGTCAGACTGACCAGCCGTCGTGACATTGCGGTATCCCCACACTCCGGGCGAAGGTCGGAACGTCGCGAATCGGCGTCCCCCCGCCTCCTGGCCCCCGACGAGCGATCGTACGCCGGAACCGGGCTGCCGAGGGAGGGGATGGTCGAATTCCCCCGGTCCGGGATGTGGACCTGGGCGTTCGCCCGGGTACCCGACGGACGCGAAAGGACTACGATCGACCAGGCCAGTGGCATCACCGATGACGGCGGTGCCGCCCACGCGGAGCCGGCGACCCGATCGAGGTGATGTCATGACCGGCACGACGCTCGACGACTACACCGACCGCTACGCCCAGCGGGTACGCGGGATGACAGCGTCCGAGATCCGGGCGCTGTTCGCGGTGGCGAGCCGACCGGAGGTCGTGTCGCTGGCCGGTGGCGCACCCTACATCTCCGCGCTGCCGCTGGACGCCGTCGGCGAGGTACTCGGTCGGCTGGTCGCCGAGCACGGCGCCACCACCCTCCAGTACGGGATCGGCCAGGGCACCCTGGAGCTGCGCGAGCGGATCTGCGAGGTGATGGCCCTCTCCGGCATCGACGTGGGCTGCGGCGCGTCGCCCGAGGACGTGGTGGTGACGGTCGGCGGCCAGCAGGCGCTCGACCTGGTGGCCCGGCTCTTCCTCGATCCGGGCGACGTGGTGCTGGCCGAGGGACCCACCTACGTGGGCGCGCTGGGGGTGTTCCAGTCCGCGCAGGCCCAGGTGGTGCACGTACCGATGGACGACGACGGGCTGGTGCCGGAGGCGCTGGAGGCGGCGATCGCCGAGACCGCGCGCACCGGCCGGCGGGCGAAGTTCCTCTACACCATCCCGACGTACCAGAACCCCACCGGCGTCACGCTGTCCGAGGAGCGCCGGGAGCGGGTGCTGGACATCTGCGAGCGGGCCGGCCTGCTGGTGGTCGAGGACGACCCGTACAGCCAGCTCGGCTTCGACGGCGAGACCCCGGCGCCGCTGCGCGCCCGCCGCCGGGACGGGGTCTTCTACCTGAGCACGTTCTCCAAGACCTTCGCGCCCGGCCTGCGGGTGGGCTGGATCCTGGCCCCGCACGCGGTACGCGACAAGCTGGTGATCGCCAACGAGGCGCAGGTGCTCTGCCCGAGCGCGTTCGCCCAGGCGGCCGTCACCGCGTACCTGTCCACGATGCCGTGGCGGCAGCAGCTCAAGGTCTACCGGGAGGTCTACCGGGAGCGCCGGGACGCGCTGCTGACCGCGCTGACCGACCTGATGCCCGAGGGCACCAGCTGGACCAACCCGAGCGGCGGCCTGTTCGTCTGGGCCACCCTCCCGGACGGCCTGGACGCCAAGGCCATGGTTCCGCGGGCCATCGCCGCGCGGGTCGCCTACGTGCCCGGAATCGGCTTCTACGCCGATGGTTCGGGGGTGGGCAACATGCGGCTCAACTTCTCCTTCCCGCCCCCGGAGCGGATCCGTGAGGGCGTCCGCCGGCTGGCCGGGGTGATGGAGCAGGAGACCGCGATGCGCCGGGTCTTCGGCGCCGCGGTCGGCAGCCCGGCCCGCGACGGCGCCGTGGCGGCCACCGGGGTCGACCCGCGGGACCCGCGTACCCGCTTGGCATGATCTCCGGCATGGACAGCAACCCCGTCGAGGAAGCCACCCTGCCCGGGCCGCGAACCGGCGCGGCCGTGTCGGAACTCCGTGTGCTCGTACTGGCCGGCGGCCTGTCGTACGAGCGGGACGTGTCGCTGCGATCCGGCCGCCGGGTACTGGACGCGCTCCGGTCCTCCGGCGTCGACGTCGAACTGCGGGACGCGGACGCCACCCTGCTACCCACGCTCGCCGGCGACCCGCCGGACGCCGTGGTGATCGCCCTGCACGGCGCCACCGGCGAGGACGGGTCGCTGCGCGGCGTCCTGGACCTCTGCGGCGTGCCGTACGTCGGCTGCGACGCCCGCTCCTCCCGGCTCGCCTGGGACAAGCCGTCGGCCAAGGCGGTCCTCCAGGAGGCCGGGATCCCCACGCCCGACTGGGTGGCGCTGCCGCACGACCGGTTCTCCGAACTCGGCGCCGTCGCCGTACTGGACCGGATCGTCCACCGGCTCGGCGTGCCGCTGATGGTCAAGCCCGCGCAGGGCGGGTCGGGGCTGGGCGCCGCCGTGGTCCGGGACGCGGCCGCGCTGCCGGCCGCCATGGTGGGCTGTTTCGCGTACGACTCGACCGCGCTGGTCGAGCGGTACGTCCCCGGCATGGACGTCGGCGTCTCGGTGGTGGACCTGGGCGACGGCCCGCGCGCGCTGCCGGCCGTGGAGATCGTCCCCCGGGACGGCGTGTACGACTACGCGGCGCGGTACACGGCGGGACTGACCACCTGGCACGCCCCGGCCCGGCTGCCCGCCGAGGTGGCCGCGCGGGTCGCCGAGACGGCCGTGGCCGCCCACCGGGCGCTCGGGTTGCGCGACGTGTCCCGGGTGGACCTGATCGTGGACGAGCAGGGCGGCGCGCACGTCCTCGAGGTGACGGTGTCCCCGGGGATGACCGAGACCTCGCTGCTGCCACTCGCCGTGAAGGCCGCCGGGCTCGACCTGGGCGCGATGCTCGGCACGCTCGTGGCACGCGCGGCCGCCCGCAACCACTGACCGCCCGGTCTCGGTTCACCGCCGGTCCGGGTCCGCCCGCCGCCCCAGTCGGCCGCCCCAGTCGGCCGTCTTAGTCCGCCGCCGCCCGCCGTTCGAGCGGGCGGCGGCGTTTCACGTGAAACATCGGGGTGGCCGGGCCGCCCGGCTGCCCCGCGGAGGGCGGCAGCGCACCTGAACGCACCGGCCGGCGAACGGTCTCGAAGCGCATCTGGTCGCGGTGGCGGGCCGAACCTCCCGGCCGCGGGCCTTCGACGGGGACCGGCTGGCCCGCGGCCGGTGCCCCGGTCGACCCCACCCCACACGCCCCGCACCAGGCCGCGAGGGCGGCCGTCCGCAGCGGTGGCGGTGGCGGCCGCGCGGTGGCGGTGGTGGCGCGGTGGTGGCCCCGATGTTTCACGTGAAACGGCGCCAGGTCCGGAAAGATCAACTCGTCTTCGGCGAAGTCGGGGGGTTCGAAGTGCCAGGACACCCCATCTTCACCGAAGACGAGTTGATGTTGGTTGGAGCGCGGAACGGGACTCCGCAGGCTGACACCCCACGTCGCGACCGGGCCGCCCGCCGGGCGAGGGTCCGCCCGAGCGTGTCGAGCCCGCGGAAATCATCCGGGCACCTGTCGACCTCGCGATCGCGGATTTCTGGTGCCCACGGGAGGGCGTCAGGAATCCGCGATCGCCGGGACGAGCCGGGACGGTCTGGCGGCCGCGGCGAGTCCGGTCGCGGCGGTGGCCCGAGACCGGGCCAGGTCTATCGGGTGGAGCTTCCGGACCGCCGCTCGCCGGTGCCCGACGCGTCGTCTGCGTCCGGATGGCGGTCCCGGGAGACCTGGGTCGGGATCGGGCCGCGGGCTGGAGCCGAAGGTGCCGAGGGTCGAAGGGCCGCACCGGATGCCGGAGCACCCGAGCCGGTGGCCGCCACCGGGTCGGAGCCCGCCGGCCCATTCTGGCCCGCCAACCCGCCAGAATCCGACGGCCGACTCGCGCCGGAGTCCACCGAGGCACCGGAGTCGGCCGAAGCGTCCTCGACCGCTTGAACCGCGGCGTCCGGCGAGCCGGTCCCGATGGCCGCCGTCCCGGGTCCACCGGTGCCGGCCGTCGGTGCGGAGGCCGATTCCGTCGGTCCGGTGCCGGCGACTGCGGCCGGCTGCCGGTCCGAGGCCGCACCGCCGGTCGGGTCTGTGCCGCCCGAAGCGACCGGCCCGTCCGAAGCGACCGGCCCGCCAGTCGAGGTCGTTCCGCCAGCCGGGGCAGCACCGCCAGCCGGAGCCGCACCGCCAGCCGCACCGCCGGGGACGGCGGCGACGCCGGTGACGGTGCCGCCGCCCGCGATCTTCGCCGGCCCGCCCGGGGCGGTCGGCGCCGCAGGAGGCGGATCGGCGTCCGGCGACTCGGCCTCGGCCACCAGCGCCCTCGCGGGCTGCGCCCGGACGGCGCCCCCGGTGGCGGCGTCCGCGTTCGGGGCGTCCGGGGATGGGTCCAGCGCCGCACTCCGCGCCGCGCTGGACGCAGCGCCGGGATCAGCGGCGTCCCTGCCGGCCGGCGTACCCGACGCCGCCTCGGCCGCGCCGGACCCGGCCGGCTCGTCCACCGGGATGGCCTGGCTGGCGAAGCTGGCCGGAGCCTGCCACTGGATCCGCGGCGGCTCGGCGAGCGGACGCCCACCGAACTCGGCCAGCCAGGCGGCGACCAGCGCGAGGTTCTCCCGCCAGGTCGTCTCGGAGATCGGCGGCAGGATCGCGTCCCAGAGCGACAGGAAGGTCCCCCGCAGTTGGAGGCGGCCGTAGGGCCGGGCCAGGAACCACATGTGCAGGTGCGCGGAGCCGTCGCCCCAGCGGTTGACGTGGACCCGGGCCACGCCGTCGAGCGACCGGATCGCCCGTTCCAGCCGGACCGTCATCACGCCGAGTTCGGCGGCGAGCAGGTTGGGCAGGTCGCCGAGGTCGAGGTGCGAGCGGGACTCCAGGATGAGCACCGCGGGCAGGCCGGTGGGCCGGTCCATGGTGCGTACCCGCCAGCGCTCACTGACCCAGATGTACGCCTCGTCGGGCGCGGCGCATGCCGTGCACTCGCCGGCGTCCTCGCCCTTGCGTGGTGGCTCGACGGCCACCGGCTCGTTGAGATTCTTGACCCGCAGGTCGCCCTCGAAGGGGAAGGAGGGCCACCTGGTGAAGTCGGGAAGGGAGGGAGGGGTGTGGGGCACGAGGTGACCCTAGTCCCTCGGACCGCCCCCTGTCCGCATCAGGAGGGTCGGCGCCGGGCGACCTGTGGACAGCGAACGGTGGCCACTCGTTCATCCACAGGAGTTATCCACAGGCAGCCGCTCCGGAGCCGAAATCCCGGGTAACTGCGGGTGCGCGCCTGTGGATATCTCCGTTCCGGATCCCCTGTTTCACGTGAAACGGGGGATCCGGAACGGGAGAACGACTCACTCTTCGGGGGAGTCTTCCATGCCGATGAGGCCCACGATCCGCTCCAGGTCGTCGACCGTGGCGAACTCGATGGTGATCTTCCCCTTGGACCGACCGATGTCGACCTTGACCCGGGTGTCGAAGCGGTCCGACAGCCGGTCGGCGAGTTCGGAGAGCCCCGGCGCGTGCGGCTTCGCCCGTCGCCGGGCGGGGCCGGCCTTGGCGGCCGGGTCCTCGGCCGCGGCCAGCGACACCAGTTCCTCGGTGGCCCGTACCGAAAGCCCTTCGGCCACGATCCGGTGCGCGAGCGCCTCCTGGGCGTCGCCGTCCTCCAGGCTCAGCAACGCCCGGGCGTGGCCGGCGGACAGCACCCCGGCGGCAACCCGGCGCTGCACCTGCGCCGGGAGGTTGAGCAGCCGGAGGGTGTTCGAGATCTGTGGACGGCTGCGGCCGATCCGGCGGGCCAGTTCCTCGTGCGTCGCACCGAACTCCTCAAGGAGCTGCTGGTACGCCGCGGCCTCCTCCAGCGGGTTCAGGTTGGCCCGGTGGATGTTCTCCAGCAGCGCGTCCCGCAGCATGGCGTCGTCGCGGGTGTCCCGCACGATGGCCGGAATCGTCTCCCGGCCGACCTCCTGGGCTGCCCGCCACCGGCGCTCGCCCATCACCAGCTCGTACTGCTGGTCGGCGAGCTGCCGCACCACGATCGGCTGGAGGAAACCCACCTGCTCGATCGAGGTCTTCAGCTCCGCCAGCGCCTCCTCGTCGAAGACCTGCCGCGGCTGCTTCGGGTTCGGCACGATCGAGCCCACCGGCACCTCGGCGAACCTGGCGCCCGGCACCGGGGCGAGCCGGTCGTCCTCCTCCGTCGCGACGCTCCCGGCCGGCCCGGCCTCGGCGACCGGCGCCCCGGCCACGGCCTCGTAGGCCGGTCCGGCTGGGACGCCGGCAACCGCTCCGGTCGTCGGCTCCACCGGCGTGGTCGGGATCAGCGCGCCCAGCCCGCGTCCCAGCCCGCCGCGTGGACGGTTCTTCATGCCCTTGCCTCCCACTGGTCTCCTCCGGCTCAGGCGTTCCGGCCCACGGTGGCCCGGACTCCCCGTTGCGCGATCTCCTGGGCCGCCTCGAAGTAGCTGGTGGCGCCCCGCGATCCGGGATCGTAGGTCATCACCGACTGGCCGTAGCTCGGAGCCTCGGAAACCCGGACGTTGCGCGGGATCACGGCTTGGAGGACCTTGTCGCCGAAGTGGTTGCGAACGTCCTGTTCCACCGCGTCGGCCAGCCGGGTACGCCGGTCGTACATGGTGAGCAGGATGGTCGAGACCTCCAGCGTCGGGTTCAGGTGCTGGCGCACCAGGTTGATGTTGTTGATGAGCTGGTTCAGCCCTTCCAGCGCGTAGTACTCGCACTGGATGGGGATGAGCACCTCGCGGGCCGCCACCAGCGCGTTGACCGTCAACAGACCCAACGACGGCGGGCAGTCGATGAACACGTAGTCGAAGGGTTCGGGATGCGCGGCGATCGCGCGGGACAGCCGGGACTCCCGGGCGACCACCGAGACCAGCTCGATCTCCGCACCGGCGAGGTCGATGGTCGCCGGCACGCACCACAGGTTCGGGATGCCCTCGACCGGCTGGGCGACGTCGGCGATCGGGGTGCTGTCGATCAGGCAGTCGTACACGTCGGGGATGCCGGTGTGGTGCGGCACGTTCAGCCCGGTGGAGGCGTTGCCCTGCGGATCCAGGTCGATCACCAGTACCCGGTTGCCGTGCAGGGCGAGCGCCACGGCCAGGTTGACGGTTGTGGTGGTCTTGCCGACCCCGCCCTTCTGGTTGGCAACGCACATGATCCGAGGGCTGTCGGGGCGGGGCATGGTCACCTCGCCGCTCGGGTTGAGGATCTGCACGGCGCGCAATGCCTCCATAGCCAGGGGTGGGTCGTCATCGTGCGGGGGCGGGGCCTCCGGTGAAACGTACGCGGCCGAAGGCTCGGTGGCCGGGAACCCGGCCGGGGCGTCCGGCGTGTCCGCGGCCGGCGGGGCGTACCCGGTCGCGGGAGCCTGCGGGGCGCCGCCGGAGCGGGCCGCCGCGGGGCCGGCGGGGGCCGTCGGGTCGGCGGCTGGTCGCCCTACCCGGGCCGCCGGCGGGTTCGGGCCCGCACCGGCAACGCCGGGGCCGTCCGTCCGGCTCTGGCCGCCTTCCGGCCAGCCCTGTTCCGGTACGGCCGGGCGGCCCGGTCTGGATTGCGGCGCGGCGTCCCCGTCCCGGTACGCCGCCCGGGGGCGGTCCCCGGCCGACCAGCCGTCGGTGCCGGTTTCACGTGAAACACCGGCGCCACCCCCGGCCACGCCGGGGTAGCCGCCGTTCGACTCGTCGTATGTAGCGTTGTCCTGCACCGTGTCATCCCTGCCAGCCGCTGTGGATGGGGTCTGCCGCCGCAGCGCTCCACACCTGGGGGTACGGGCGGAGCGTGTGGCCCGGCGAGGAGCGGCCGGCGACTCGACGCCGCGGTCCGCCGCCCGGTCCACTCTATCGACGCGCGGCCAGCCTACGGCCGACGGGCGGCGGAGGCCACGGCCAGCCGGTGAGGTGGTCGTGTCCGGTCGGCCCACCGGGCCGGTCCGCCGCGCCGGTTTGCTGCGGCGGACCGGCGCGGCGGCTCCAGGTCAGCGGCCCCGGCGGCGTGTCGCGCGGGCGTCCGGACCACCGCGCCGGGCGCCGGGCGGCACGATCCGGTCACGGGAGATCTCGATCACCGTCGTGGGCGGCTCGATGAGCCCCACCCCGCAGCGCCGCAACTCGGCGGCGCCGCCACCGAGGCGGTGGACCGCGGCCCGGTGCTCGCCGATCTCGCTCGCCGCCGACGCGCCCTTGAGGGCCAGCAGCCGGCCACCCTGGCGCAGCAGCGGCAGGCACCATCCGGCCAGCCGGTCCAGCGGCGCGACCGCACGGGCCGTCACCACGTCGGCGGGTTCTGCGCCGGTCGCCGCGTACTCCTCCGCCCGCGCCCGGGCCACGGTCACCGACCCGGCCAGGCCGAGTGCCGGCACGGCCTCGGTGAGGAAGGCGGTGCGCCGGGCCAGCGGCTCGACGAGTACCACCCGCAGATCCGGCCGGGCGATCGCAAGCACCAGTCCGGGCAGGCCCGCGCCGGATCCGACGTCAACCACCAGTTGACCCGGGGGATCAGCTCGGCCATCGCCGCGCAGTTGAGCAGGTGCCGGTCCCAGATCCGCGGCGCCTCCCGCGGACCGATCAGGCCGCGCAGCACCCCGTCGGTGACGAGCAGTTCCGCGTACGCCCCGGCCAGCGGCAGACCGTCCCCGAACAGCGCCCCGGCCTGCACAGCGGCCGGCCCGGGTGGGGATCCACCCGGGCCGGCCGGCGACGCTGTCGGTTCGGTCACCTCAGTCAACGGACCGTACGACGATCCGCCGGTTCGGCTCGACGCCCTCCGACTCGCTCTCCACGCCGTCGATGGCGTTCACCACGTCGTGCACGCACTTGCGTTCGAAGGCGCTCATCGGATCGAGCCGGACCGGCTCGCCGTACTCGCGGACCTTCTCCACCGCGTTCTTCGCGACGGCACCCAGCTCCTTGCGCCGGGTGGCCCGGTAGCCGCCGACGTCCAGCAGCAGCCGGCTGGGCGAGCCGGTCTGCCGGAACACCGCCAACCGAGCCAGTTCCTGCAGCGCCTCCAGGGTGGCACCGCGCTGGCCCACGAGGGCGTTCAGCCGGCCGCCGACCACCTCGACCATGGGCCGGCCGTTGGACACCAGTTCATCGATGTCGCCGTCGTAGTCGAGGATGTCCAGCAGACCCTCGACGTAGTCCGCCGCGATCTCGCTCTGCCGGAACAGGTCGCTTTCCCCGGCGCCGGAGGCCGGTGTCGAGGTCTCCTCACCCGACTCCTCGACGTCCTCATCCGCCTCGACATCGCCCGGGGAAACCACCGCCGCGTCGGTCTCCTCGCTCAGCGGCTGGTCGGCACGGGGCGTGCTCGTCTCGGTCACCGTGTCATCTCCGTATTCGCTCGGGACCGTCCGGTCCTCGCGGTTCCCCGGGGTGGTCGGCGGAAATCCGCCGGACACCCGGGCACGTCCTACGCGGGCATCCTCGCCCGCCGCACCGGCCTCGCGGGGCCGAATCCGGATCCGGCGCCGGTGCTACGACCGCGGCACGGTATCCGTTCGGCCGGACCGCCGGCCGGACCGGCTGGCCGGCAGCCCGTCGGGCCGGGCGGCCGGGCCGGCTCACCGGCGTTTGGCCGGCCGGTTCTTCTTCGGGTTGACCGGCTTGGCGCCGGGCTTCGGGGCCAATGCCCGGTTCGGCGTGGCGGGCTCGACCGGCTCGGCGCCGTTGGCCTTGTTGCCCCGGCGCAACAGCCCACCCGACTTGGCCGGCTGCACGACGTTGGCGGCCGCACCGGCGCGCGGCTTCGCCGGCCCCCGGCCGGTGGGCTTCGCGGGCGCCTTGGCCGGCGTCGCCTTGCCGGAGGCCGTCCGGTTCACGGTGGGCGGCGGCGGGAACTTGCGGAGCACCCACTGCTGCTGGGCCAGCGTGAACAGGTTGTTCGTGACCCAGTAGATGATCACACCGATCGGGAAGATCGACCCCGACACCAGCAGCGAGACCGGGATGCCGTACAGCATCAGCCGCTGGATCATCTTCTGCTGCGGGTCCTCGGCCCAGCCCGTCTTGAGGATCATCTGGCGGCTGGTCAGGTAGGTGGTGGCGATCATGATCGCCACCAGGATGCCCGCGACGATCTTCACGGTGGTGGTGCTCGCGCCCAGGCCCGTCAGGTCGGCCGCGGTGGAACCGAACCGGCCGGAGATGGGGGCGTGGAACAGCGTCGCGTGGGCGGCGTCGGTGAACTGGTCGGCCGTCCAGCCGTACAGGGTCTTGTACTGCTCCTTGGCGTTCGGGTTCAGCCGCTTGAGGGTGTGGAAGAGGCCGAGGAAGACCGGGATCTGGAGGAACATCGGAAGGCAGCCCATCAGCGGGTTGGCCTTTTCCTTCCGGTACAGCTCCATCATTTCCTTCTGGAGCGTCTCCCGGTCACCCTTGTGCTTCTCCTGCAGCTCCTTGACCTTGGGCTGCAACGCCTGCATGGCCCGCTGCGACTTGATCTGCTTGACGAAGATCGGGAACAGGATGACCCGGACGGTCACCACCAGGAAGATGATCGAGAGGATCCACGCCCAGTTGGTGCCGAGCACCTGGCCGGCGGAGACACCGATCGCCTCCCACAGCGAGTGCCAGCGCAGCAGGATCCATGAGATCGCCCAGTAGATCCAGTCGAGACTCAATTCTCAGGCTCCAGTCACGTCGACACGGCGGCGGCCGCCCGGCTCCGGCACCGGGTCATATCCACCAGGGTGGAAGGGGTGGCACCGCAACAACCGCCGGATCGCCAGGACGGTCCCCCTGAGGGCGCCGTGCCGCGTCACCGCCTCCAGGGCGTATGCGCTGCACGACGGGTAGAACCGACAGCGAGCCGGCAGTGCCGGGCTTATCCAACGACGGTACGCGACGATGGCCAGCGTCAGCATCCGGGCACCCGCCGTAGGGGTGCTCCCTGGGCTGGTCACCCGGCTCATCGGGGCCGCCGGCCGGGCCGGCGGGGGCCGCGGGCGGCCGCCAGCGCGGCATCCAGATCGGCGGCCAGCCGGTCGTAGGGCGACGTGGCCGCCGCCGGGAGCGCCCGGACGACCAGGGTGGTCCCGGCGGGCAGACCGGGAATCCGGTCCCGCACCAGGTGTCGCAGCCGACGCCGGACGGTGTTCCGGCGTACGGCGTTGCCCACCGCCCGGGAAACGACAAAGCCGGCCCGGGGCGGCGGGGACGGCGATCCCGTACCGCCGGACGGTGCCGGCTCTGGCTGCGGCGGTCCGCTGACCGCCACGGGGGTGGGTGAGTAGAGGTGGACGACGACCGAGCCGCGACCGGCCCGCCGGCCGTCCCGGATCGCTGCGGCGAAGTCGGTGCTGCGCCGCAGTCGGTGCACGGCGGGGAGCACGACTGCCTCGTCCTCCGGGGGAACGGCCCGGTCGGCGCTCAGGCCGACAGGCGTGCCCGACCCTTGGACCGGCGGTTCGCCACGATGGCCCGGCCGGCCCGGGTGCGCATGCGCAGCCGGAAGCCGTGGGTCTTCGCGCGCCGGCGGTTGTTCGGCTGGTAGGTGCGCTTGCTCACGTCAGGCTCTCCGTCTTCGTACGCCCCCGGCGCGACGCCTGGGGTCGTGGGGTGGTCTGGCGTACCACCCTAGCAAAGAGCAAAAGGGCAGCCGATCCACCCTACGCGGGGGTAGCTGGGGCGTCAACAGTACCGTTACCCAGCGTACGGGGATCCGTGCGTCGCCGGCTCGCGTCCGGCGGCCCCGGCCGGAGGTGTCGGACCTCACGGTCGAGGCCGGCGGTCGTCGCGGCGGTCCAGGGTCGTTGATCGATCCGACCGGCGGGCAGGTTGCCGCTCGGCGACGGTTGAAGGGTTGTGGACAACGCTGTTAGCGTGCCCGTTTGCCGGTCAGCGTCCAAGGCCAGCGGAGCTACCGCGCAAAACCGGTCAAGCTTCTGAATCGTTCGCACGATGAACCCGCACCGACGGCCCACCATGTGGGCCAGGGTCGGACGAACGTGCGATAGGGGGAGCCACCATCGGGCGATACACAGGCTGTGGATAACTTGTGGACAGCGGTCGGTGTTTCGGTTCGGGCCGCGACGTCCTGCCTGTCCGATGCGGCAGCAGGCCGGAACGGTCGACCGGGAACCGGTCAGGGCCGCGGGGGACGCAGAGGCGAGGGGGTGGCGCGACGGTGGCCGACACGATCGACCTTGCCGCGGTATGGCTGGCGACGACCGACGAACTGGCCGACGAGATCGGGTCGGCCCAGCAACGGGCGTACCTCCGGCTGACCCGGCTGCGCGCGATCGTGGAGGACACCGCGCTGCTCGCCGTCCCCGACGCGTTCACCCGGGACGTGATCGAGTCCCGGCTACGGCCCTCGATCACCGAGGTTCTCTCCCGCCGGCTCGGCCGGCCCATCCAGGTGGCGGTGACGGTCCGGGTACCCGAGGACGGTCAGGGCCGGCCGACCGGCACCGTCTACGGCACGGCCGTGGTGGTCGACCCGGCCGGCTTCGCCGACCCCGCCCCGTACGTGATCGAGAGCGATCCGGCCGCCGGTGTCGACGCCCCGGGCCGTGGCGGCCAGGGCGACCGCACCGACTACGCCGAGCGCCGGGACCTCGCCGGCTACCGGGACCAGCAGCGCGGCGGCGGACACCCCGAACTGGCGGCCGAGGACGGCGGACCCGCGGGACGGGCGCCGGCCGGATCGGCCCCCCGGGCTCCGAGCCGGGCGGCCGGATCCCGGACGGCCACGGCCCGGCGTACCCGGGGCCGTCCGGTGCCGCGCAGCTCGCGCCGCCGGACGGCGCCACCGGACCGGTGGCCGGCATCCCGGGCACCCGGGGTGGACAGGAGGCGCTGTTCGCCGCGCCGTACCCCGAGCCGCGCCGACCCGCCCCGGCGACCGGCCGGCCGGTCGCCGCCGAGCACCGGCCGGACCACCGGTACGGCGACAGCCTCGCGCCCCGGGACGACCGGCGGGCGGCCGGCGTACCCGACACGCCGACCGGCAACCGGCTGAACCCTAAGTAC